>QHTD01000103.1 GCA_003220675.1 Candidatus Rokuibacteriota bacterium | reverse complement strand
CGGGGCTCACCGGCACCGACCGCGACATGCTGATCGACACGTGCGGCACGGGCGGTGACGCGGCGGGGACCTTCAACGTCTCGACCGCGACCGCCTTCGTCGTCGCCGGCGCGGGGCTCCGCGTCGCCAAGCACGGCAACCGCTCCGTGTCGTCACTGTGCGGCTCGGCCGACGTGGTCGAGACGCTCGGCGTCAACCTCGACCTCTCGCCCGAGAAGGTCGCGCGCTGCGTGGAGGAGGTCGGGATCGGCTTTCTCTACGCGCCGCTCCTCCATACGGCGATGAAGCACGTGATGGCCGCGCGGCGCGAGATGGGCGTCCGCACGGTGTTCAACATGCTGGGCCCTCTGACGAACCCGGCGGGAGCCAACGCTCAGGTGATCGGGGTCTACTCTCCCGCGCTCACCGAGCCTCTTGCGCGCGTCCTCGCCGAGCTCGGCACCCACCGGGCCTTCGTCGTCCACGGCGCCGCCGGCCTCGACGAGATCTCCAACACCGGCGAGAGCCGCATCTCCGAGGTCCGCGAGGGCGTCGTGCGCACCTTCACCGTGCGTCCCGAGGACTTCGGGGTGCCGCGCGCGTCCATCGGTGACCTGCTCGGCGGCGACCGCGAGCAGAACGCCGAGATCATCCGCGCGATCCTCGCCGGCGAGCCCGGCCCCAAGCGCGACATCGTTCTCATGAACGCCTCCGCGGCCCTCGTCGCGGGTGGTCGCGCGCGGGACCTCAAGGAAGGCGTCGAGCTGGCGGCCCGGTCGATCGACTCCTCCACCGCTCGGCAGAAGCTCGGGCGGCTGGTCGCCCTCTCCCAGGAGCTTGCCCGGGAGGCCTGAGCCCGGACCCTTGCGTCGGCAGTTGCCCTTGCGCGTGCTCGCCTCCCGGCCCTAGAATAGGACGTCGCGGCGCGCCCAACTCCCTGTCGGCGTTGGCTTCGTTTCTTCCTGTATCGGCGCTTCCGCGATACGCTTGGCTCGACGGTGTTCTAGAACACCGAGAAGATTTTCGACGACGAGGGTGCATGTCGGAGTAACCGCGGTTCGAGCGGCGGCTTTGCCGCCGCAATCGAGTCCTGGGGGAGGTCTCGGAGGGGGCCGTCGAGGCCCCCTCCGAGGAACGAGATCGGAATGAACGGGAACGGACGAGTGAACGGCCGCCTGCCCCGCTACCACCAGATCGCCGGAGCGCTGCGCACGCGGATCCGCGAGGGCGCGCTCCGTCCCGGCGCCAGGCTCGACAACCAGCGCCGCCTCGCCAAGAGCTTCGGCGTGACGCTCATGACCCTGCGCCAGGCGCTCGAGCTGCTCGAGCGCGAGCACCTGATCGCGCGGCGCCACGGCCTCGGGACGTTCGTGGCGGCGCCGTCGATCGACTACGACATCCTCCAGCTCCGCCGCTTCGCCGGCGACCTCTCGGCCAAAGGCGAGCACGTGGCGACGCGCCTCCTCGGAACGAGATTCGCGAGCCCCGACCACCACGTCGCCGACGCCCTCGGGCTCGGCTCGCGCGCCCGCGTGCTCGTGGTCGAGCGGCTGCGCTCGGTCGATGGCCATCCGATGAGCCTGCAGCGCTCGTTCCTGCCCGCGCACATCGGCGACGACGTTGCCCGAGCGGACCTGGCGCTCACGCCGCGAGCTCGGGTGCCCGGCCGGGGCGCCGGCGTTCGAGTCCGAGCGCGTGTCCTACGACGCGGCCGGCGCGCCGGTCGTCTTCGATCGCGTCTTCATCCCCGGCGACCGCTTCCGCATCACCCGGGACCTCCGGTACGAAGGAGCGGCCTCATGAAGATCCTCGTGGCCATCAAGCAGGTGCCCGACACGGCGACGCAGGTGAAGATGTCCACCGACCCGCGGGCGATCGACACCACGGGCATCACCTGGATCGTGTCGCCGTACGACGAGTACGCGGTCGAGGAGGCCCTGCGCATCAAGGAGAAGCGCGGCCAGGGCGAGGTCGTCGCGATGTCCCTCGGCCCGGAGCGCGTCAAGGAGGCGCTGCGCTCGTGCCTCGCGATGGGCTGCGACCGCGCGATCCACCTGAACGACCCCGCGTGGAACGCCGCCGACACGCTCGCGACGGCGAAGGCGCTCGCCGCCGTGCTCAAGCAGGAGGCGCCGCAGCTCGTCCTCTGCGGCCGGCAGGCGATCGACGATGACATGGGTGCCGTCGCGGCCCAGCTCGCCGAGCTGCTCGGCTGGCCGTGCGCCTCCTGGATCATGGAGGAGACGATCGACGGCGACGGCAAGACGGTGCGCGCCGCGCGCCAGGTCGAAGGCGGGCTCGAGGTCTTCGACCTGCCGTTGCCCGCGATCCTCACGGCGCAGAAGGGGCTCAACGAGCCGCGGTATCCGACGCTGAAAGGCATCATGGGCGCGAAGAAGAAGGAGATCCGCGACGTCAAGGCGGCCGACCTCGGGTGGGCCCCGGAGCCGCCCCAGCTCTCCGTCGTCACGCTCGAGGCGCTCCCGCCCCGCCCGCCCGGGCGCATCATCCCGGGCGACGTGCCGACGGCGGTAAAGGAGCTGGTTCGTTCGCTGCGCGAAGACGCCAAAGCGATCTGAGAGGGCGGGAGAACCATGGCGAACGCGTTCTGGTGCATCGTCGAAGACGACCGGCAGGGGACGCCGAAGAAGGTGATGGCCGAGGTCATCGGAGAGGCCGCGCGCCTCTCGAGCGGCCAGGCGGAGGCCGTGTGGTTCACCGACAAGGCGACCGAGGCCGGACTCAAGCAGCTCGCGGAGTGGGGGGCGAACAAGGTCTGGCTCATCGAGAACGCCGCGTTCGCGCCGTACCGCAGCGAGATCTGGACGGGCGCCGCGGCCGAGCTTGCGGCCAAGGCGACGCCGAGGGCGATCCTGGCGCCGGTCACGAGCCGCCAGCGCGAGTTCGTCGCGCGGCTCGCCGCGCGCCTCGGCGTCGGGCTCGCCGCCGACTGCGTGGCGTTCGCGATGGACGGCGATAAGCTCGTCGCGACCCGCCCCGTCTACGCCGGCAAGCTGCTGGCGAAGGTCACGTGGGCGAAGGCGCCCTGGGTCGCGACGCTCCGGCCGAACGTCTTCCGCCCGGCGGACGCCCAGCCCGGCCGGGTCGCGACCGTCGAGCGCCCGTCGGTCGCGACCACCGTCGCGCAGATGAGGTTCGTCGAACGGCGCGAAGAGGTCTCCACGGGGCTCCCCGAGCTGACCGAGGCCGAGATCGTGCTGTCGGGCGGCCGCGGCATGAAGGGGCCGGAGCACTACGTGATCCTCGAGGACATGGCGCGCGTGATCGGCGCCGCGGTGGGCGCCTCGCGCGCGGCGGTGGACGCGGGCTGGCGCCCGCACCGGTTCCAGATCGGCCAGACCGGCCGGACGATCTCGCCCAAGCTCTATATGGGCTTCGGCGTCTCGGGCGCGATCCAACACCTGGCCGGCATGCGCACGTCGAAGGTGATCGTGGCCGTCAACAAGGACGCCGAGGCGCCGATCTTCAAGATCGCCGACTACGGCATCGTCGGCGACCTCTTCGAGGTCGTGCCGGAGCTGACGAAGGAGTTCAAGAAGCTCCTCGAAAAATGAGCGCATGAAGCTCGATCACACCGAAGAGCAGCAGATGATCCAGGCGATGGCGCGGGAGTTCGCCGAGACGGCGATCAAGCCCATCGCCGCCGAGATCGACCGGGAGGCCCGCTTCCCCCACGAGACGGTGAAGCGCATGGGAGAGCTCGGCCTCATGGGCATCGCGATCCCCGAAAAGTGGGGCGGGAGCGGTGCCGACACGGTGTCGTACGTCGTCGCCGTCGAGGAGATCGCGAAGGCGTGCGGGTCGCACGCCGCCATCATGTCGGTGAACAACTCGCTCTACTGCGACCCGGTCTACACGTTCGGCACGGACACGCAGCGCGAGCGGCTCCTCAGGCCCGTGGCCTCGGGCCATGCCCACGGCTGCTTCGCGCTCACCGAGCCCCAGGCCGGCTCGGACGCGCGCAACCAGCACACGCTCGCCGTGCGCGACGGCGACCACTACCTGCTCAACGGCCGGAAGCAGTTCGTCACCAACGGCCGCGAGGCCTCGTTCGCCCTCGTGTTCTGCCAGACCGATCGCGCGAAGGCGCACCACGGGATCACCGCCCTCGTGGTCGAGAAGGGGACGAAGGGCTTCGTCGTGCCGAAGACCGAGGACAAGCTGGGCATCCGCGCCTCCGACACCGCCGAGCTGGTCTTCGAGGACTGCCGAGTGCCCGCCGCCAATCGGCTCGGCGAGGAGGGTATGGGGTTCGGCATCGCTCTGGCGGCGCTCGACGGCGGACGCGTCGGCATCGCCGCCCAGGCCGTCGGGCTTGCGGCGGGCGCCCTCGAGCGCTCGCTCGCCTACGCGCGCGAGCGGAAGTCCTTCGGCGTGGCGATCGGCCAGCACCAGATGGTCCAGTGGATGCTCGCCGACATGGCGACCGCCGTCGATGGCGCCCGGCTCCTGACCCTGCGCGCCGCCGCGCTCAAGGACGCGGGCAGGCCATGCGGGACCGAAGCGGCGATGGCGAAGCTCTTCGCCGCCGAGACCGCGATGAGGGTAACCACGGACGCGATTCAGGTCCACGGCGGCTACGGCTTCGTGAAGGAGTACGAGGTGGAGCGCTACTTCCGCGACGCGAAGATCACCCAGATCTACGAGGGGACCTCGCAGATCCAGAAGCTCGTGATCGCGCGCGCCGTGCTGGGAGGCACCCCATGAGCGAGTACCAGCGCTGGAGGCGGGAGGCGTACGAGCCGTTCGCGCGGCGCACGCCCGAGCGGCCGGTCCCCTTCGAGTCGCTTTCGGGCCTGCCCGTCGAGCCGCTCTACACACCCGAGGACCTGCCCGGCTGGTCGTACGGCGAGAAGCTCGGCTACCCGGGCGAGTACCCCTTCACCCGCGGCGTCTACCCCACGATGTACCGTGGCCGGCTCTGGACCATGCGGATGTTCGCGGGGTTCGGCCGGCCCGAGGATACCAACGCCCGCTTCAAATACCTCCTCGCGCAGGGGCAGACGGGGCTCTCGACCGCGTTCGACATGCCGGCGCTGATGGGCTACGACGCCGACCACCCGCGCGCGCGGGGCGAGGTCGGCCGGGAGGGCGTCTCGATCTCGACGCTCGATGACTTCGAGCGGCTGTTCGCGGACATCCCGCTGGGCGACGTCACGACGTCGATGACGATCAACTGCACGGCGTCCGTCGCGCTCGCCATGTACCTCGCGCTCGCCGAGAAGCAGGGCGTGGCGTGGGACCGGGTCGGCGGGACGATGCAGAACGACATGCTGAAGGAGTTCATCGCTCAGAAGGAGTGGATCTGCCCGCCCGAACCTGCCGTTCGGATCGTGACCGATATGATCGAATTCACTTCCAAGCATGTCCCTCGCTTCAATCCCGTCTCGATCTCGGGCTACCACATCCGCGAGGCGGGCTCGACGGCGATCCAGGAGCTCGCGTTCACGCTGGCCGACGGGCTCGCGTACGTCGAGGCGGCGCTGGCCCGCGGCCTCGACATCGACAGCTTCGCGCCACGCCTCTCCTTCTTCTTCGACGTCCACAACGACTTCTTCGAGGAGATCGCGAAGCTCCGCGCCGGGCGACGGATGTGGGCGCGGTTCATGAAGGAGCGCTACGGCGCGACGAAGCCCGAGTCGATGCGCCTGCGCACCCACACCCAGACCGCCGGGGTCTCGGCGACCGCGCAGCAGCCGCTCAACAACGTCGCCCGCGTCGCCCTCCAGGCGCTCGCCGCCGTGCTCGGTGGCGCGCAGTCGCTCCACACGAACTCGTATGATGAGACGTGGGCGTTGCCGACCGAAGAGGCGGTGACGGTTGCGCTTCGTACGCAACAGATCGTCGCCGAGGAGACCGGGGTCGCGCTCACGATCGACCCGCTCGGGGGCGCGTACTTCCTCGAGAGGCTGACCGATCAGATGGAGGCGGCGGCGCTCGAGTACATCCGCACGATCGACGCGATGGGCGGCATGATCCGCGCGATCGACACGGGCTACCCGCAGAAGGAGATCGCGGACGCGGCGTACCGGTACCAGCGCATGGAGGACCGCGGCGAGAAGGTCGTGGTCGGTGTCAACAAGTACGTCATGAAGGAAGAGCGCCCGATCAGCTACCTGAGGATCGACGAGGCGGTCGAGCTGGAGCAGGTCGAGCGCGTCCGACGCTTCAAGGCGTCGCGGCCCATGGCCACGGTGGAGAAGCGATTGAAACAGCTCGCCGACGCGTGCCGCGAGAATCGAAACGTCATGCCGGTCCTCATCGAGGCCGTGAAGGACTATGTCAGCCTCGGCGAGATCTCGGACGTGTACCGCCAGGTCTTTGGGCTATATCGCGAGCCGATCATCTTCTAGCAACGAGGAGGCCAATGAGCGAGCCGATCAGGATCACGCGTGCGGCGACGAAGAAGCCGAAACCCAGGGACAGTGAGCTCACCTTCGGGACGGTGTTCACCGACCACGTCTTCGTGATGGACTTCCAGGAGGAGAAGGGCTGGTACGACCCACGGATCGAGCCGTACGGGCCGCTGAGCCTCGATCCCGCCGCGGCGGTCCTCCACTACGCGCAGGCCGTCTTCGACGGGCTCAAGGCCTTCCGCGGCAAGGACGGCCGGGTCCGACTCTTCCGGCCGCAGAAGCACGTCGAGCGGCTCAACCAGTCCGCGCGGCGGCTGTGCATCCCGCCGCTCGATCCGGAGCTCGCCCTCAAGGCGCTCGTCGAGCTGGTCGGCCTCGAGAAGGACTGGGTCCCGTCCACGGTGGGGACGTCGCTCTATATCCGGCCCACGATCATCGCCAACGAGCCGTTCCTCGGCGTCCGGCCGGCGAAGTCGTACATCTACTACGTGATCCTGTCGCCGGTGGGCACCTACTATCCCGAGGGGATGAACCCGGTGAAGATCCTCGTCGTGGACAAGTACGTCCGCGCCGTCGAGGGCGGCGTGGGCGGCGCGAAGACCGGCGTGAATTACGCCGCGAGCCTGTACGCGGCCGAGGAGGCCAAGCACGCGGGGTTCACCCAGGTGCTCTGGCTCGACGGACGCGAACGGAAGTACATCGACGAGGTCGGCACGATGAACATCATGCTGAGGATCGGTGACGAGGTGGTCACGCCGCCCCTGAGCCAGGGCACCATCCTGCCGGGCGTCACCCGCGACTCGGTGCTCACGCTCGCGCGCGAGTGGGGGCTCCGCGTCTCCGAGCGAACGATCGCGATCGACGACGTCGCCCGGGCGGCCCACGGCGGGTCGCTGCGGGAGGTCTGGGGCACCGGGACGGCCGCGGTCATCTCGCCCGTCGGCGAGCTCGCCTACAAGGGCGAGCGCATCGTCGTCAACGGCGGGAAAATCGGCGAGCTGACCAAGAAGCTCTACGACGCGATCGTCGGGATCCAGTACGCGACCGCGCCCGACACCCACGGCTGGACGGTTCTGGTCTAGGAGGCCACGATGACCGACTGCGTCTTCTGCAAGATCCGCGATGGGCGGACCCCCGCGATGAAGGTCTTCGAGGACGAACGGACGATCTGTATCATGGACATCAATCCGCTCAGCGCTGGACACTGCCTGGTCCTCAGCAAGGCGCACGCGGCGACCATCTTCGACGCCCAGGTCGTCGACCTGCAGGCCGCGATCGTCACCGCCCAGCGTGTCGCCATCGCCCTCAAGCAGACGCTGGAGCCGGACGGCCTCAACGTGCTCCAGGCCAACGGGCCCGCCGCCTTCCAGTCGGTGGCGCACTTCCACCTGCACCTGATCCCGCGCTGGATGCGCGACGGCCTTGGCTTCGACTGGAAGCTCGTGCCCGGCGACCGCGCGCAGATCATGAAGACGGGCGAGAAGCTGCGCGCCGCGATCGAGCACGGCCGATGACGGCCGACCGGACGGTCCGCGTGGTCGTCGCCAAGCCGGGCCTCGACGGTCACGACCGCGGGGCGAAGATCGTCGCGCGGGCGCTGCGCGACGCGGGCTTCGAAGTGATCTACACGGGGCTCCACCAGACGCCCGAGCAGATCGTCGCCACCGCGATCCAGGAGGACGCCGACGCGATCGGGCTCAGCGTGCTCTCCGGCGCCCACAACTACCTCTTCAAGCGCGTCCTCGAGCTGCTCCGGGAGAAGGGCGCGGAGGACATCGTGGTCTTCGGCGGCGGGATCATCCCGCCCGCGGACATTGCGGCGCTCAAGGCGACGGGCGTCAAGGAGATCTTCTCGCCCGGGACCTCGACCCAGGAGATCGTCCGCTTCGTCGGCGAGCACATCCGCGCGGCGGTCTGACGCGGCCATGGACTTCGAGCTGACCGACGACCAGGAGCGGATCCGTCGGGTCGCCCGGGAATTTGCCGACGCGGAGCTCGGGAACGCGATCGCGCCCTACGACGAGCGCCACGAGTTCCCTCACAGCGTCGTCCGGAAGCTCGGGCCGCTCGGCTTCCTCGGAGCGCTGGTTCCCGAGGAGTACGGCGGCGCCGGCCTCGACTACGTCGGCTACGCGCTGAGCGTCGAGGAGCTCAGCCGCGGCGACGCCTCGGTCGGCATCACCATGTGGGCGCACAACTCCCTCTGCACGAACCACATCGCGGGCTTCGGGTCGGAGGCGCAGAAACGGACCTACCTGCCGCGCCTGGCCTCGGGCGAGGTGCTCGGGGCGTGGGGGCTCACCGAGCCGGGCGCCGGCTCCGACGCCGCCGCCCTCCAGACGCGCGCCGAGCTGCGCGGTGGCGAGTGGATCCTGAACGGCAGCAAGGCGTTCATCACCAACGCGTCGGTCGGCGGGATCGCCGTCGTGATCGCGCGGACCGACCCCGGGAAGGGCTCGCGCGGGATCTCGGCATTCGTGCTCGAGAAGGGATTGCCTGGCTTCAGCGCGGGCAAGCCCTACCGGAAGTTGGGCCTCCACGCCTCGGACACGGCGGAGCTGATCTTCGAGGACGCCCGCGTGCCGGCCGCGAACCTGCTCGGCGAGCGAGGCATGGGCTTCGTCCATGCGATGCAGGTGCTGGAGGGCGGCCGCATCGCGATGGCGGCGATGGCGGTCGGCATCGCTCAGGCGGCCATCGATCACTCCGTGACGTACATGAAGCAGCGCACGGCCTTCGGTCAGACGCTCGCCGAGTTCAACGGCCTCCAGGGGATGATCGCCGACCTCGCCACCGAGGTCGAGGTCGCGCGCCTCCTCACGCTGCGCGCCGCGTACCTCAAGGACCAGGGGCGGCCGGCGATGCATGCGGCGGCGATGGCGAAGCTCTTCGCCTCCGAGACCGCGATGAAGGCGGCGACCAAGGCCGTGCAGATCCACGGCGGCGCCGGCTACATCACCGAGTTCCCCGTCGAGCGGATCTTCCGCGACGCGAAGCTGACCGAGATCGGCGAGGGAACGTCCGAGATCCAGAGGCTGGTGATCGCCCGGACGATCCTCCAGCTCGTGTGAAGGCACCCGCCCGGCTCATCGCGATCGAGAACGTCACCAAGCGTTATGCGACCAGCTCCGGGCCGGTCGAGGCGCTCCACGACGTCTCGCTCGCAGTGGGCGAGGGCGAGTTCTGCACGCTGATCGGCCCGTCCGGCTGCGGCAAGTCCACGCTCCTCGGAATGCTCGGCGGCCTCGTTCATCCGGACCGCGGGCGCGTTCTGGTCGACGGCCAGCCGGTCACGGGGCCCGACCCGCGCCGCGTCGCGACCGTGTTCCAGGACCCGGGCCTCTTTCCCTGGCGGACGGCGCTCAAGAACGTGGAGTTCGGCCTCGAGCTCGGGGGCATGCCCGCCGAGCGCCGGCGCTCGATCGCGACGGAGCTCCTCGGCCCGCTCGGCCTCAAGGGGTTCGCGGGCAAGTACCCGCGCGAGCTCTCCGGGGGCATGAAGCAACGCGTCGCGATCGGCCGCGCGCTCGCGATCGACACGAAGATCCTCTTGATGGATGAGCCCTTCGGCGCCCTCGACGAGCAGACGCGCGTGCTCATGGGGGAGTGGCTCCTGGACATCTGGCGGCGGACGCGCAAGACCGTGATCTTCGTGACCCACAGCCTGCACGAGGCGCTCTTCCTCTCGACGCGGGTCGCCGTCATGACGGCGCGCCCCGGGCGGATCAAGTCGGTGCTCGATCTGTCGATGGACTACCCGCGCTCGATGGAGTCGCCCGAGCTCGTCGCGCTGCGCGCGAAGCTCTGGGGCGAGATCCGAGAGGAGTCGCTGCGGGCGATGCAGTGAGAGTCGTCGCGGCACGTGGCGCGTTGCTGGTCGCGTTGCTCGTGCTCTGGGAGATCGTCGGCCGCGCGTCGAACCCGCTCCTGAGCGTCCCGCCGTCGGCCGTCCTCCCGGCGCTGCGGGACCTCCTGCTCTTGCGCTCGTACCCCGACCTGCCCGCCAGCGTGCTGCTGACCCTGCGCGAGATCGCGGTCGCCTATGGGCTCGCGGTCGTCGTCGGGCTCGCCTGCGGCTTCGCTCTGGGCTTCAACCGGTTGATCGGCAGCGCCTACGGCCCCATGCTCGCCGCGCTCTACGCGGTCCCGGCCGTCGTCTGGTACCCATCGCTCATGCTCTTCTTCGGCCTCGACGCGGCGTCGAAGATCGCGTTCGGCTTCCTGCTCGGCTTCTTCCCCGTGACCCTCGCGGTGCTCGCAGGCATCCGCCAGGTGAACCCGCACCTCGTGACGGTCGCGCGCGCCTACGGCGCCGGTCCGCTCGGCGTGTTCGGGCGCGTCATGGTGCCGGCGATGCTGTTCACGCTCGTGGCCGGGCTCAGGACGGGGCTGGCGCTCGCGGTCATCGGCGTGATCGTCGGCGAGATCCTCGGCAGCAAGCGCGGGATGGGCGCGCTCATCAACCATGCCTACGGCCTGCTCAGGACGGCGGACTACGTCGCGCTCGTGCTCGTGACGCTCATGCTCGTCGTCGGCTCGGACGTGGTCGCGAGCCTCGCCGAGCGCCGCGCGCGGAAATGGAGCGAGTCGTGAGCCGACTCCGCGTGCACGGCCTCCAGGTCCTGAGCGTCCTCGCGGCGCTCGCGCTCTGGGAGGGCGTCGCGCGCGCGGGCTGGGTCGACCCGCTCTTCGTGCCGGCGCCGAGCTCCGTCGGCGCCGCGTTCCGGACGATCGGCGGCGCGGCGCTCGCGGCCCTCGGTGACACGCTCGGCAAGACGGCGATCGCGTACGTGCTCGCGGTGATTCTGGGCGTCGGCGCGGGGCTCGCCGTCGGCTCTGTCCGCCTCCTGCGTGACGTCCTGAACCCGTTCGTCATCGCGCTCTACGGCATCCCGAAGATCCTCGTGCTGCCCTGGATCGTGCTGCTCCTGGGCTACGGCACGGCGCCCGCGGTCTTCTACGGCACCGTCCACGGCCTCTTCCCGGTCATGGTCCTCGTCATGGGCGCCGTGCGCGACGTGGACCGCACGCTCGTGACCGTGGCGCGCTCCTACGGCGCGACGACGTGGCAGCTCTACTGGAAGGTGCTGCTCCCGGCGATCGTGCCCTCGGTGCTCGCGGGCATGCGGCTCGGCATCGTCTTCTGCCTGCTGGGCGTCCTCGTCGTCGAGATGTTCGCGGGCGTGCGCGGCATGGGGTACGTCATGAGCTCGCTCGCCAACGGCTTCCGGGCGCCCGAGCTCTTTGCCGCGACGGGGCTCGTCTCGGCGGCCTCGATCGCGATCGTGCTGGGACTCGACCACGTCAACGAGAGGCTCTCGCACTGGCGGGGCTGAGCGCTCCGCCATCCCCCGCCGCGCTCAGGGACTTTCC
>QHTD01000367.1 GCA_003220675.1 Candidatus Rokuibacteriota bacterium | reverse complement strand
CTCGCAATCTCAAGGTCAGCTACAAGACGCTGCTCAACAAGATCTCCGAGTGCAGACTGACGCCGCCGCCGCGGCGCCAGACGTAGACTTCCCTGCGCCCCCGACCCGTGACGTCCCCTTTCGTGACGACCTTCGTCGCAGCGCTCGTGTGCGCGACTTCCGCATGGGCGACCGTCGTGAGCGACTGGAATGCCGCGGCGCTGCAAGAGGTGCGGAAGAGCAAGGCGCTGCGCAACGGTCCGCCGATGGTGGCCCGGGCGTTGGCCATCGTACACACGTGCATCTACGACGCGTGGGCCGCGTACGACGACGACGCCGTCGCCACTACTGTTCTCGGTCGGAGCCTGCGTCAGGCCCCCGGCGCCCGCATCGACGCGAACAAGCACAAGGCCATCAGCTTTGCGGCGTATCGCTGTCTGAGGAACCTGTATCCGGACGCTGCGTCGACCGTGCGGCTGAACGCCGTGCTGGTCAATGACCGTGTCAACGCCGACGGGAACCCGGATCCCCTGGGTCACCTACCACGAACAGGTCCAGCGTACGACCTGACGGAAGCGACATACATGTTCGCGAACACGCCCGCAGGCGTCGGTAACCTCGCGGCGCAGTACGTGATCGACGCCCGGGCCAACGACGGCTCGAACCAATACGGCGATCGGGCGCCGGTGCCGGCACTGTGTGAATCAGTGTCCTATCCGCGGCCGCCGCCGGAGCTGTCGGTCACGGTCATGCAGTTGGTGGGAGCGGATCCGCTGCTACAGCCGCTGCCGTGTCTCGGTCCCGGCGGCGCCCAGACCGGGCCCTATGCGGACTACGAGGACCTCGCCGCCGGTTACCGTCATTACGTGCCCTCGAATCCCCTCATGGGCTTCTGCCGCCCGGAGCTCACGGAGTGCCCGGCGCCCGACGACTACATCGATCCCGTGTTGCCCTGGCCGTACGTCGTGGATCCGAATCACTGGCAGCCGCTGGTCTACAACAACCACGCGCGGCAGACCTTCGTCGCCGCGCACTGGGAGCGGGTCACGCCGTTCGCGCTGACGTCGGCGGATCAGTTCGACGACACCCTGTTCATCCCGCCGCCGGACTACGCGAAGAGCCCCGGTCAGTATCAGAAGGACGTCAACGACATGATCCAGTACAGCAGGGACCTGGACACCGGGCGCAAGCTCATCGTCGAGTACTGGGCCGACGGCCCGGATTCTGAGCTGCCGCCGGGCCACTGGGGACTCTTCGCGCAGTGGGTCTCGCAGCGCGACGGCCACTCGATCGCTCAGGACGTGAAGATGTTCTTCGCGATGCACAACGCGTCGTTCGATGCGGGCATCGTGGCCTGGCACATCAAGCGGAAGTACAACGGGGTGCGTCCGATCACGGCGATCCGCTTCGCGAAGCAGGGGCAGACCATCTACGCCTGGGGCGGCCCCGGACGGCCCATCGAGCACATCCCAGGGGAAAAGTGGTCGCCGTACAACCCGGGCGGCAACCTGACGCCACCGTTCCCCGGGTACTTCTCGGGTCATTCGGTGTTCTCGCGTTCGAGCGCCACCGTGCTGGCGCTGTTCACGGGCAGCGATGACTTCGGGTTCTCGACCGTCATCGGGAAGTGCGACGTCGCCTACTTCGGAATCGACTTCTCCCGCTGTTTCGGACGCGTCGAGCCGGGGATTCCCGACGGGGAGACGACGATCTCGTTCGCGACGTTCAGCGAAGCGGCGGAAGAGGCCGGGCTGTCACGTCTCTATGGCGGCATCCACTTCGCCGACGACAACACGACCGCGCAGAACGTGGGCTATCTCATTGGCCAGCAGGCGTGGGAAAAAGCGCTGACGTATTTCAATGGGACGGCTCCTTGATTAACAGCTGAAGTTCCGGCGCGGCTCGAGCGGCGATGGGCGCTTAAAGCTCCCAGGGCGGCTCGATCGTCATCCGCAGCTCGAGGACCGTCGGCCCGTCGGCGGCGAGCGCCTGGGAGATCGCGGCACCGAGCGCGTCCACGCCGACGACGCGCTCCCCGCGCGCTCCGAACGCGCGGGCGAGCCCGGGGAAGTCGGGATTCGTCAGGTCGGCCTCCCCCCAGCGCCCCTCGAAGAGCGTCTCCTGGAGCCACTTGATCGCGCCGAAGCGGTCGTCGTTCATGACCAGGAAGACGATCGGCAGGCGGTACTTCACCGCCGTCGCCAGCTCGTTGACCGAGTACATGAAGCCGCCGTCTCCCACGACGCAGATGACCGAACGCTCGGGCCTGGCGATCTTGGCCCCGATGGCCGCGGGCACGCCGTAGCCGAGTGTCGCCGACCCCACGGGATAAAGGAACGTGCGTGGCGCCAGCACGGGGAAGCGCCACTCCATCCAGTAGTTGATCCCGGTCTGATCGTTGACGACGATCGCGTCGTCCGGCAGCGCCCGACGAAGGGTCTCGATGAGCCTGGCGATCTCCGCGGTGTAGCGCGGGCTCGCCGCCCCACTGAGCCCGCTGCGCCAACGGTGGTCCCACGCGCTTTGAGCCGGGCCGGGCCCGAGATCCTGGCAGAGCCGCGCCAGGCCGTCCTTCGCGTCGCCCAC
>QHTD01000365.1 GCA_003220675.1 Candidatus Rokuibacteriota bacterium | reverse complement strand
CCTCCCGGGACTTGGCGAGACGCTGGCCGATCACCGCGCCCTCCCCCGTGAGGACTGCGCTCAGCTGGATCGCCTTCGTGCCGACCGGCGTCCGGTAGAAGCGCAGCAGCTCTTCGGCCTCCGCCTCGTTGAAGTGTTTCGCGTAGACCTCGATCAGCTCCTTCTCGAACAGCGCGCTGGGGAAGACACCCACGAACGTGCGGCGGATCACGT
>QHTD01000366.1 GCA_003220675.1 Candidatus Rokuibacteriota bacterium | reverse complement strand
GAGAATCACGGAGCCGAGCAGCAGCCCAAACTCGAGGGCCCGCGCCCGGGTGAGCGCCACCGCGCGGCCCGTCCCCCAGAGGATTAGCACCGGTGCCACCACGAGCGCGCCCGCCACGTCGCCGAGCCACCACGTCAGCCAGATGGCCCCAAAGCGATCCCAGCTCGCGTAGCCGCCGAGCGCAAGACTCGTCACCCCGATCGTCGCGCTCACGGTCGTGCTGAGGAACCCGGCGAGCGCCGTGAATGCGAAGATGTCCTGCGACCGACTGAAGACATTGCGGCCGTTCGCGAACCGCGTCACGAGCCAGGCGCCGAGGAGCCCTTCGAGCGTGTTCCCGCTGGCGATGCCGAGCGACGTCGAAGACATTGCGGCCGTTCGCGAACCGCGTCACGAGCCAGGCGCCGAGGAGCCCTTCGAGCGTGTTCCCGCTGGCGATGGCGAGCGACGTCCACACCGAGCCCGCCGTGGTGGCGTTCACCAGGAACGCCCCCAGGAGGATCGCGGGCCAGACGCGGTAGCCGAGCAGCAGCGTCGCCGCCAGCGCGATGCCCGTAGGCGGCCACACAGCCGTCGCGCTCGCGTTGACGAAGGCGAGTGACAGCCCGAACTTCCCGGCGACGACGTAGACGCCGGCGATGATCAGGAGCCCCCAGGGCACGAGGGCAATGCGAGGCGCACCCACCTTAAGTCCTCCCCGAGAGGGTGCTCCGTGCCGGGCCCAGGCGACCCGGGGGCCGGGGGGAAGAGGGTGCTCCTCTCCCGCCCCTTCTACAAGGGTACGACGAGGGAATCCTCAGGGCCTGCAGGCGTTGTACCAGGCTATTGCCTGGTGTTTCAATCAGCAGAAACGCTTGCTCGGGCAGGTATTTGGCTAACAGCAGCGGCAGAGAGGCCCGGCGTCGCTCGTGTCCGATTCTTGACGGTCCTGCCAGCCGACAGTGCCAACCCTAACCTAGCGCTTGAGCAGGTATGGCACATCGGCGACGACGGTGTTCTTGCGGAACAGGAGCGCGCCCTTGATGAGCAGGGCCGTCTGGTTGTGCACGATGTGCTGCCACCATCTCCGCGGGAGGAACTCGGGTAGGACGATCGTGACCATCTGCTCGTCGCCGCGCGACTGGATCTGGTCGATATAGTCGAGCAACGGGCGCAAGAGCGATCGGTACGGCGACGTCAAGACGACCAGGGGAACCCCGAGTCCCCACTTGGTCCACTTCTCCTCGACTTTGGCCGTGCGCGCGGGGTCCGTCTCCACGAAGACCGCGCGCACCGTGGCGGTCGGTGCGAGCGTCTTCGCGTACTGCACGGCGCGCACGACCCCGCGGTGGACGTCTCCGATGGGGACGAGCACGGTGTGCTGGAACTCGGGCGGTCCCTCGAGGCCTTCGAGCGAGAGCTCGGCGGCGACCTCGTCGTAGTGGCGGCGCATGGCCATGAAGACGCCGACCAGGAGCGGAATCACGACGACGACAATCCAGGCCCCCTCGCCGAACTTCGTGACCGCGAGGGTCAGGAGGACGACACCGGTCACGACCGCGCCGACCCCGTTGACCCACACGCGCCAGCGCCAGCCCTTCTCCCGCAGCCTGAGCCATCGCCGGACCATGCCGCTCTGCGAAAGGGTGAACGAGATGAACACCCCGATGGCGTAGAGGGGCAGCAGGGCGTGGGTATCGCCCGCAAACACCACGATCAGGAGAATGGCGAACCCGCTCAGGATCAGGATCCCGTTCGAGAACACGAGCCGGTCGCCCTGGTTCGCGAACTGCCGCGGCACGAAGCGATCGCGGGCGAGGATCGACGAGAGGCGCGGGAAGTCGGCGTAGGACGTGTTGGCCGCGAGGACGAGGATGAGCAGGGTGGCGGCCTGGACGCAGTAGTACGGCACGCCGGTGCCGAATACCCGGCGGGCGATCTTCGACACGACGGTCTCGTCGCCACCCGGGATGATGCCGAAGTCGTAGGCGAGATAGCTGATGCCCAGGAACATCACGATCGAGAGCACCCCGAGCGACGTCATAACGGCCTGCGCATTGCGCCCCTCGGGCGGCTTGAGCGCCTGCACGCCGTTGGAGACAGCCTCGACGCCGGTCAGCGCCGTGCAGCCGGCGGCGTAAGACCTCAGCAAGAGGAACAGTCCGATGCCTTCGAGGCCCGGCGGATGGGGCTCGTAGGGCGCCTCGGGAAGCAGGTCGAGCGCTGTGGCGATGAGCCCGTAGCCGACCATGCCCAGAATACTGACGACGAAGAAGTAGGTCGGCGCCGCGAACAGCCGGCCCGACTCGCGGACGCCGCGGAGGTTCCCTAGCGCGATCCCGGCGACCGCGAGGACGCTCAAGACGACGCGGTAGGGATGGAGCTGCGGCACCGCTGACGTCAAGGCGGCGATCCCCGCGACGACCGACACGGACACCGTCAGGACGTAGTCGACCAGCAAGGCCGCCGCCGCAGTCAGCGCCGAGAAGATGCCGAGGTTGTCTTTCGCGACCAGGTAGGCGCCGCCACCCTGGGGGTAGGCCGCCACCGTCTGGCGATACGAGATGACGACGACCGCCAGCAGCGCGGCGATGCCGAGCGCGACAGCAAGCGAATGACTGAGCGCGGCGCTGCCCGCGAGAATGAGGACCAGGAGAATTTCTTCGGTCGCGTACGCCACCGACGACAACGGGTCGGAGGCGAACACGGCCAGCGCCACGGCCTTTCCGAGCCGCTCGTGCCGCGCCTGGGCGAGCGGCATCGGGGCGCCGACCAGTAGGCGCTTCACCAGAGTGAGTCGCATGCACCCTCGACTCTAGCGCCGGTCGGGTGCCGCCGAACTCGCCCTACCGGATTTTTACGTGTTTTTAACGCGGGCGCGGCCCTTCTTGACACGAGCTTGAGGCGGGGTCTGGCACGCTCTGTGTCAGGGGGGACCTCGGACTCATGTGCGACGTGACGCCGCGCTCGGGCCATTCGCGGGCGATCCCGCGACCGCGCTGGGGCCTGCTCTACGGGCTCGTGACACTCATGCTGGCGGCTCTGGCTGCGGTCGAGATCACCATTTCCCCTGGCGCCGCACAGACTGCGCTTCAGTGCGGGCTCGCGCTCAGCGGCTTCGGCGCGATGGCGCTATGGGTCCGGTTGAACCGCATGGCGCTCGATCAGCAGGACTGGTGCGAGTGCGCCGCTGAGCGATCTGCCCGGCGCGTCAGTGCGTCGTCCGACGAGCGCCTGGACCGGGGCCGGGTATGCGGAGGCGGTTGCCGCCGTCGCATTAGCGACCGGCCTCTCCTGGCTAATGTTCCCGTTCTTCGAGCTGGCCAACCTGATCATGACGTACCTGCTGGCCGTCGTCGTCATCGCCACCAGGCACGGGCGCGGGCCCTCCGTCGTCGCCTCGGTCATGAGTGTCGCGGCCTTCGACTTCTTCTTCGTCCCGCCCTACCTCACGTTTGCCGTTGCCGACACGCAGTACTTGCTGACGTTCGCGGTCATGCTCGTCGTGGGACTCGTCATCAGCGGACTGACGGTCCGCATCCGGCTCCAGGCGGAGGTGGCACGGCAACGCGAGGAGCGAACCGCGGCGCTCTACGCCATGAGCCGGGAGCTAGCGGAGGCGGGCGTCGTCGACGACCTCGTCGCGACCGCGGCGCGACACATCACGGAGGTCTTCGGTGCCGAGGTCGCGGTGCTCCTGCCCGACGCCGAGGGGAAACTCCAGGCGCGCCGGAACAAGGCACGCTTCCCGCTCGAGGAGAACGATCTCATGCTGAGCCGGTGGGCTTTCGAGCACCGCCAGCCGGCCGGGCTGGGCACGGCGATGTCGGACGCCGCTCACGCCGTGCATTTGCCCCTCCTTGGTCATCGCGGCCCAATCGGTGTGGTGAGCGTCCGGCCGCGACGGCGTGACGCCTTCACGACACCCGAGCCGCTTCGGCAGCTGGAGACCTTCGTGAACCAGACGGCGCTCGCGCTGGAACGGACGCGCCTCGCCGACGAAGCCCAGGATGCGCGCGTGCGCGCCGAGACCGAGCGGCTTCGCAGCGCGCTGCTGACCTCGGTCTCTCACGACCTGCGCACACCGCTCGCCGCTATCACGGGCGCGGCCACGACGATCTTGGACAGCGGCGCGCGTCTGGATCAGCGGGTCCAGCAGGAGTTGGTGGAATCTGTCCGCGACGAGGCCGAGCGTTTGAACCGGCTCGTCCAGAACCTGCTCGAGATGACGCGGCTCGAGTCAGGGGCTCTGCAACTGCACCGTGACTGGCACCCGCTGGAGGAGGTGATCGGCGCCGCGCTGAGCCGTCTCGGCAAGCGGCTCGCGAACCGACGCGTGACCACGCAGGTCCCGCCCGATCTGCCGCTGGTGGCGATCGACGACGTGCTCATCGAGCAGGTGCTGGTCAACCTCCTCGACAACGCCATCAAGTACACCCCGCCCGAAAGTCCGATTCGGATCATCGCGACCGCGACGGACCAAGCCGTCACCGTCGAGGTCGCCGACCACGGCCCGGGGTTGCCCCGCGGCGAGGAGGACAAGGTCTTCGAGAAGTTCTACCGCGGGCAGCCCGCCGGCGGCCGGGGCGCCGGCCTCGGCCTCGCGATCTGTCAGGGCATCGTCCAGGCGCACGGCGGGCGCATCTGGGCCCAGAACCTGCCCGAGGGCGGCGTCGCGTTCCTCTTCACGCTGCCGCTGGCCGAGACGCCACCCGCCTCGGTGCCCACCGATGCCTGATCCCGTCGTCGTCCTCATCGAGGACGAGCCGCAGATTCGACGCTTCCTTCGGGCGACGCTGACGGGCCAGGGGTACCGGCTGTTCGAAGCGACGACGGGAGCGGACGGCCTGGTGGAGGTCGGCTCGCGTCAGCCGGATGTCGTCATCGTCGACCTCGGGTTGCCCGACGTCGACGGGATCGACGTCATCCGCCGGCTGCGCGAGTGGACCGCCGTCCCGATCATCGTGCTCTCGGCGCGGGGCCAGGAGCGCGACAAAGTGACGGCTCTCGATGCCGGCGCCGACGACTATGTGAGCAAGCCCTTCGGCGCGAGCGAGCTCCTCGCGCGAATCCGCGTCGCGCTCCGTCACACCGCCGGCGCGTCGCACGAGGCGGACGACGCGACGTTCACGATCGGAGAGCTCCGGATGGACCTCCTGCGCCGGCAGGTGTTCGTCGGTGACCGCGAGGTGCGCCTGACGCCGATCGAGTACAAGCTGCTCGCGACGCTCGTCCGGCACGCGGGGAAGGTCGTCACCCACC
>QHTD01000102.1 GCA_003220675.1 Candidatus Rokuibacteriota bacterium | reverse complement strand
TCCTGGTGCCGCGAGTACCCCGATACGCTCCGACGCCTCTATCCGATGGCGAATGTGTCAGCGACACGCCCGCCCCGAATCCTGTTCATCGTCGAGCGCGTGACCGACGCCTTCGTGCGCCGGATCAAGCAGCTCAGCTTTCTCGAGATCGACTGTCTGGAGTTCCGGCACCTCGAGGTGAATGGCGCGTCCGCCGTCTACTTCGATCTGGTCGAGCGGCTCAGGCGTGCAGCGCCCGTCGAGCCTCTCTCGGATGACGAGAGGGTGATCATCACGACGCCCGTGTGGACCCCCAAGCGGATCGAGGCCGAGTCGCCCGTCGTGCAACCGGCGTGGCGCCCGGTCGCCGAGCCGCCGGCCGTGCAACCCTCGGCCTGGGCGCCGGCCACCGCCGACCACGCTCCGTTCGTGGCCCCCGAACCCGCGCCGTCCGTCGAAGAAGTCGCGTCGACGGTCCCCGGGCTCGGCGTCTCGCTGG
>QHTD01000101.1 GCA_003220675.1 Candidatus Rokuibacteriota bacterium | reverse complement strand
GCTGTCCGCCGAGGAGACGCCGCCCGCAATAGAGACTCCCAGGCGGATCGAGGCCGAGCCGCCCGTCGTCCAACCGGCGTGGCGCCCGGTCGCCGAGCCGCCAGCCGTGCAACCGTCGGCCGAGGCGCCGGCCACCGCTGACTACGCTCCCTTCGTGGCCCCCGAACCCGCGCCGTCCGTCGAAGAAGTCGCGTCGACGGTCCCCGAGCTCGGCGTCTCGCTGGAGTCGCGCATGGCCGAGCTCTTCGCCGAGCTGTCCGCCGAGGAGACGCCGTCCGCGATAGAGACTCCCACGCGGATCGAGGCCGAGCCGCCCGTCGTCCAACCGGCGTGGCCCTCCTTCCCCGAGCCACAAGCTGTGCAAGCCTCGGCCGTGGCGTCAGCCAGTAGCGACTCCGCTCCGTTCCAGGCTCCCGAACCCGCGCCGTCCGTCGAAGAAGTCGCGTCGGCGGTCCCCGAGGTCGGCGTCTCGCTGGAGTCGCGCATGGCCGAGCTCTTCGCCGAGCTGTCCGCCGCGGAGATACCGTCCTCGGCTGAAATGCCGACTGAAGAGTACGCGGCCCCGGAGGAGGAGCATGCGGTCCCCAGCCTGGAAGTCGTCGATGCGGAAGCGGTCACCGACGAGCCCCCGCTCCGGCTCGAGTCCATCGACGCGACGGCGCGGCAGGAGGAGCCGGAGTCGCCGTCCCGGTCGGCTGATGTGGAGGCGAATTCCGATTTGCAGACGCTGTTGAGAGAGCTCCACGTAGAGACGCAGCCTGAGATAGAGCCTCCGACAGATGAAGCCGAGGTGGAGTCGACCGAGCGCGCGGCCGAGGCGCCCGCGGAGGCACCGGTCGAGACGAACGCCGCGGCCGTCGAGGAGCAGGCCGGCGCTGAGCTCATCGGCTGCTCAGGCGGGCACGTGGATCCAACCGGGCGAAGCTGCTGGCACGACCCGTCAGCGGTGTGTTTCTGCCAGTGCCACGCCTCGCAGGCGGCGGCGCCGGCCGAAGTCGAAACTCCGGCGCCCGCCACGACGCGGCCATTCTGGGCGAAGCCCTCAGCCAACAAGGTCCTGCCGCCGAGCGGCGGGCGGACGTACTTTTTCTCGCAGGTGGCCAGGGACTCGGCGCCGGCGCGGCAGACGGTAGCTCCGTGGCAACAGGTCCCAGCTCCAGCCCAGCCGCGGCCCGCGGCTTCCTCACGGCTGCCCGCCACGCCCGCGGCACACACCGCCGCCCCGGCGCCGCAGCCCGCCGCGGCGACCGGCCCGAAGCCTGTGGTGGCGAAGCGCAAAGAGCCCAACCCGGACCACCCGGAGCTCGAGTCGCTGCATTTCCCGAAAGACGGCCTCTCGCGTCAGTGGCTCGAGTTCCTCAACCAGCTCAACGGGGCAAAATAACCGCACCGGCTCGCGACCCGAGCCCAGGAGGCAATCGGTGACAAGCAAGACGGCGACGCAGCTCAACGAGACCGGCGAAATCCAGCCGGAGACCCTACGCGTCCTGCTCGTGGACGACAACGCCCCGGTGCTTCGCTTCCTCGCGTCTGCCGTCGCATCGAACGACTGTGCGGCCACAACGGCGTCGACGGCCGAGCAAGCGCTGGAGCTACTCGGCAACGCCCCCTTCGACCTCGTAGTGTCGGACATCAAGATGCCCGGGCTCTCCGGGCTCGACCTCCTGCGTGCGATCAAGGGCACGCAACCGGCAACGCCGGTCGTACTGATCACCGGCGTCCCGTCGGTGAACTCGGCCGTCTTCGGTCTCCGCCACGGCGCGTACGACTACCTGCCGAAGCCGTTCTCGGTCACGGAGGTCAGGGAGCTGATCCACCGCCTCCGGCGGGACCGCGCGGAGGGCAACGGTAATGTCACCTACCCGGCGGGACTCAACGAGGAGCTCCAGCGCCGCCAGGGCGGCGTGGAAGTGCTCTCCTCGATCGGCGAGCTCGCCCTCCAGGGGCTCGAGCCGGCCCGGTTCGTCGAGAAGGTGCTCGAGAAGACGCTCGCGAACCTGCGCTGTGACGCCGCGATCATGGTGCTGTCCGACCAGGAGGGGAAGTTCAACGCGAGCCGCATGGGTCAGCCTGCGATGGTCGGCGAGCTCCTGACCCTCCTCCACGCGCACTTCGCCGATGTCGTCAAGGCCGGCGGGCGGGAGACCTACGCGCTCACGAACAAGGAGCACGGCTTCGAGGCGCTCGCCGCCCTCATCCCGGGTGTGGGCGACGCCGTCGGGATCCTGTGCATGGGTCGCGACGCGCGGACGGGCGCGTTCCTGCCGGACGAGAAAGGCCTGCTCCTCGGTTATGCGCAGACCACCGCGGTCGCGCTCCAGAAGATCGTGCTCCGCGAGCAGATCGAGAAGAACCTTGTCGATACGATCTCCTCGTTCGTGATCGCCCTCGAGTCGAAGGACCCCTACCTCAAGGGCCACTCCGCGCGCGTGTCGCTCTACACGGGGGAGATCGCGAAGGTGATGGGCATGCCCACGCAGGACGTGGTGCTGTACACCCGGGCGGGCCTGCTGCACGACCTGGGCAAGCTCGTCATGCTGGACAACATCCTTCGCAAGCCGCGGCAGCTCACCGAGGAGGAGTTCGAAATAGTCCGGAGCCATCCGGTGGTCGGCGACAAGATCCTCAAGCCGCTCCGGTTCCTCTCGTGCGAAGCCAAGGCGGTCCGGCACCACCACGAGCGTTACGACGGCAAGGGCTATCCCGATGGGATTCAGGGCGAGGCCATCCCGCTCATTGCGCGTGTCGTGACCGTGGCGGACGCCTTCGACGCCATGACCTCCGATCGCCCGTACCGCGCCAAGCGGCCCATCGCGGCGGCGATCGATGAGATCTCCCGCGGGGCCCGGACCCAGTTCGACCCGGTGATCGCGGAAGCGTTCGTCACGATTCCGCCCGCCCGGCTCAAGCAGATCAGCCGCCAATTCGATCTGCGGCCGGCGGAGGCGCCGGGCCCTGCCGCCCGATTGCTCGCGGACGCTGAGTGATGACATCCAAGCCGAAGATCCTCGTGGTCGACGATGCAGGGCCGGTCGTGATCCTCTGCGTCAATGTCCTCCAGGCCCTCGGATACGCGATCCGGGCCGCGAACCAGGGCGAGGCGGCGATCGAGCTGGTCCGCAAGGAGCCGTTCGATCTGCTGGTGGTGGACTACAAGATGCCGGGGATGAACGGGTTCGAGGTGCTCGAGCAGGCGCGCCGGATCCGTCCCGACATGGTGTGCATGCTCATGACGGCGCACGGCACGCCGGACATCATCAACGAGGCGACGCGGCTCGGCTTCAACTACATCTTGTTAAAACCGTTCACGCCGTCGGAGTTGCGCGGAGCGGTCGACAAAGTCCTCGCCAGGAAATCCTAGGCGAAGGAATGCGGTCTGGTGCGCTGGCGGGCAGCACGCTGGGATCGACGCGAGGGGCTATGAACGCACTGTTTGGTGGCCTCCAGTGGAGCCTCGATCAGATGCTCTCGGTCGCCTACGGCGTCGTCTACGACTACATCTTCGACCGCTTCGCCCCATACCAGCGGCTCCAGGAGGAGGTCCGGACGCTGGTCGAGGCGTCGGTGCCCGCCGCCGTCGACCGGCGCGAGGTGCGCGTGCTCGACATCGCGTGCGGCCCCGGGAACTTCACGTGCCTGCTGGCCGAGGGCGGGTTCACGGTCACCGGGCTCGACACCTACGGCACCCTGGTCGAGGTAGCCAAGGAGAAGCGGCGCGCGAAGCATCTGTCGAACGTCGCCTTCCGCCACGCCGATCTCGCCCGGGGCAACACCTTCAGGGAGGGCGCCTTCGACCAGGTCGTGAACATCCACTCCCTCTACGTGCATCCGGCGCCGGACGCGCTCCTCCGCGAGGCGTATCGGGTGCTCAGGCCGGGCGGGCACGCGGTGTTCGTGAATCATACGCGGCAGATCGGGCAGTGGTCGACGCTCAGAGAGATCCAGAAGCGGCAAGGGCTCGCCGCCGCGCTTCGGTGTCTGCTCTGGGTGCTCCCGAACTCGATCTTCGAGGCGGCGCGGATGCCGATCGGGCCCCACTACTGGGACGAGGACGCGTTTGCGGCTCACCTGCGCGACGCGGGCTTCACGGTCCTCGAGCTGCGCCGGACGTTCCTGAACGGCGCCAGCCTCCTAGTCTGGGCGCGGAAGAACACGGGAGAGTGAGTGACTCGCAAGGAGCTCGCGTCCTATCGCCCTCGGCCTCGGGCCGGCCAGACGTGCGAACCCCCGCGTGGAGCCGGAGACCATATGCCCATTCGCGCTGTGGTGGAGCACATGATCGCCGTGACGTACGGCATCACCTACGATACGGTCGTCACGCGCTTCCGGCCGTACGAGACGATGCTCGACGAGATCGTCGCGCTCGTGACCCGCTCCGCGCCCGTGACGGGCAGCCCCCGCTCGGTCAAGGTCCTGGACATCGCCTGCGGGATCGGGAATGTGGGGCTCCGGCTGGCCCCGATGGGCTACACGGTGGTGGCCGTTGACTCGGTCCGCCATCTCGTCGCGATTGCGCGCGAGAAGCATCACACAAACGGGGGCGTGCCGAACCTGAGCTTCCACCACCTGGACGTCGCGTGCGACGCGTTGCCGGCGGCGGGGACCTTCGACGTGCTCGTGAGCATGCACACGCTCTACTGGCACCCGGACCCGGGGGCGCTCCTGGCGGCGTGCCGCCGGGCGCTCAAGCCGGGCGGGCACGCGATCTTTCTCACGTACAACCGCCCGGCGCGGGTGATCCAGACGTTTCGGGAGGTGCGTCGATCGCAGGGGCTCGGCGCCGCCGTCCGCGCCCTCCGCTGGCTCGTGCCGACGGCGGCCTTCGAGAGGTTCCGCGACTGCGAGCCGCGCTACATGAGCGAGACCGAACTCCGCGAGGCCCTCGACCGGGCGGGCTTCGACGTACTCGAGGCGCACCGGACCTTCCTGGCGGGGCTCAGCCATCTGGCCTGGGTCCGGGCCCGCGAATGACGCCGGTCGATCGCAGGCCAGGATTTCCAATCCGTGCGCCTGAGATCAACGTCGATTAGCACGGCGGACGTCCGAGGACGGCTCGAAAGCGCGCGGGTGCGGTGGTGACCGCGGAGCCGACATCGCCCGCAGGCGAGAGCCGGCGCGAGCCGGACGGGCGGGGCATCGTCTCGCGGGGCACGCGAGTCTACCTGCGCACACTCAGACTCGAGGATCTCGGGCACCTGTCCGAGTGGGCCGAGGACCCATTCATCGCGCGCATGGTGGGCAGCGACTTACTGAACACGTACAAGCACGTCTATGACAAGGACCCGTCGTTCTACGAGGCCGTCCTTACGGACACGACGCAAGTCGTGCTCGTGGTCGAGGCGAACCGGGGGTGGACGAAGCCGCTCGGGCTCGCGCGCCTCTTCAACATCCACCTCCTCGAGGGCTACGCCTTCCTCGAGGTGATGCTGATGGACCCGAAGGCGCTGCGCCGAGGATTTGGCGTGGAGGCGGGCAAGCTCATCTCGTACTATGGAGTTGACGTGCTGGGGCTGCGGCGCATCGAGGCGAAGGTCTACGAGTACAACCGGCTGAGCGCGAACTCGCTCCGGCGCAACGGCTTCCAGCGAGAGGGCGTGCTCCGCAAGGCCGTGGATGGCCGGTCCTGGGACGTCTTCGTGTTCGGCATCCTGCAGGACGAGATCGAGGAGCAACGGCAGAAAGACACCCCCCACCTGCCTCTCGCCGAGTCCGAGGGGGACGCGGTGTGACGCTCCATAGCCTTCTCCCTCTCACCGCGCTCGTCCTGAACGTCCTGCTCGTCGGGATCACCCTCTTGCGGAACCCGGGGAGCCGGCTGAACAGGGTCTTCGCGTACTTCGTGACCGGCATGGCCGTGTGGAACTTGGGCTCGTTCATGCTGCGTGGCTCGCCGGACCAGGCCGGCGCGAAGTTCTGGGAGATCGTGATCCACGCCGGCGTCGTGCTCCTGCCCGCGTTCTACTACCATTTCGTCCTCATCTTCCTGGAGGCCACGACGGAGCACCGGCGCTCGCTCGTCGCCGCCTACCTGCTGGCGGTCTTCTTCAGCCTCGTCAACGTGAGCGGCTCGCCGCTCTTCATGTCGGGGGTGAAGTGGACGTACTGGGGGTGGGCGCCCGCGACGGGGCTGCTCTACACGCCGTTCTTCCTCTACTTCAACTTCTTCCTGATCTACGGCCTCTCACACCTCGTCAGGGTGTACAGAGGCGTCGATTCGAGCTTCCGCCGCAACCGTGCGACGCTGATCGTCCTCGGAACGCTCGTGAGCCTCGCCGGAGGGTTCATCGACTTCGCCCGGTTCATCCTGGCACGTTTCGTCCCGGCGGCGGACCTCGTCTACCCGATGGGGATCCCGGCGAACATGGTGTTCGCGCTGATGCTCGGTACGTCGATCGTGCGCTATCGCCTGGTCGACGTGAACGTGGCGGTGAAGAAGGGCGCGATCTACTTGGTGCTCTGGGCCGCGCTCACGTCGGTCCTCGTCGCCGCCGAGCAGTACGCCGACTGGGAGCAGATCAACCCGCTGTGGGTGATCTTGCCGCTCGGCTTCGTCATGACGCTCCTCGTGAGCCCGCTGGGTCAGCGCCTGGAGCGTGCGCTCGAGCGTCTCATATTCAGCCGACGCCACGGGTGTTACGAGACCATGCTCGATCTCAGCAAGCGCATGGGCACGATTCTCGACTTCGGCCGGCTCATCGAGACTCTCGTGCACGGCCTGGTACGGGGCGTCCCGCTCACGCACTGCTCGCTCATGATCTACGACGCGACGCGGAACGCGTTCGCCGTCTACCGCGAAGAGACGAACCTCGGCGAGGGGGCGGCCGTCGGCGTGATCCCGGTCGACGGCCCCGTCGTCCAGTGGCTCAGCCGGACGGGCCGCCTGCTGGTCAAGGAGGAGGTCAAGCTCAACCCCGAGATCGCCGCGTACTTCGACACCACGGATGGCGAGCTCGACGCGATCCGCGCGGCCCTCATCGTGCCGCTCAAGATCGAGAGCAAGCTCACCGGCATCCTCCTCGTCGGCGAGAAGCTCTCGGGCGAGATCTTCGACGACCAGGAGCTCGAGGTGCTCGCCGTGCTCGCGAACCAGGTGGCGATCTCGCTCGAGAACGCGCGACTCTACGAGGAGCTGTCGGCCTCGAACGCCCAGCTCATGCAGGCGAGCCGGCTGAAGTCGCAGTTCCTCGCGAGCATGTCGCACGAGCTCCGGACGCCGCTGAACTCGATCATCGGCTTCTCGAAGGTCCTGCTGAACCGGCTCGACGGCGACCTGACCGAGCGCCAGGAGACCTACATCCGCTCGGTGCACAACAGTGGCACCCACCTGCTCCAGCTCATCAATGGGATCCTCGACTTCTCGCGCATCGAGGCGGGCAAGGTCGAAATGGTGTCCGAGGAGGTCGACCTCCATGAGCTGATCGACGAGTGCATCGAATCGTCGATGCCGCTCGCCCGCGGCAAGCAGCTCAAGCTCGAGAAGAACGTGCCGCTCGAGCTGCCGCGGCTCGTCGCGGACCGGACGAAGGTGAAGCAGATCCTCCTGAACCTCCTGTCGAACGCGATCAAGTTCACGACGCAGGGCCGGGTGCTCGTCAGCGTGCAGGCCGAGCCGGAGGCCGTGCGCGTGAGGGTGTCGGACACGGGCATCGGCATCCGCCAGGAAGACCTCACGCGCCTGTTCGAGCCGTTCCAGCAGCTGGACAACCCGGTCGCCCGGGGCGCGGGCGGGACCGGGCTCGGGTTGGCGATCAGCAAGAAGTTCGTCGAGCTCCACGGCGGCAAGATCTGGGCGGAGAGCCGTGAGAACCAGGGATCGACCTTCCACTTCACACTACCCTTGAGCTGAGGAGACGGGCGACCATATGCCGGGACGCGCACTCAACAAGAAGCCGAAGATCCTCTACATCGAGGACAACCCCGAGAACCGGATGCTCGTCCGCGCCGTCCTCGAGGCCGCCGGGTATGACCTCGTCGAGGCCGAGGACGGCCTGGCCGGCATCGAGGCCGCGATCCGCGAGGAGCCCGCGCTGATCCTCCTCGACATCAACCTGCCGGGCGTCGACGGCTACGAGATCGTCGCCATCCTGAAGTCGTTCCCCAACCTCGCGTCCACCCCGGTGATCGCCGTCACCGCCTACGCGATGCAGGGCGACCGGCAGCGAACGCTCGTCGCCGGCTGCGACGGCTACCTCCAGAAGCCGATCAACGTGGACGCCTTCCCGCGGCAGGTCGCCGAGTTCCTCGGGGGCAAGCGCGAGCGCGTCGAGGGCCGGGAGGAAGGCGTCTATCTCCGCGAGCTCAACCAGCGCCTGGTCTACCGGCTGCTGAACCAGGTCGAGGAGCTCAAGCGGCTCAACCAGCACTTCGTCCGGCGCGCGAGCCAGCTCGCCGACCTGCACCGTGCGGTGCAGGACATCACCTCAGAGCCGGGCGTGGCGGAGATGCTCGAGCGCCTGCTGCGGGGGCTCGCGCAGGCGATCGGCACGACGAGCCTCCGCGTCGAGCTCACCGATCCACCGGGCGTGCGGGTCGTGGTGCGCGGAGAGACCGGCGCCCAGCCGCGGAGCGTGCTCGCGGGCGCGGGCGTCGAGCCGGCCGACGAGTGGACCGAGGTCGAGTGGACGCTGCCCCTCACCGTGCGGGGCCGCGAGCTCGGCACGATGGTGGCGCGGCACGTCATGCCGCCGGGCGCCAAGGCCGACGAGGAGCAGTTGCTCAAGATCGTCGCCGACCGCGTCGCGATCGCGGTCGAGAACGCGCGCCTCTACGAGCGGGTCATGCGCCGCGCGGCGGCGCAGGAGAGCCTCGTCGAGGCCGGCCGCCTGCTGACCGGCACGCTGCAGGTCTCCGAGGTCCTCCACCGGCTCAGCGAGCTCGTGCGGACTCGCCTCAGCGCAGACGTCGTCCGGATCCTGATCGCCGAGGACACACCAGGCCGCCTCCGCCTCGAGGCGCAGGCGGGCGCGACGCGCGTGCCCACGCAGTCCACCCAGCCCGCGGCCGACGACGACGACGAGGGGCTCGCCGGCTGGATCGTCAAGCACCGAACGACGCTCGCCCTCAGCGACGTGCTCTCTCGTCCCGGCGTCAAGCACCGGGACTGGCTCAAGAGCGAAGGCTTCGCGTCGTTCCTCGGCCTCCCGTTCTTCCTCGAGAACCAGCTCGTCGGCATCCTCACGGTCTGGTACCGGACGCCCCACAGCTTCGCCCCCGACGAGATCGCGCTCGGCGAGGCGCTGGCGACGTCGGCGACGGCGGCGATCCGGAACGCGCGCCTCTACGAGGAGACACAGGAGCGGCTGCGTCACACCGAGACGCTTCTGGCGGTGAGCCAGGACACGAGCTCGACCCTCGAGCTGACGGAGGTCCTACGCCGGACGACGCGGGCGATGGTGCGCGCCCTCGGCGCCGACACGGGCGGCGCGTGGCTCCAGAGCCCGGGGAAGGACCGCTTCGTGCCCATGGTCGGGTATCACGTGCCGAAGGGGCTTCTGGAAGTCTTCGCGAAGACGGAGATCGCGACGGCCGATCTGAAGGTCGAGGAGTGGGGGACGCACGAGCGGACGATCTACGCGAGCGACAGCGAGACAGACCCGCGGTTCGCCCATCCGATCACCCGGCTGCTGGCCCACAAGTCGTTGCTCATCCAGCCGATGCGCTGGAAAGGGGCGACCATCGGCGGGTTCGCGATCGCCTGGCTCAAGGACCAGCATCGGTTCACGACCGACGAGTTGCGGCTGGCGGAGGGTATCGCGCTCCAGGCAGCCGTGGCGGCCGAAAACTCGCGCCTGTACGAGGGCGTCAGGCGGCAGATGACCGAGCTCAAGCAGACCCAGGCGCAGTTGATCCAGTCGACGAAGCTCGCGGCGATCGGCGAGCTGGCCGCCAACATCGCCCACGAGATCAACAACCCGTTGACGAGCGTGCTGGGCTTCGCGTCCTACCTGGCCGAGCGGGTTCCGCCCGGCGCGCCGATGCGGGAGGAGCTCGATCTGATCCAGGAGGAAGCCGGACGCGCCCGCGACATCGTGCGCGATCTCCTCCATTTCAGCCGGCAGCGCGAGTTCGTGCCGCAGATGACGGACCTCAACGTGGTGCTGGAGGGGCTCCTCGCCATGGTGCGCCGCCAGGGCGCGTTCGACGCGATCACGCTCGTCGAGGAGTACACCCCCGGGCTCCCGCCCGTGGAGGTGGACGTGCCGCGCATCAAGCAGGTGTTCCTGAACCTCATCAACAACGCCGTCTACGTCCTGAAGGACGGCGGCACCCTTACGGTTCGCTCGTCCGTCGTCGGCGACACGGTCCAGGTCGCGGTCATCGACAGCGGCCCCGGGATCGCGGCAGAGCACCTCGACCGGATCTTCGAGCCGTTCTTCACGACGAAGCCCGACGTGAGCGGCACGGGCCTGGGCCTCTCGGTCAGCCTTGGGATCGTCCAGAATCACGGCGGCACGATCGAGGTGAAGAGCGAGCCCGGCCGCGGCTCGACCTTCATCGTGAAGCTCCCGGCAAGGCCTGGGGCCGTGGTCACCCCCGGCGACGAGTAATCCCCGGCTCAGTCGGCCTTGAAGTACTTCGCGGCGGGGTGGTGGAAGACGAGCGCCGAGACCGACGCCTCCGGGTCCATCACGAAGCCCTCCGTGAGATCGAGGCCGATCGTCGCGGGTTCGAGCAGGCGGAAGAGGGTCTGCTGGTCCGCGAGGTTCGGGCACGCCGGGTAGCCGAAGGAGACGCGGATCCCACGGTAACGGCCCTTGAGCTTCTCGCTGATCGCGAGATCGGGCGGATCCGGAAACCCCCAGAGCGTCCGGAGGCGCGCGTGCAGCATCTCGGCGAACGCCTCCGCGCACTCGATTGCGAGCGCGCCCAGGGCGTGAGACCTGACGTACTCCCCCCGATCTTTCCAACGGGCCGCGAGCTCCCGCACGCCCTCGCCGCAGGTGACGACGAAGAGGGCGATGGAGTCGTCCACGTCGTCCCGGACGTAGTCGGCGAGGCAGAGGCGCTCGCCGTCCGTCTGCCGCGGGAACTCGAAGCGCGCGAGCTCCCGACCCGCGGGGTCGAAGACGATCACCGCGTCGCCGGCGGCGCGCGCCCGGTACCAGCGGTACACACCGTGGGCCCTCAGCAGGCGCTCGGTGACGGCGTCGTGCTTGAGCCGCTCGACGGTCTCGTGGAGCTCCAGCGCTTTCGGATCGCGGCTGGCGAGGAGCCGCTCGACGAGCCCGCGCAGGCCCAGGTGCTTACCGTAGAGCATCTGGAGGTTGAGGTACGGGTAGATGTGGGTGAGCGGCACGTCGCGGAGAAGGTGAGACTCGAGGTCCGGCGGCGTCGGCACCGGGATCCGCTCGAGCCGGGCCCGCGGTCGCTCGGGTGCCTGCACGGGGCGCGCGCTTTCGCCGCCCGTCGGGGTCCCCACCGCGAGGGCGGCCTGCTCGGCGCGCACGCGCTCGACGAGGCCGTCGCGCGTCACCGCCGAGAAGAGCTGGTTCGCCAGGTCGAGCCCCTCCATCGCGTCCCTCGCGTAGAGGGTGAGGCCGCCGTACTCGGGGGCGATCCGCGTCGCGGTGAACTTCCGCGTCAACGCGGCGCCGCCGACGAAGAGCGGGAGGTCGATGGACGCGGCCCGGAGGTCCTGAGCGGTCACCACCATCTGCTGCGCGGACTTCACGAGGAGCCCCGAGAGCCCGAACGCGTCCGGCTTGTGGGTGTGGTACGCGGCGATCAGCTCCTCCGGCGGCACCTTGATCCCGAGGTTGATCACACGGTACCCGTTGTTCGACAGGATGATCTCGACGAGGTTCTTGCCGATGTCGTGCACGTCGCCCTTCACGGTGGCGAGCACGATCGTGCCCCGCGTCGCCGCCCCGGCCTTCTCCATGAACGGCTCGAGGTGCGCGACCGCGGCCTTCATCGCCTCCGCGGACTGGAGCACCTCGGCGACGATGAGCTGGTTGTCGCCGAAGAGGCGCCCGACCTCGTCCATGCCGCGCATGAGCGGGCCGTTGACGATGTCGAGCGGCGCGGCCTCCTTGAGCTTCTCGTTCAGGTCGGCGATGAGGCCGTCGCGGCTCCCCTCGACGATGTAGCGCGCCAGCCGCTCGTCGAGCGGGAGCGCGCGGATCGCCGTCGCGGGCGCCTTCTTCTTCTCGCGAAAGTACGCGGCGAACGCAGCGACCGGATCCGCGCCGCGCCAGAAGATGAGGTCCTCGGCGAGCCGTCGCTCCGCCTCGGGGATCGAGGGGTAGCGTTCGAGGCGCTCCGTGTTCACGATCGCGTAGTCGAGCCCCGCCTTCGTGCAGTGGTAGAGGAACACCGAGTTCAGGACCTCGCGGCCCGCCGGCGGCAGGCCGAACGAGACGTTGGAGATCCCGAGGATGGTCTTACACTCGGGGAACCGCTGCTTGATCGCGCGGATGCCCTCAATCGTCTCGACGGCCGAGCCGACGTAGTTCACGTCACCCGTGCCCACGGGGAAGACGAGCGCGTCGAAGATCAAGTCGCGCGCGGGCACGCCGTACTTCTTCGTCAGGAGGTCGTGGCTGCGCTCGACGATCGCGAGCTTGCGCGCGCGGGTGACGGCCATGCCCTGCCGCTTGTCCTCATCGATGCAGCCGACGATGACGGCGCCGCCGTACGTCTTGAGCAGCGGCACGACCTTCTCGAACCGCTCCTCGCCGTCCTCCAGGTTGATCGAATTGACGACCGCCTTGCCCTGGCAGTGCCTGAGTGCCAGCTCGATGACCCGCGCGTCGGTGGAGTCGATCATGAGCGGGGCCTTCACCTTGCGGGTGATTTGCGCCATGAACCGGTCCATGTCCGCCGCCTCGTCGCGGTCGGGGTTGGCGAGGCAGATGTCCAGGACCTGGGCGCTGTTCCGCACCTGGGCGCGGCCGATCTCGGCCGCCTCCGCGAACTGCTCGGCGACGATCAGCTCCTTGAACCGGCGCGAGCCGATGACGTTCGTGCGCTCGCCCACGAAGAGCGGGCGGTTGTCGTCGGTCGGGTAGACGACCTCGATGCCGCTCACGGCCTGGGGCTCGTGCGCCGCGGGCACGCGGGGCGGCCGGCCCCGCACGAGCTCGGCGAGGGCGCGGATGTGGGCCGGCGTGGTGCCGCAGCAGCCGCCGATGACGTTGACCCACCCCTCGTCCACGAAGCGCCGCATCTTGAACGCGAGGCTCCCGGGCGTCTCGGCGTACTGGCCGCGCTCGTCGGGCAGCCCCGCGTTCGGGTAGACGGTGACGAACCGGGTGGCCATCGCCGCGAGCGTCCGGAGGTGGTCGGTCATGAACTCGGGGCCGGTGGCGCAGTTCAGGCCGATCGCGAAGAGGTCGAGGTGCTCGAGGGCGACGTAGAGTGCCTCCACGCCCTGGCCCGCCAGCATCGTGCCCGTCGGCTCGATCGTGCCGCTGACCATCAGCGGCCGGTCCACGCCGGCCTCGCGCATGGCGCGGCGGACCCCGATGGCGGCGGCCTTCACGTTCAGCGTATCCTGCTGGGTCTCGAGCAGCAGCGCGTCCACGCCGCCGTCGATCAACCCTCGCGCCTGGACCGCATAGGCCTCGCGTACCTCGTCGAAGGTCACGTTGCGCGTGATCGAGATCGAGCGCGTCCCAGGGCCCATGGCGCCGAGGACGAACCGCGCGCCGGCCGCCTGGCGTGCGAGGACGGCCGCGGCCCGCGCGATCTCGTAGGCCCGCGCGCCGAGACCGTACTCGGCGAGGACGTACGGCGCGCAGCCGAACGTGTTGGTCGAGACGATATCGGCGCCGGCGTCCAGATAGGCCGCGTGGATGCGGCGGATCACGTCCGGGCGCGTGAGGTTCAGGTGCTCGTTGCAGCCCTCGTACGCGGGGCCACCGAAGTCTGCGGCGGTGAGCCCCGCCGCCTGGATCATGGTGCCCATGGCGCCGTCGAGGACGAGGATGCGCTGCCCGAGCGCGTCGCGAAGAGAGGACATAGAGGTATAGTAACCTACATGACGATTCCGACCCTCTCGCTCGACGGCATCCGTGTCCTCGATTGCTCTCGCGTCCTGGCCGGCCCCTTCTGCGGCATGCTCCTCGCCGACCTCGGCGCCGACGTCATCAAGGTGGAGGACCCGGGCTCGGGCGACGAGTCACGAACGTGGCCGCCTCACAAGGAGGGCGAGTCCGCGGCGTACCTCGTCATCAACCGCAACAAGCGCGACATCACGCTCGATCTCAAGTCGGCCGAGGGTGTCGAGGTGCTGACGACCCTCGTCGGCCGGAGCGACGTCCTGATCGAGAACTTCCGCACGGGGACGATGGAGTCGTTCGGCCTCGGCTACGAGACGCTTGCGGCCGTCAACCCCCGGCTCATCTACTGCTCGATCTCGGCCTTTGGGCGCACGGGGCCCCGCGCCGACGGCGCCGGCTACGAGGCACTCATGCAGGCCTTCAGCGGCATCATGTCGATCACGGGCGAGCCCGACGGCCCGCCCGTCCGCTGCGGCGTCTCGTTCCTCGACCTGACGACGGGCATCCTCTGCGCGTTCGGGATCGTCAACGCGCTGCTCCACAGGGAGCGGACGGGTCTCGGCCAGCGCGTGGACGGCTCGCTCCTCGAGACCGCCGTCGCGCTCCTGAACTACCACGCCGAAGGCTACCTGCTCACCGGCGCCATCCCCACAGCGCTCGGCTCGTCGCACCCCTCGCTCTCGCCCTATCGGAACTTCCGCTGCCGTGACGGCCAGTGGGTGTTCATCGCGGGGGCCAACGACCGGTTCTGGCAGCGCTTGGTCCCGGCGCTGAAGATCCTCGAGGAGGCCGGCGTCCCCGCCACACCCGTGAACACGGTGGACCGGGTGATGGACGACCCGCAGACGGCGGCGCGGCGGATCATCGAGCGGGTCGTGCATCCGCGGCTCGGCGAGATCCCCGTCGTGGGTACCCCGGTGAAGTTCTCCCGCATGCGGCCGGGCGTCCGCACGCCCGCGCCGCGCCAGGGCGAGCACACCGACCAGGTGCTCGCCGAGCATGGCTACAGCGCCGGGCGGATCGCCGAGCTCCGCGCGAAGAAGGTCATCCTCTAGATCATGCTGAGACTCCGGGCCGCTGCGCTTGCCATCTGCCTCGTCGCCACGCCGGCAGCCGCCCAGCTCTACCGGTGGACTGACGGCGAGGGGACCGTGCACTACACCGCCGACCTCGACGCGATCCCGCCGGCCCACCGCGCCGCCGCGCAACTCTTGAGCGCCCCGCAGCCGCGTCCCGCGCCACCGCCTGGGCCGGAGCCCACGGTGCTCCGGGCCGGCTCCGGCGCGCCGATCACCGTGGCAGCCCGGCTCAACGGCATCGCGCTCACGCTCGTCGTGGATACCGGCGCCGACCGCACAGTCCTCTCGCCGTCGGCGATCGAGCGCGCGGGATTCGGCGGCCAGAGCGGGCGGCCGGTCCAGATCGTGGGGGCAACCGGCGTGACGACCGCGGTCCTCGTGACCGTGCCGCTGCTCGACGTCGCCGGCGCCCGGATCGGCCCGCTCGCCGTCATCGTCCACGCGCTACCGGCCGCCGGCCGCTTCGAGGCGATCGACGGCCTCCTCGGCCGAGACGCCCTCGACGCGTTCACCCTCACCGTCGACGCGGCCTCGGGCCGCGCGACGCTCACGCCGCGATGATGAGCACAATCTGGGGGACGCGATCGTCACGCGGTTCCGCAAGCGCCTGAGCGGCGTCCGCCATCAGGTCTTGTGACTCGGTACCTGGCCGCTCATTGTGGCGAGCACGTCGAACACGACCGCGAAGTCGTAGCGCCCGAGCCCCATCCCGCGCGCCGCGGTGAGGAGCTCGTTGGCGATCGCCACGCTCGAGAGCGGCACGCCGGTCGCGCGCCCGAGGTCGAGCGCGAGCTTGAGGTCTTTCTGCATCATCCCCACGTCGAACCACGCCTCGGCGGGCATGCCGAGGACGAACGGGCCGCGGTACTTCAGCATGGGTGAGGCCAGGACGCTCCTCAGCAGCGCCTCCACCGCGCGCTCGCGCGCGATCCCTGCCTTCTCGGCGAGCAGTACCGCCTCCGAGAACGCGACCATCTGCACGGCGAGCCCCTGGTTGATCGCGATCTTCATCGCCTTCGCAAGCCCGACTGCGCCCACGTGCGTGAGCGTGGGGCCGATCGCGGCGAGGTAGGGCCGTACCCGCTCGAGCGTCGCGGGGTCGCCGCCGATCATGAACGAGAGCTGGCCGGCCTCGAGCGTCACGGGCGACCCGGACACGGGCGCGTCGAGCAGATCGGCGCCCCGCGACGCGACCTCGGCGGCGATGGCGCGCACCGCCTCCGGGCTCACCGTGCTCATCTCCACGTGCACCGTCCCCCGCCGGAGCCCCGCGAGGATGCCGTCGGGACCACGGCAGACGGCGTCGAGGGCCGGTGTGTCGGTCACCATGGTGAAGACGACGTCCGCCTGGATGGCGACCTCGCGCGGCGAGTCCGCGACGCGCATCCCGGCGTCGGAGAGCCAGCGCGCCTTCTCGCGCGTGCGGTTGTAGCCGATCACGCGGTGGCCCCCGTCGAGGAGCCGCTTCGCCATGCGCCCGCCCATCACCCCGAGCCCGACGAAGCCGAGCGTCATCGCGGCTCAGCGTCGGCGACGGCGATCGCGCTGATCTCGAGCTTGCACCGCGGGTGCGTCGCCAGACGCGAGACCTCGACGGTCGTCGTGGTGGGAAGGTGGCCGCCGAGGTACCGCGCCCACACGCGGTTGAGGGCGTCCTGCTCGCCGAGGTCGGTGAGATACCGGGTGGCCGCGACGAGATCGCCGAGCGTGCAGCCGGCGGCCTCGAGCGTCTTCCGGAGGTTCTCCATCGCGCGCACCGCCTGCTCTTCCATCGTCGCCGGCAGGTCGAACTCCTCCTCGCGGTGGGGGTGGCTGTGGTAGACGGCGGCGGCCGTCACGCCCGAGAGAAAGACGAGGCTGCCGCGGCGGACGACGATGCCGGGCGCGTAGGGCATCATCACGTCGGTCCGCCGGTCGGCGTGATGGACGATCGAGATCTCCTTGGCCATCGAGCACCTCCCGCAGCGATGCCGGGGCATGCTACCACGCCACGTTGACCCGGGCGACGAGCGCGGCTACGCTCAGCGTCGGAGCGCTCCAGGGGGAAGGCGTGGCGGTGGACTCATTCAAAGGACGGGTCGGCGTCGTGACGGGCGGTGGTTCCGGCATCGGCCGCGCTTTGGCGGAGGCCTTGGCGCGCGAAGGCGCGCGCGTGGTGGTCGCCGATCTCGACGAGGCGGGCATGGCGGACGTGGTCGGGCCGATCCGGACGCGCGGCGGCGAGGCGCTCGCGGTGCGCACCGACGTGACCGACCTCGCATCGGTCCAGGCGCTCGCCGAGCGCGCCTTCGGCGCTTTCGGCCGTGTCCACGTGCTCTGCAATAACGCGGGGGTCGCGCTCTGGGGCGGGCTCGAGACGGCCACGCACAGGGACTGGCAGTGGGTGCTGGGGGTCAACCTCTGGGGAGTCATCCACGGGCTCGAGGCGTTCCTGCCGCGCATGATCGCGCAGAAGGAGCCCGGGCACATCGTCAACACCGCGTCCATGGCCGGACTCGTCGCGACGCGCGGGCTCGGCATTTACAACACGTCGAAGTACGCCGTCGTCGGCCTCTCCGAGACGCTCGCGAAGGACCTGAAGCCCTACAACATCGGCGTCTCCGTGCTGTGCCCGATGGGCGTCTCCACCAGGATCCGCGCGAGCGAGCGGAATCGCCCCGCACACCTCAAGAACGACCAGCCCTCCGAGGCCGAGCCCGTGGAGCTGATGGGCCGGTATCTCGCGCCCGAGACCGTGGCCGAGATGGTCCTCGGCGCGATCCGCCGGAGCGAGCTCTACGTAATCACCCATGACGAGGGGCTCGAGCCCCTTCGATCGCGATTCGAGCGGATGGAGCGGACGATCCGCCAGCGGAAGCCCTGACCACGATCCCCTCGCGCTGGATCCAGACTCCCGCCGACCTCGGCCGGGCCGCGGAGCGGTTGGCCGGCTCGGCGGAGATGGCCCTCGACACCGAGGGCGACAGCCTCCACCACTATCCGGAGCGGCTCGCGCTGGTCCAGCTCGCGAGCGCGTCGGGCGACGTCTGGCTCGTCGATCCGCTCGCCGTGGAGGACCTGTCGCCGCTCGGCAGGATCTTCGCCGAGGCCGGGACGACGACCGTGCTCCATGCCGGCGACAACGATCTCACGCACCTCAAGCGTCGCTACGGCTTCCGGTTCGCCTCGCTCTTCGACACCGCGGTCGGGGCGCGCTTCCTGGGCGCTGCCGCGCTCGGTCTCGACGTCCTCCTCGAGCGCTACCTTGGCGCCCGGCTCCCGCCCTCGCGGCAGAAGGACGACTGGTCGGCGCGCCCGCTCACGGAGGCGCAGCTTTACTACGCGGCAGCCGACGTCTTCCATCTGATCGAGCTCAAGGGCCGACTCGTCGACGAGCTCGAGCGTTGCGGGCGGCTCGCGTGGGTCGAGGAGGAGTGCGCGGCGCTCGCCGCTCAGCCGGTCGCCGAGCGTGTCGAGGACCCGAACGCATTCACGAGGCTCAAGGGGGCGCGGGAGCTCTCACCCCGGGGTCTCGCGGTGCTCAAGGAGCTCTATGAGCTCCGCGAGCACCTGGCCCGCACCCACGACCGCCCGCCGTTCAAGATCCTCTCCGAGGAGACGCTCGTGCGGCTCGCTCAAGCCGCACCGAGAGACGGGCGCGAGCTCGTCCAGATTCCTGGCTGCACGCCCAAGGTGACCGCGCGCTGGGGCGACGCCATCCTCGAGGCCGTCGCTCGCGGGCTGGCGCTCGGCGATGACGAGCTGCCGCGGATCGAGCACCGCCCGCGCCCCAGGATCGCGGCCGCCGTCCAGCGCCGCATCGAGCGGCTCAGGCAGTGGCGCAGCGAGGCGGCGCCACGCGTCGGCATCGAGCCCGGCCTGCTTCTGCCGAACCGCCTGATCACGGTGATCGCCCTGGCGGGCCCGCGCGACCGGGCCGAGCTTGCGAGGGTTGACGGCGTCAGGCGCTGGCGCGCCGAGGCGTTCGGTGGCGAGATGGTTGCCGCTCTCGGGCCGGCGTGAGAGGCTCGAGGTCGATGACGGGCTGGCCAGCCAACCTGATCGACGACGACGCGGGGCTCGCCGCGATCCTCCGCGAGGCGAAGACGGTCGCGGTCCTGGGTGCGAAAGCGGACTCCGCGGAGCCCGCGTATTTCGTGCCGGCGTACCTCCACGCGCGCGGCTACCGGATCCGTCCGGTGAACCCGAAGATCGCGGGACGCTCGGTGCACGACGCCACGGCGGTGGCGCGACTCGCCGACCTTGCCGAGCCCGCGGACGTGATCGAGATCTTCCGCCGGCCCGAGTATCTCCCGGACCACGCGCGCGAGATCCTGGCGCTTCCGTGGCAGCCGAAGGCGGTGTGGTTCCAGCTCGGCATCAGGAACGACGCCGCGGCCGAGATGCTGGCTCGCGCGGGCATCCGCGTGGTGCAGAATCGGTGCATGATGCCCGAGCATCGGCGACTGCTGGGAGCCACGTAGATGGCGGGTGAGTACGCGTTCGTCATGAAGGACCTGCGCAAGGTCGTTCCGCCCAAGCGGGAGATCCTGCGCGGCCTCTGGCTCTCGTTCTTTCACGGGGCCAAGGTCGGCGTCCTCGGCGCGAACGGGGCGGGGAAGTCGACGCTGCTCCGGATCATGGCGGGCGTGGACCGCGACTTCCTCGGCGAGGCGTTCCCGGCCGAGGGGCGCCGCATCGGCTACCTGCCGCAGGAGCCCCAGCTCGACCCGCGAAAGGACGTGCGCGGCAACATCGAGGAGGGCGTGGCCGAGACGCGTAGGCTCCTCACGCGCTTCGAGGAGGTCAGCGCGAGGCTCGGCGAGCCGCTCGAGGCCGACGAGATGGAGAAGCTCCTCGCCGAGCAGGCGCGCCTGCAAGACCAGATCGATGCGGCGAACGCGTGGGACCTCGACCGGACGGTCGAGCTCGCCATGGACGCGCTCCGGGTGCCGCCGGGCGAGATGGAGGTGGCGAAGATCTCGGGCGGCGAGCGGCGGCGAGTCGCGCTCTGCCGGCTCCTCCTCTCGCGGCCCGACATGCTGCTCCTCGACGAGCCGACGAATCACCTCGACGCGGAATCCGTGGCGTGGCTCGAGCGCTTTCTGAAAGAGTATCCGGGGACGGTCGTCGCGATCACCCACGACCGGTATTTCCTCGACAACGTCGCGGGCTGGATCCTCGAGCTCGACCGAGGCCACGGCATCCCATGGGAGGGCAACTACTCGTCCTGGCTCGAGCAGAAGCACCGGCGACTCGAGCAGGAGGAGAAGGCCGATGTGGCGCGGCGGCGAACGCTCGAGCGCGAGCTCGAGTGGGTCCGGATGGCGCCGCGCGCCCGCCAGGCCAAGGGCAAGGCGCGCCTCAGCAACTATGAAGCGCTCCTCGCGGAGGCCTCCGAGCAGCGCGTGGCGGCGCTCGAGATCGCGGTCCCGCCGGGGCCCCGCCTCGGCGACGTCGTCGTCGAGGCCGACCACGTGACCAAGGCCTACGGCGACCGCGTGCTCATCGACGACCTCTCGTTCAAGCTCCCCCGTGGCGGGATCGTCGGTGTCGTCGGGCCGAACGGCGCGGGCAAGACGACGCTGTTCCGGATGATCGTCGGCCAGGAGAAGCCCGACGCGGGCACGCTCAGGGTCGGTGAGACCGTGAAGCTCGCCTACGTGGACCAGAGCCGCGACGCCCTCGACCCCGAGAAGACGGTCTGGGAGGAGATCTCGGGCGGCGCCGACATGCTCGCGCTCGGCGGCCGGACGGTGCCGTCGCGCGCCTACGTCGCCTCGTTCAACTTCAAGGGGAGCGACCAGCAGAAGCGCGTGGCCGACCTCTCGGGCGGCGAGCGCAACCGGCTGCACCTCGCCACGATGCTCAAGCGCGGCGCGAATGCCCTGCTGCTCGACGAGCCGACGAACGACCTCGACGTGGACACCCTGCGCGCGCTCGAGGAGGCCCTGCTCGACTTCGCGGGGTGCGCCGTGGTGATCAGCCACGATCGCTGGTTCCTCGACCGGATCGCCACACACATTCTGGCCTTCGAGGACGAGGGGCGCGCGGTCTGGGTCGAGGGCAGCTACTCGGAGTACGAGGCCGACCGCAAGAAGCGTCTCGGCGCCGAGGCCGAACGCCCCCACCGCCTCCGCTACAAGCGGCTCAGGTCCGCCTGAGCGGGTCCCGAGCGCAGATCAGCACGTTCTCCGCTCCGCGGCTCACCTGGCGGAGGCGGACGTCCCCGAAGCGAGAGCGCAGCACGCGGACCAGGCCCCGCGCGCCCGCGCGCCGGTGGCGGTTGACCACGAGCGACCCGTGCGACGACACGAGCGGGGCGAGCCCGAGCGCCAGCGGCGCGGCCCGCTCCGGCTCGTCGCCGTACGCGGCGTCCTCCATGACGAAGTCGAACCTCCGCCCGGCGCGCGCGAGCGCGCGCACCGCCACCGCCGCGTCGGCGCAGAGGATCTCCATCGGTCCGGTCGCGTCGAGGGCGAACCAGTCGCGCGCGACCCGCACGATCACCGGGTCGCGCTCGATCACCGTGATCAGGCGCGGACGCGCGAGTCGCTCAAGCAGGTGGATCTGGGTGCCGCCGCCGAGCCCCACGAAGAGCGCCGTCGGGCGCGGTGGCAGCTCGATCGCCGCGAGGGCGCGCCACCAGTACTCGCGACGCACCCGTGACCAGTCGCCGTCGAGCGGGTAGACGGAGAGGATCTCGCCGCTGACGAGGAGCCGGCGCTCGACGCGGTAGTCGACGACGCGGATACGCCCCGAGGCGCGGGAGCGGGTCTCGAAGACCGTGCGGCTTCGCCGCCGTCTTCGAGCCATCTCGAGGCGGGGCTAGCGAGGCGCCATGCGGATGGCGCCGTCGAGGCGGATCGTCTCGCCGTTGAGCATCGCGTTCTCGATGATGTGGCACGCCAGCGCCGCGAACTCGCTCGGCCGTCCGAGCCGCTGGGGGAATGGGACCTGCTTGGCGAGCGACTGGCGCACCGACTCGGGCAGCGTCCCGAGCAGCGGCGTGTCGAAGATGCCTGGGGCGATCGTCACGACGCGGATCCCGAGCTCGGCCAGATCGCGTGCGACCGGCAGCGTCATGCCCACGATGCCGCCCTTCGAGGCCGAGTAGGCCGCCTGACCGATCTGGCCGTCGAAGGCGGCGACCGACGCGGTGTTGACGACGACGCCGCGCTCGCCCTCAGTCGTCGGCGCGTTCTTCGCCATGTGCGACGCAGCGAGACGGATGCAGTTGAACGTGCCGATGAGGTTCACCTGGATGACGCGGGTGAAGTCCTCGAGCTTCGCCGGGCCTGCCTTGCCCAGGGTCTTCATGGCGGTGCCGATGCCCGCGCAGTTGACGAGGACGTTGAGGCCGCCGAAGCGCTCGGCCGCGGCGCGGAGCGCCGTGTCAACCTCGCCGGCGCTCGTCACGTCGGCCGGCATGAAGAGCGCGGACGGGCCGAGCGTCTTCGCGACGTCGGCGCCGGCGGACGCCGGCCGGTCCAGGAGCGCCACGCGGCCGCCCGCCGCGACGAGCCGCTCGGCGGTGGCGCGCCCGAGCCCGGAGGCGCCCCCGGTCACCACCGCGTTCACAGTGCGAAGTTCCATGGATTCCTCCTCGGCCGCATTCTAGCAGCCCGCGTCAGGCCCATGATCTTGGGGTTTCTTTTCGGCGCACCCCCAACATCTACGTCTTGCCTGATACTCGTCATCTGATTAGGCTTTCTTACACCCATGGAAGACGTGGCCTGGGTCCGCCGCGGCGAGATCACGGAGATCGTCGGCCGTCCGTCGTCCGGCCGCACGAGCCTCTTCACGGCCTGCCTGCGCGACGTCACGCGCCGGGAAGCGGTTGCCGCCCTCGTCGACGCCGAGCAGGCGTTCGATCCCGCCTCCGCTGCGCGAGCCGGAGTGGATCTGCGGCGCCTCCTCTGGGTGCGCTGCGGCGGCCGTCGCGACCTGGCGCTCCGCGCCGCCGATCTGCTCGTCCGCTGTCCGGGATTCGCGGTGATCGGTCTCGATCTCGGCGAGGCGCCGCCGCGCCTGCCGTTGACCCTCGCGTTCCGTCTGAAGTTCGCCGTCGAGCGGACGGAGGCGGCGCTGCTGATCGTCAGTCGCCGGCGCGTCACCGGATCGGGCGCGTCGCTCGTCGTCGAGACCGAGCGGGATGCGATCGACTGGGCCGGCCCGGGCCCGGTGCCCACACGCCTCGCGGCGGCACGCACAGCCACGCGGGTGCTGCGCGCGCGCCGGCCACCCGCGTCGTTGCCGTCCTCCTGGTGGAGCGCGTGAGCCGGTTCGCCTGCCTGTGGATCGACGCTTTCGTCGCCGCCGCCGCAGAGCGCTCGGAGCCCGCGCTCCGCGCTGAGCCGCTGGCGGTCGTCGCGCCCGCGCCAACGGTCACGCGGGTGATCGACGCGAACGCGGCGGCGCGTGAATACGGGGTGGGCGGGGGGATGACCGAAACCGAGGCGCGCGCCCGCTGCTCGGCGCTCGTGAGCCGACCGTTCGTCGAGGGGCACGTGAGGTCGGCGCGCCACGCGCTGCTCGAGGCGGCGTTCGGCGTGTCGCCGCGTGTCGAGGACGGAGGCGCGGGGCTCGTCTACGTCGACGCGGCCGGGCTCACGTGGCTCCACGGCGAGCCCGTCGCGATTGGCCGACGGCTGGTGGGCCAGGCGTGGGCCGTGGGATTCCCCGGTTGTCGCGTCGCCCTCGCGGGGAGTCGCACGGCCGCCCGCGTCGCGGCGGTGAGCGCTACGGAGCCCGTGACGGTCATCTCGCCGGGCGAGGAGCGCGCGGCACTCGCAGGAGCGCCGCTCGCCGTGCTCGGTCTCCCTCCGGACCTGGCGGCGGTGCTCGAGGGCTGGGGCGTGCGGACCCTCGGCGAGCTCGCAGCCCTGCCTCGCGACGGCCTGGCCGCGCGGCTCGGGCCCGCCGGCCTCCGCGCCCACGATCTGGCGCTCGGCCGCGACCGCGATCCGTTCTGCGTCTGGACGCCGCCGCCGTTCTGGGAAGAGGCGCAGGGGCTCGAGTGGGAGATCGACTCGCTCGGCGCCCTCGCGGTCGTCCTCGACGCCGTGCTCGAGCGGCTCTGCGCGCGGCTCATGGCCGCGTCCCTCGCGGCGGACGCGCTCGATGTCCGCCTCGAGCTCGCCTCGGGCGGCCATCACGCACGCACCGTCGCCCTCGCCGTCCCGATGTGCGAGGTGAAGCCGATGCTCGCGCTGATCGCCCTCGATCTCGAAGCGCATCCGCCGTCCGCCGCGGTCACGCGCGCGACGCTCAGCGCCCGCCCGGTCCGGGCGCGGGCGGGGCAGAGCGGGCTGTGGCAGCCGCCCGCGCCACGCCTGCGCGATCTCGTTGCCGTGCTCGCGCGCCTCGCGGCGCTCGTCGGCCCCGACAATGTCGGCTCGCCGCGCCTCGACGACTCGCATCGCCCCGACGCCTACACGCTGCACGCGTTCTCACCGCCTGACGAGCCCGGTGGCGCGGACGGGGGGCGGACCCCGCGACCGGATCCGCCCCTTTCCGACGCGCATCGCCTGATGCTGCGGCGCGCGCGGCCGTCGAGACGTGTGGCCGTCGCGACGGACGACGAGCGCCCGTCGCGGGTGGACGGCCAGCGCGTCGTCGGGTGCGCCGGCCCCTGGCGCGCGTCGGGGGCGTGGTGGGATGTGGACGCGTGGGCGCGAGACGAGTGGGACGTGGCGCTCGGCGATGGCACGCTCTGCCGGCTCGCCCGCGATCTACGGACCGGCGAGTGGCGCGTGGACGGCGTCTATGACTAGCGGGCGTGGCGACAGCCCGGGCGCCCGCACCCTGTTCAAATGATGTTCATCGAGCTGCACGCGCAGTCCGCGTTCTCATTCCTCGAAGGCGCCGAGCTGCCCGAGGCCTTCGCGGGAGCGGCCGCACGCCTGGAGATGCCCGCCGTGGCGCTGGTGGACCGGGACGGAGTGTACGGCGCGCCCCGCTTCACTCGCGCGGCCCTCGACGCGGGCGTGAAGCCGATCGTGGGCAGCGAGATCACGCTTGCCGATGGCACGCGCCTGCCGCTGCTCGTGGAGGATCGAGAGGGTTATCAGAACCTCTGCCGCCTGATCACACGGATGAAGCTCGGCGCTCCCAAGGGCGCGGCGGCGGCGACGCTCGACGGCCTCGCCCCGTACGCCGCCGGCCTCGTGTGTCTCACCGGCGGCGCGCGCGGGCCGCTCGCGCTGCGGCTCGCCGCCGGCGACGTGGAAGGCGCACGTGGCGTCCTGACGCGGCTCGTCGCGATGTTCGGGCGGTCGAACTGCTACGTGGAGGTCCAGCGCCATCTCGAGCGCGAGCAGGAGCGGGTGCTCCAGGGCCTCGTGACGCTCGCGCGCGAGGCGCAGGTCCCGCTCATCGCCACGAGTCAGCCGCTCTACGCGCGGCCGGAGGGGAGGCTGCTCGCCGACGTCTTCACGTGCATCCGCGAGAAGACCGACCTCGATCACGCCGGCCGGCGCCTCTCCGTGAATGGCGAGTGCAGGCTCCGGAGCGGCCGGGAGATGACACGGCTCTTCCACGATCTCCCCGATGCGCTCGCCAATACGGGTGAGCTCGCGATGCGCCTGGCCTTCACGCTGAAGGACCTCGGGTACCGCTTCCCGGATTTCCCGCTGCCGCCCGGCGAGACGCCGCTCGAGCACCTGCGCGAGCTGGTGGAGCGTGGCGTGCGCGCGCGCTACGGCACGGGACCGCTCGTCACCCGCGCGCGCCGTCAGGTGGCCCACGAGCTCGACGTCATCGGGCGCCTCGACCTCGCGGGCTACTTCCTGATCGTGTGGGACATCGTCGAGTACTGCCGCGCGAACGACATCCTCGTGCAGGGGCGCGGCTCGGCGGCCAACAGCGCGGTCTGCTACGCGCTCGGCATCACGGCGGTCGATCCTATCGGCATGGAGTTGTTGTTCGAACGGTTTCTCAGCGAAGCGCGAGGAGAGTGGCCGGATATCGATATCGATTTGCCGAGTGGAGAGCGTCGGGAGGCGGTGATTCAGTATGTGTACCGCCGTTACGGTCGTCTCGGGGCCGGGATGACCGCCAACGTGATTACGTATCGAGGCCGGAGCGCGGCGCGCGAGGTCGGCAAGGCGCTCGGGTTACCCCGCGACATGCAGGACCGGCTCGCTCGGCTCGTGTCCAACTGGGGCTACCAGGATTCCGCGGACCTGCTGACGAAGCATCTTGCGGAGGCGGGCTGCGACCCGCGCCACCCGCGCATCCGCCACTTCGCCGCGCTCTGGATGCGGATCCAGGACCTGCCGCGTCACCTCGGCCAGCATTCGGGCGGGATGGTGATCGCCGCGGGCCGCCTCGACGACGTGGTGCCGCTCGAGCCCGCAACCATGCCCGGGCGCGTCGTCATCCAGTGGGACAAGGACGACTGCGCGGGGCTCGGCATCATCAAGATCGACCTGCTCGGGCTCGGGATGATGGCGGTGCTCCAGGACTCGCTCACCCTCGTCGGCGAGACCGGAGGCTCGGTGGACCTGGCGCGCCTGCCGCCCGACGATCCCGCCGTCTACCGGAGTCTCCAGCAGGCGGACACGATCGGCGTGTTCCAGGTGGAGAGCCGCGCCCAGATGGCGACGCTCCCGCGCATCCACCCCGAGCGGTTCTACGACCTCGTCGTGCAGGTCGCGATCATCCGCCCGGGGCCGATCGTGGGCCAGATGGTCCACCCCTACGTTCGGCGCCGGCGCGGGCGCGAGGCCGTCACGTATCCTCACCCGTCCCTGGAGCCCATCCTCAAGCGCACGCTCGGCGTACCGCTCTTCCAGGAGCAGCTCTTGCGGATGGCGATGGTGGCGGCGGGCTTCACCGCCACCGAGGCGGAAGAGCTCCGGCGCGCGTTCGGCTTCAAGCGAAGCGAGCGGCTCATGGCCGACGTGGAGACGAAGCTCCGCGCGGGCATGGCCCGCCAGGGCATCCACGGCGCCGCCGCCGAGGAGATCGTGCACGCGATCACCTCGTTCGCGCTGTACGGTTTTCCCGAGTCGCATGCGAGTAGCTTCGCGCTGCTCGCGTACGCGAGCGCCTATCTCAAGGTCCACCACCCGGCGGCGTTCTACGCGGCGCTCCTCAACAACCAGCCGATGGGGTTCTATCACCCCGCGACGATCATCAAGGACGCGCAGCGCCACGGCCTCCGCATCCTCCCGATCGACATCGCCCGATCCCAGTGGCTCTGCACGGTGCAGCCCGGGGAGGGGAGGGGCTCCCTGCGCCTCCCCTCCCCGAGTTGCACCAGTCATGCGGTACGGCTCGGGCTGAGGTACGTCAGGGGGCTGCGCGAGGCGGCCGCACGGGCGATCGTGCGGGCGAGGGAGGAGCGACCGTTCGCCTCGATCCACGAC
>QHTD01000364.1 GCA_003220675.1 Candidatus Rokuibacteriota bacterium | reverse complement strand
CCGCGTCGATCCTCACGTGGATCGTGTCGCCGTCCACGACGCGCACGACCGTGCCGCCGAGCGCGGCCGGCGCGGACCACACCGAGACCGCCGTGAGGAGCGCCAGCAGGACCCCGCCGAGGGCGCGGACGATCGCCACGCGCTCACGGTGTCACGCTGGTCGCTCGACTGTCAATCTTTGGATACGCCGGATCAGGCGCTCGGGGCCGCGAGCCGAGGCGTGCGGAATGCAACGCTCCGGCGCGCGAGGGGTGAGCGCGGATTGCTGATCGGGGGGCTAAATCATGCAGGCTGTTAAAAAGAGGGCTATCACTCGTGGCATCGCGTCGCCGCCCGAAAGAACCGGCGGACGTGCCCTGACCCATGAGCCGCAGGAGCAAGTCTCGCAGGCTCGGCGCCCCCGTGACGCTCCAACACCGCAGCCACCCCAGCAGGAGCGCCGTGAACCGGAGGCCCACGCGTTGACTCACCGATGGGTCTTCTGGCTTCCGATGTCGTATTTATCGCAGGATTCAGTTAAATTCCCGACGGATCAGATCCCCGTACACGTCGGTCTGTGAGAGGCCGGCGGCCCGGCAATTTTTAACGAGGAAGACTTCATGGCTGCTTTGGATCGTCTCCGGCAGGGCTGTGACTTGCTTTTGATAGCGGCCGCCGGCGCGCTGCTCGGTGCCTGCGCGCAATCGCCCCCGACGCCGATCGCGCCGATCGGCAACGTGCAAGCGGCGTGGGTCGTCGTCGGCGACGGCGGAAGCACCAGCGCGCGCGTGGCGACCGACTCTCCGTGCCCCGCCGTGACGATCGACGGCGCCGACTATCCGATGCAAGTGCGCGCCCCGGCGGCGACGATCCCGCAGCGCCCGACCGCCAGCACGCTCGCGGAATCGAAACCGTCGGCTTTTCCGGTGGCGACGTGCGAGCTTGCGTTGCCTGCGGGCGCCTCGCGCGTCGCGATCGGCGGTCGGCCGCTGCCGGTGCCGAGCCGTTCGCCGCAACGCATCGTCGTCATCGGCGACACCGGTTGTCGGATGAAGCGGGCCGACGACGCATGGCAGAGCTGCAACGATCCGAACGGCTGGCCGTTTCTCCGAATCGCGGCGGCCGCCGCCCGTCTCAAGCCCGATCTCGTGCTTCACGTCGGCGATTATCACTATCGGGAAAACGTGTGCCCCGCTGGTGGGCCGGGCTGTGAAGGCAGTCCGTGGGGGTATGGCTGGGACACGTGGAACGCCGATTTTTTCGGCCCGGCGGCGCCGCTGCTCGCCGCCGCACCTTGGGTATTCGTCCGCGGCAATCATGAGGAATGCGCCCGCGCCGGTCAGGGATGGTTTCGCTTTCTCGACCCTCATCCGTACAGCGCGCATCGAACTTGCGATGACGCGGCTGACGACCACGACACCAACTACTCGACGCCGTACGCGGTGCCGTTCGGAACCGATACGCAGTTGATCGTGGTCGATTCGGCGAAGGCCGGCCGCGCCCGTCTGGCGCCGACCAGCCTTGCGTTCGCCAAATATCGAGACGCTTATCGCGACGTCGGCACGCTTGCCGCCAAGCCGGGCGTGACAAGCTTCCTCGCCCAGCATCATCCGATTCTGGGATTCGGAGGAGAGTCCGCCGGCAAATTCGTGGGCGGCAATGCCGCCTTGCGGTCCGTCGTGCAGACGCTGTATCCGGACGCCTATCTGCCCGCCGGCGTCGCGCTGGCGCTCCATGGCCACGAGCATCAACTCGAGGCGATCAGCTTCGCCACCGACCATCCGGCGACCGTCGTCGCCGGCAACGGCGGCGACAACGTGATGCCGAACCTGCCCGATCCGTTTCCCGCCGGCGCGTCGCCGGCACCCGGCGTGCGCGTCGCTCGCATCGCGCACACCAACGCATTCGGATTCTCGTTGCTGGAGCGACAAGACGCGCAGTGGACGTTCAGCGCATTCGACGTCGACGGCCAGCGCTTGCTGACCTGCCCGCTCGAAGGCCGCACGCTGCGCTGCGATCGCGAGGGCTTGATCTCGCCGGGCTCGTAAATATCCCTTTTCTCCTCCTTGGCTTCGGCCACCCTTCTGTCCCCGTGAGTTGTCGAAACTACTACGACCCGTGAGACATTAGATCTTGAGCGCACCAATGAGCCGCCAGAGCACGCCCGGCAAGTCTCGAGCGGCCGCGCATCACCAACACCCGCAGCGGCACCAGCGGGAGTGCCGTCAACCGGAGGCCCACGCTTCGACTCACCGATGGGTCTTCCGGCTTCTCCCCGTCCTGATCGCGCTCGTCACCGTCGTTCCGTTCCTGCCCACGCTCGACAACCAGTTTGTGAACTGGGATGACCTGGATGACCTTCGGGCTGGACTACCTCTTCTGGGGCATGAATCCCGTCGGCTATCATCTGACCAACCTCCTCCTGCACGCCGCGAATGCGGCGGTCTTCTATCTCGTGGCCCGCCGGATCCTGGGCTTGGCTCTACCCGGTCCAGCTCAACGAGGGAACGTGGGCCTGGCTGCTTCAGCAGCGTTTGCGGCCCTCCTCTTTGCGATTCATCCCCTGCGGGTCGAATCCGTCGCCTGGGCCACGGAACGGCGGGACGTCCTCTCGGGGCTCTTCTACCTGCTGACGCTCCTCGTCTACCTCCGGGCCGGCGAGCAAGGCGAGCGCGGCCGATCGGGGTACTGGGCATCGGTTGGCTTGTTCGTTTGCGCGCTCTTGTCCAAATCGATGGCCGTGAGCCTGCCGGTCGTGCTGCTGATTCTGGACGTCTATCCGCTGCGACGCCTCGGGGGAGCCAGAGGGTGGTGGGGCGAGCCCGCGCGCCGGATTTACCTCGAGAAGATCCCCTTTGTGTTGCTCGCCCTGGCGGCCTCCGGCGGCGCATTCATACCGCAGATCGAGGGCCGCAACATGCCGTCCCTGGACGAACTGAGCGTGCTCGGCAGGCTGGCGGTCTCAGCGTACGGCTTGAGGTTCTACCTCTGGAAGACGGTGTTTCCCGTGAGCCTCTCGCCCCTTTATGAACTGCGCGGCCAGGATCCGTTGGCGCTGCCCTTCCTTCTGAGCTACGGCGTAGTGCCCGGCGTCACCGCCCTGGCGCTGATCCTCCGCCACCGATTGCCGGGCCTGCCCGCGGCCTGGCTCGCATATGTGGTCATCCTCCTCCCAGTGTTGGGGATCTTTCAGAACGGCCCCCAGATCGCCGCAGACCGCTACACGTACCTGGCAGGTCTTGGATGGGCGCTCTTGGCCAGTGCCGGCATGCTCGCCGCTTGGCGCCGGCGATCGTTCCTGGTCACCGGGCTCGCTGTTGTTCTCCTCCTTGGCTTCGGAACTCTCACCTGGAACCAGGTTCGCGTCTGGCACGACTCGGAGAAACTTTGGAGCCATGCCGTCGCCATCGATCCCGGATCCTCCATCGGTCAGCTTAGTCTGGGCCTCGCGCTCGCGCGGCACGGCAAGCTCGCGGAGGCGGTCGAGCACTACGAGGCGGCCCTGCGCCTCGAGCCGGGCTATGTTGACGCCAACTACGCCTGGGGTAATGCGCTCGCGCGGCAGGGCAAACTGGCGGAGGCCATCGCACACTACGAGCAGGCTCTCAAGACCAAGCCGGACCATGCTGACGCCCATAGCAATATGGGTGCTGCGCTCGTCGGTCAGGGCAAGCTGGCGGAGGCCATCGCACACTACGAGCAGGCCCTCAAGATCAAGCCGGACCATGTTGACGCCCGCATCAACCTCGGTGTTGCGCTGGCCCGGCAGGGGAAGCTGGCCGAGGCCATCGAACAGTATCATCGCGCCCTGCAGATCAAGCCGGACCATGCTGACGCCCACGCCAACGCGGGCGCTGCGCTCACGCGGCAGGGCAAGCTGGCGGAGGCCATCGCACACTACGAGCAGGCTCTCAAGAACAAGCCGGACCATGCTGACGCCCATAGCAATATGGGTGCTGCGCTCGTCGGTCAGGGCAAGCTGGCGGAGGCGATCGAGCACTACCAGCAGGCCCTGCGCGCCAAGCCGGACCACGCCGACGCCCACACCAACTTGGGAGAAGCGCTCGCACAGCAAGGTAAGCTAGACGAGGCGATCGAACACTACCGTCAGGCTCTCGAGATCAGGCCCGAGTCCGCCGACGCCCACAACGACTGGGGCCTGGCGCTCGCGCGGCAGGGCAAGCTGGCCGAGGCCGTGAAACACTACCAGGAAGCGATGAAACTCAGGCCGTCCTTTTCGGAAGCCCAATCGAACCTGGTCAATGCTCTCCGGACGCTGGGCATGGGCCCGGCGGACACAGCCTCGAGCCAGAAAAACAAAACGGTGGAATAGTTCAGGCGCGCGCCAGGGAACTGCTGCGGAGCATCGCGTAGCCGAGCGTGCGCAGCTGGGCGTCCACGGGGGCCCTGGTGCGCTGCTCGGCGATGCGGCGGTCGCTCACCGCTGATCCCACGAGGCGCGGGACGGCGCGGCGATCGTGCCCGGATCGCCGGTCGCGCCCGAGCCGGCGGTCCAGGATGACTTCCACGTTCTCTTCGCTGGAGAATTCGCGCCGCAGATAGTCCCAGAGGCCAGGCTGGTCGCGCGAGATGAGGAAGAGGTGACGGTCCGCTACGGGTACGTGCATGGATACGGCCTTATTTCACATCCGGCGCCGCGAGTCAAGAAAGAGT
>QHTD01000363.1 GCA_003220675.1 Candidatus Rokuibacteriota bacterium | reverse complement strand
GGCTGAAGCGGCGGAACGTGAGGGGTTTCACGTGATCGGGCACTGATCGCTGGCGATCGGAGCCCGTGGTCGTTCGGCTCCCACGCCCGGGGGACGTACACGGTGGGCAGCGACGTGGACCTGCTCGTCGTCTATCGTGATGAGCCGAAGCGGGGTGCCTATGCCCTGACCAAACAGGCGCTCAAAATCCAGCGCCTGGAACCCCACCTCTACACCGAGGCGGAGTACGAAACGGCGCGGGCAACCGTGGACAGGATGGTCCGCGTCGGAATTCCGCTCGTTGGATAGGGCTGAGGCCAAGCTAGAGCTAAGTTAGCCTTTGACCATATGCCCCCGTGCGGCCCTGTCCTCGTCGATGGCCAACCGAATCAAGATGTTCCGTAGGAAGCGTAACGGCGTGTTTGCGGCGACCTCAACGAGTCCTCTGGCCGCCCTCAGATGCAGCACGGCACCCCGATGCAGACCCGCGCCCCGCAGAACCTCGATCGCATCACTGATCTCGCTGATCGACAGGCGCAGGAGGTCTCGCGCCTCATTCAGGAGGCGCACGTCTTCGGCGCGTTCTAGCAACGCGCTACAGGACCGAATGTTCTCGAGGGCGTTGATGACGCGCAGGAACGCGCCGATCGCCTGGGCCTCGTCGGCTCCAACTTCTATCGGTCCCAGCCCGAGCTCAATGAGCCGTAGGCCCGCCGGCGAGTCGTTAAAGGCCGGGGTGCCGTAAAACTCGACGGCCGCTTCGATCGTGCTCACTCCATTGTTATGGAAGAACGGGCCGGTGTCGGCCGCCTCCACTAGCGGCGGCGTGTTGAACGTACCATTGCCGAAGCCGCCCGTGATGACGTCGAGTTCTCGCCCGAAGCCTCCATCACGCGGGAGGGAACCAACGACCCGGGCCGGATGATCGGGAATATCCTCGACGCCAGTGTTGAAATTCGCGTTGCCCGTTATCGGGGGATCGCTGGGCAACGCGGCCGAGGATCCAGCGTCTCTGTGGCACACGTTGCACCGTTCCTCATCGAGGAAGAGCTGCCTGCCCTGCTCCGGCAAGGCGCCTTTCAGGACCAGCGTGTTCAGGTCCAGATCCGCCTGGCGACCCAGGGAGAGTTGGAACGCCTCCAGGGCATTCAACTCCTCCGCGGTCGGCAAGCGGAAGTCCTCGCCCTCCACCCGGTTCAGGGTCTTCGTGAAGTGCTGCCTGACGGCTCCGGCCGCAAACTCCCTCAACGTACCGTCCCCCGGCGCGCCGTCACCCCCCCAACCCGTCCTCTGGAAGGGCGGAGTAATCGTCCCGTCAACGCGGAGCGTCGTCCCGTCAGCAGCAGGGGGCCCCGCGGCAGACGCCGGCGTCAACGAAGTTGACAAGGCGAGCGTGTGAGGCACGCCCCGCATCACGAATTTGTTTGCCAGGTCCTCGAACCCATCCACGTTCTCCAGGATCAAGCCGAACTGCCGCATCAACGCGGGTTTCTCGAAATTCTCCTTCAGGGCGGGATTGAATTCCGCCACGAAGAGCGGATCGGTGGGGGGCAGGGCGCTGATGAAGCGAGGGTCCAGGGTGAAGTTGTTTTGCTCCGGGTGGCACGACCCGCACGTCCGGCCGTTCCCGTCAAATGTCTCGTTAAAGAAAATGTCTCGCCCTTTGGCAATGAGCGCCTCGAGGTCTGTCACACCGGCGGTCCCGCCTGCGTAGGCCGGACTTGGGATCAAGACGCTGAAGGAGGCCGACAAGAGACCGGTCGGCCCCTCGACACTCGCGGCAAGCTGCCCGCGCTGCTCGCTGTAGTAGAGCCGTTCAAAAAGGGTCGGGGAACCGAAGAGGAGGCCGGCTGCGCGAGGCTCCTCGCCGCTCCGCGCGACGACCACGAGGTCGATCTCGAAGCCAGCCGACACCTCGCGGCCGAGGCGGGCCTGAAGCGTTGCCGTGCTTCCCTCATGCTTCAAGCTGCCCATCCGTACCCTCAGGTCGCCGGCCTCAGGCTTCACGTTGTGTCCGCGGCCGGAGCGATTGTTGATCAGCCAGACGTCGAAGCCGTCCTGGTCAGAAAGTCCGGAGACCACGACGGAGAGTGATCCGTCAACGAGGTCAAGCGTCGCTTGGCCGTGGGCCCTGGTGAATCGGGCCGATCGCCCTTTGGAATACTGAAGCGGGAGAATGAGCTTTCGGTCCCCTCCCTTGTATGCATATGCTGTTTTCCAGCGTTCGTAGCCCGCCCGGAGCGTCCGCACATCACCCCGGCCCGTCATGGCCGACCCTTGCCCCGACGGCGCTCCACCACTCACCAGGAGCCCTGCGATGAGCCCTCCCAGAAGGGCTACAGCGGCAAGCTTCGGGATGTGGGTCCTCATCGTGATCCTCCTTGATCGGGGTTCAAGGAGGCTCCCAAAACCCTGCTGCCCTGTCAAGCCATCGACGCGGACAATTTCCGGAAATTATGGGC
>QHTD01000362.1 GCA_003220675.1 Candidatus Rokuibacteriota bacterium | reverse complement strand
AGGTAGAAGTTCTCCTGCTCTCCTCCAGTGACCTTGTTGTAATTGAAAGGGATCCGCGTCATGGCCTTGCCGTTGGGGCGAAGGATGACGATCCGCGAGCGGGTCGCGAACTGAGTGAACCCACCAGCCAAGGCCAGGGCATCCAGCACCGTGGTCCAGCTCTTGAGTTCGTACCGCGCTGGGCGGGTGACTTCCCCGACGACGGACACCTTGAAGCTGCGAACGTCCGTCAGGATTACCGAGACTTCGGGCGACGGCATATACTCGGCCAGGCCCTTGACCAGCAGGTCCCGCAGCTCCATCGGTGTGAGGCCCGCTGCCTGCACGTCGTTCAGGAGTGGAAGCGAGATCATGCCGTCGGGCCGCACGGGGACCGTTCGGGTCATCGCCTCGTTCTTCCATACGGAGATTTGCAGCATGTCTTCAGGGCCAATCCGGTACGCGTCCGGCGTGCCGTTGCGACTGGCATCCCGCTCGGCGGCGCCGACCGCCGGAGCCTGAGCGTCCGCGGGTTCGGCAAGGTTCAAGGCAGAGAAGAGGAGCACGCCACCGACGAGGACGCAGAGCATGGGATGTTTCATGACCGTTTTCCTCACGAGGCCGAGCGGGCTGACGCCCGCTCGCCATCGAGCCCGGTCTGCTTGATCTTGTAGAGGAGGGCGCGGTAGCTGATTCGCAACGCCCTCGCCGCCCGCACGCGGTTCCAGCCTGTTCGCTCGAGCATTTTGGAGATGGCTTCGCGCTCGGCCGCCTGCGAGGCGCGCCGCGCGATGTCCTTGAGGGAGGGCTCCGGCGCGGGCGCAGGGGGCGAGGGGAGTGGCGCACTGTCCGCACCCGTGGCGGGCAGAGGAACCCTGGTCAGGAAGGGGTCGTCCAGCACGATCATGCGCTTGATCAGATTCTCCAGTTCCCTAACGTTCCCCGGGTACCGGTGGCGCGTCAGACGCTCCATCACGGGCGGGGGAATGGTGAATCCGTCGCGGCGGTAGAGCTTCGCGTAGCGCTCGACGAAATAGTTGGCCAGGAGGGGGATTTCGATCGCGCGCTCGCGGAGCGGCGGGACGAACACGTGGATCACGTTGAGACGGTAGTAGAGGTCTTCGCGGAACCGGCCTTCGGCGACCGCCCGCTCCAGGTCCTGGTTGGTGGCCGCGAGGACACGGACGTCCACGCTCAGCGTGGATTTGCCGCCAATGCGTGAGAACTCGCCGTCCTGCAGGACGTGGAGCAGCTTGGCCTGGAGCGCGGGATGAAGGTCGCCGATCTCGTCGAGGAAGATGGTGCCGCGATGGGCCGCCTCGAACTTGCCGATCTTGAGCTTGTGGGCGCCGGTGAAGGCGCCTCGCTCGTAACCGAACAGTTCGCTCTCCAGCAGGTCCCGCGGCATGGCGGCGCAGTTGACTTTGATGAAGGGCCCAGCCCGCCGGGCGGAGAAATGGTGGATCGCGTGTGCGACGAGCTCTTTGCCGGTGCCGGTCTCGCCCGTGACGACCACGGTGACATCGACGCGCGCCGCCTCGCGCAGGATCTGGTGCGCTTCCAGCATCTTGGGGCTGCAGCAGAGCTCCATCTCACGCCGGATTCGCGAGGCTATCTGGTCAGGGGACGTCGCAGGCGTCGAAGGCTGGGGGCGAACCAGGGCGTCCAGGACCTCCTGGAGGTCGTCGAGGCTCAGCGGCTTGTGGAGCACGGTATCTACCTCGAGGGGGGCGGGGTGGAGGCCGTCGTCGCCGCGGTCGGCGACCGCGATGATCGGGCCGGAATTCCGACCGTGAAGCTTCAGACGCCGAATCAGCTCCGCAGGGTCAGTTCCGTTGCTACCCAGGTTGACCAGCGTGAAGGAGAACGTGCCCTCCGCGAGCGTCTCCATGGCTTCGCCCG
>QHTD01000361.1 GCA_003220675.1 Candidatus Rokuibacteriota bacterium | reverse complement strand
ACGTGCTCGATGAACGGCCGTCGTTCTGCCCGCATTTGCTCGAACTCCTCGGGGGTATAGATCAAGAGGTCGAGCCGGGGCCAGATGTCATAGATGGCGACGAAGTCGAGATACCGTTCCAGGAATGGACGGGATGTGTCAGTGACGATGACTATGTCGAGGTCGCTCCACTCATCAGCATCACCTCGCGCGGCAGAGCCGAACACGATCGCCTTCTTCGCCTGCGTCAAGTGGGGCGCCAGGCTTCGCTTCAGCGCGTCAAGATCCCGGATGATGGCCATGCTCATGAGCGAATTCTACCCCGAGGAGTGCCCGGGGCCGCGCAATCGCGGTACGTCGCCGCTCGGTGCCGCGGTTCGAATGGCGCTCGCGGATGTTAGAGAAGGAGGCCTGTGCAGATGACATGGTACGTCAAGCGGTTGACCTCATGGCCAGGGCGAGGGACGAGGGCGGTCACCGGCTCTACGTCGCGTCCTGAACTCGACCGCGACTCGGGACGCGAGCAAGCGCGTCGCTGAAGTTCTTCAAGACCTCGGGCTTCTCGATGATCTCGGTGACTCCGAGATGACGAGCCTCGGCGATTTCTTCCGGCGTGGCCAGGCCCGTCATGATGATGACCGGGAGACGCGGGTCGGTCGATCTGATCCGCCGTAGCACGGCGACTCCATTCATGGTTGGCAACCGGACGTCGAGCACGACGGCGTCCGGGCGCTCGCTCGTGAGATAGGCCAGGCCGTCCTCGCCCGTATGCCGTATGGCCGTCTCGTGGCCGTCCGCCTCGAACGCGTCTGCGAGCACCTGAGCAACGCGCACGTCGTCCTCGATCAAGAGGAGCTTCATGGCTCCCTCCTACGGTTTGTCGGAGACATCCTATCACTCCAGGGGCCTGTAAATTTTTTCAACGTGACAGCCGATTGTGAAGATGCCATACTCCTCTTTCGCAAGAACGAAAGGTGCCGGCCCACTGGTTTTTCCGGAAAGGGAGAGGTGCGCGTGAGTAGTGATCAAGTCGATCCAGCGGACGGGCCGCTGGCAGCGAATGATACTCGCGTCCCACTCCTCGACGGAAGCCCGCAGATGCGGGCAATCCGGACGGTCATCGAGAACATCGCCGATACGGATGCGACGGTCCTGATCCGTGGAGAGAGCGGCGTGGGTAAGGACCTCGTCGCCCGGGCGATTCACGCCGCTTCGGCACGCCGGGGCGGTCCGTTCGTCAAGGTCAACTGTGCCGCGATCCCTCCGGGGCTGCTCGAGTCTGAGCTGTTCGGCCACGAGAAGGGGGCCTTCACCGGCGCGCACCGGCGGAAGCCGGGGCAATTCGAGTATGCCAACAAGGGCACGATCTATCTGGACGAGATCGCCGAGCTGCCTCTCGCCCTCCAGGCCAAGCTGCTCCATGTGCTCCAGGACTTTCGCTTCGCTCGCGTGGGGGGGAACGCGTTGGTCGATGTCGACACGCGCGTGATCGCCGCCACGAATCGGGACCTCGAGCTCGCGATGACCCGTGGCGAGTTCCGCGAGGACCTCTACTACCGCCTCAATGTGGTGGAAATCCATATCCCCCCGCTCCGAGAGCGGAAAGAGGAGATTCCTCTGCTGGCGGCGTGGTTCCTCTCGAGGTTCAACGAGCAGTACGGGCGGTCGAAGCAGCTCTCGCCCGAGACGATGGCTCGCCTCATGGAGCACTCGTGGTCGGGCAACGTTCGAGAGTTGGAGAACGTTATTCGACGGCTGGTGGTGCTCACGGATGGTGAGCAGGCGTTCGAGGCCCTGGTTGCACGCGATCGGAACGGGCGCGCCGCGGCCTCTCGGCCCGCGCCATTCGCCACCGAGAGCTTGAGGGAGATCGCGCGTCACGGCGCACGCCAAGCCGAGCGGAAAGCCCTTGGGGAAGTTCTTGAGCAGGTGCAGTGGAATCGAGCAGAGGCCTCGCGAATTCTCAGGGTCAGCTACAAGACGCTGCTCAACAAGATCTCTGAATGCGAGTTGACGCCGCCGTCGCGGCGGCGGTTTTAAGAGCCGTGATCTCCCTCGGGCGGGAACTCGGTCACCCCGTCTTGAGTAGCCCGCGGAAGACCGAATCCGAGCCCAGCACCCGTCCTAGTTGTCTCAAGCGTGACAGATTAGCCAGAGCCCCGTGTGGCGCCCCGCGGCGGACCTCCACCCTAAAGACGAGAGATTTTCGGCGCTTAGAGCACGCTCCGAGCCTGGAGTCCCTTTTGCATTTTGCGTGGCTCGGGGAAGCTGTGCCCGGGGACGCAGAGCTCGAGCTGGTCGTTCACGAGGCGCTGACGAGCCTCACCGCACCAGCGTTCTGCCGCGCGGTGCGAGAGAGCCTCGCCACGTCACCCGCCCACCTGTGGGTCAACCTCGAGGACGTCAAGGTCACGGACATTACCGGGCCGGCGGCACTGCTCCAGGCAGTGAGGCTCTGCGACACGCGCCGTGTAAGCGTTTCGATCCTGCCGAGTCCGACGATCTATCGGGCGCTCCTCGCCACAGACGTTCTCGGAGAGCTACCGCTCGAAGGGCCCGGCGCGGGTCCCTCGACCCCTGTGCGCGTCGTGCTACGCGAGGAGGCAGCGCAACCCCCGCCCTTCCTCGCGCGCACCGCCCGCCTCGGCCTGCGACCGCCCGCGTGGGAAGAGTTGCAGCTCTTCGAGGCATGGGCGCACGATCCCCTGCTGGACCAGATGATGGGCAGCCAGCTCCTCAGCTTCTGCCGTCACCTCGGCCCGTATCATCCCGACTTCGTCGCC
>QHTD01000360.1 GCA_003220675.1 Candidatus Rokuibacteriota bacterium | reverse complement strand
CGCGAGAGGCTCGTCTTGTACGTCTCGAGCTCGGCCTCGCCCACCGCGGCGTCGCCCAGCCCCTCGCCGACGCCGACGTACGTCGTCTGGTCGTCCTCCCAGTTCGTGAGGCCGTGCCGGCGCGCGAGCTCCCCGAGCTCCTTCGTGAACGCGTCGAACCCTCCGCCCGACCTCACGTAGGCGGCGGTGTAGCTGCGCACGTCCTCACGGTAGCGGCTGTGTCGCTCCTTGCTCGTGCTCGAGCGCGAGCTGCTCTCCGAGGAGTCGAGAACGTCCGATACCATCCGGGAGCTGGTCGAGAGGGAGCAGCCGACGAGAACGAGGAGCGCGCCGATCAACAGGATACGAGAGGAAAAGCGGAGCCATTGCATGTGAGCACTCCGTCGGAGCGCGCTGAGGCGCTCGGTCAGCGTGTTGGACGCGATGGAAACGACTTCCAGCATATTCGCGCGCGGAAGCTCGATGCACGGCAAGTGCCAGGCGAAAACGGTGCGTTACGTCAAACTTTTGACGGAGGGACGCGCGTCAGCGTACTCGAAGGCGCACCGGATGGCACGTCAGAATGACACTGACGTGCTGTCCCCGCCTGCCTCGCACACCGCGAGCCTGGCCGTGAGGAACCTCTGCTCGCGCACGTTATCGGCGAGGCTGAGTGCTCGGCGGTACTCGGCGGCCGCCTCCGTCCACCGCCCGAGCCGGCGGAGGAAATCGGCGCGCGCGGCGGGCAAGAGGTGATAGCCGCGCAGCGCCGCGGACTCGATACCGTCGAGTGCAGCGAGGCCGGCCGCCGCTCCTTGCGCCAGGCCGATCGCTACCGCTCGGTTCAGTTCGACCACCGGCGATGGCGCGACGTCGGCGAGCTCCCGGTAAAGGTCGACGATCCTCGGCCAGTCCGTCGCCTCCCACGAGGCCGCGCGCGCGTGACAGGCGGCGATGGCGGCCTGGAGCTGGTAGGGCCCGGCGCCTTCCATGGGCCCCGCGCGATCGAGACAGGTGAGACCGTGGGCGATCCGCGCCTGATCCCAGCGGGACCGATCCTGATCGGCGAGCAGGACGAGATTGCCGTCGGCGTCGGTGCGCGTCGCCGCCCGTGAGGCCTGGAGCTCCATCAGCGCGAGGAGCCCCAGGAGCTCGGGCTCGCGGGGCATCAGCTCGACGAGCAGATGTCCGAGGCGGACGGCCTCCTGGCAGAGCTCGTGGCGCACGAGGGCGTCGCCGGTGTGCGCGGCGTAGCCCTCGTTGAAAATCAGATAGACCACGGCGAGCACGGCCGGTAGACGCGCAGACAGCTCGGCCCCTTCGGGCACCTCGTAGGGAAGTTCGCGATCGCGGATCGTCCGCTTGGCACGCACGAGCCGCTGGGCGATCGTGGGCTCGGGCACGAGAAAGGCTCGCGCGATCTCCGCCGTCGAGAGGCCTCCCACCAGCCTGAGCGTGAGCGCGACGCGGCTGTCGGCTGGCAGACCCGGATGACAGCAGGTAAAGATCAGCCGGAGTCGGTCGTCAGGGATCTCCGCGGGATCGGTCACCTCGGGGCCCTCGTCCATCGCGCCGAGCGCGGCCTCGTAGGCGAGCGCATCAGCGCGCGCCCCCGCACGGCGGGCGTGACGGAGGCGATCCAGCGCGCGTCGCCGTGCCGTCGTGAGGAGCCAGGCGCCTGGGCGCTCCGGCGTGCCGTCCGCGGGCCAGCGATCGAGCGCCTGCGCGAACGCCTCCTGGACGACCTCTTCCGCGGTATCGATGTCGCGCACGATCCGAAGCACGGACGCGACGACGCGCCCGTACTCCAGGCGGAACACCTCGGCCACGCGCGCCTGTACGCCGTCCGACATCTGCCCGCGGTCGTTCGATCCCACGGACAGACATGATACTCGACGCCCTCAGGCGGCGGGTGACCTCACCCGTCGCTCACATCTGCCAGATCGGCCGCACCTCGATGAAGCCGCCCTCGCGGAGCGGAATCTTCTTCGCCCACTCGACGGCTTCCTGCTTGGTGTCGCACTCGATCAGGTAGAAGCCACCCAGCGCCTCCTTCGTCTCGGTGAAGGGGCCGTCCATGACCTGGCGCTGCCCGGCCTTGACGCGGATGCGGCTGGCGTCGCCGTCTGGACGCAGGCGCTCGCCCACGACCATCTTGCCGGCCGCCTGCAACTCGTCGGCGAAGCGCCTGTGGCCCTGCACGATGGCCTCCATCTCGGCCCTCGGGGTCGGGGGCGCGGCCTTGTCGTCGGAGCAAATGAGCAGCATGTAACGCATGGGACCTCCTCTCACTCACCTATTACGACGCCGATGATTCCCCGGAATCGACAGTCAGTCGAGCGTCAGCACGGCCTTGGCGGGGAAGCGTCGGGCTATCAGGTCCTGGGCGACCTGGCCGATCTCCCCCCACGGCCGCTCCACGCTGCTGTGGGGCGCGAGCTTCCCCTCCGCGACCAGATCGGCGAGCCGGCGGAGGCCCACCGA
>QHTD01000100.1 GCA_003220675.1 Candidatus Rokuibacteriota bacterium | reverse complement strand
GATTGCACCCCCACCGCGACCCGCTTCGGGCCGGGTTTGCCCGGTGTATCCTCAATCCGGAAGGAGAACTCGATCGTCAGCACCCCGCTCAACATCGGGTGCCCGGAGGGGGCCGCCGAGGCCCCCCCCGAGTCCCTAGCGGCGTGACGGAGTAACCGCCGTTCGAGCGCGGGCTTTGCCCGCGCAATCGATCCTGGGGGGAGGGTTCGGAAGGGGGGCGAAGCCCCCCTCCGAGGCACTTAGCGCGGGCAGAGCTCGAGGCTCGAGAAGAAATACGGGATCTCGAACGCCGCCGACTCGGGCGAGTCGGAGCCGTGCACGGCGTTTGCCTCGATCGACGCCGCGAAGTCTCTTCGGATGGTGCCGGGCGCGGCCTTCGCCGGATCCGTTGCGCCCATGAGGTCGCGCCAACGCTGGATGACGTTGTCGCCCTCGAGCACCATCGGCAGGCACGGCCCCTGGGTCATGAACGTACAGAGGCTTCGGTAGAACGGCCGCGCCTTGTGGGCGATGTAGAAGCCCGCCGCGTCCTGGTGCGACATCCGGATCAGCTTCGCCGCGAGGATCTTGAAGCCCGCGTTCTCGATGCGGGTGATGATCTGGCCCGTCACGCCCTTGGCGATCGCGTCCGGCTTGATGATCGCGAGTGTCCGTTCGATGGTCATGGGCCGAGCACCTTCGCCACGGTCGCTCCCATCTCCGCGGGGCTCCTGACCAGCGTCGCTCCGGCAGCCTCCAGCGCCCGCATCTTCTCCGCGGCCGTCCCCTTGCCGCCCGCGATGATCGCGCCCGCGTGCCCCATGCGCCGGCCGGGCGGCGCCGTCTGGCCGCAGATGAAGGCGACCACCGGTTTTCTCACGTGAGCCTTGACGAACGTAGCCCCCTCCTCCTCGGCGGTCCCCCCGATCTCGCCGATCATCATGATCGCGCGCGTCTCGGGATCGTCGTTGAAGAGCCGGAGGACGTCCACGAAACTCGTGCCGGTGACCGGATCGCCGCCGATCCCGACGCACGTGGACTGGCCGATCCCCCGCGCCGTGAGCTGGCCGACAACCTCGTAGGTCAGGGTGCCGCTCCGCGACACGACGCCGACGGGGCCGGGCGTGTGGATGTGGCCGGGCATGATGCCGATCTTCGCCTGGTCCGGCGTGATGACGCCGGGGCAGTTCGGGCCGATCAGCCGGCTCCGCGTCCCCGCGAGGAAGTGCTTCGCGCGGACCATGTCGGCGACCGGGATCCCCTCGGTGATGCAGACGATCAAGGGAATGCCCGCCGCCGCCGCTTCCATGATCGCGTCGGCCGCGGCAGGCGGCGGGACGAAGATGAGCGCGCAGTTCGCCCCCTCGGTCGCGACGGCCTCGGCGACCGTATTCCACACCGGAAACCCTTCGTGGGTCGTGCCACCTTTGGACGGCGTGACGCCGCCGACGACCGTCGTCCCGTACTCCTTGCAGCGGGCCGCGTGGAACGCCCCCTCGCGGCCCGTGATGCCCTGGACGACGACGCGCGTGGACTTGTCGACCAGGATGCTCAACGGGATCCCTTCGCCAGCGCCACGACTTTGCGCGCCCCGTCGCCCATGTCGGTGGCGGTCACGAACCGGAGCCCCGATTCGGCGAGCATCCTCTTGCCCAGCTCCACGTTCGTCCCCTCCATCCGGACCACGACGGGCAGACGCAGGCCGAGCTTCTTGGCGGCGGCGATCAGGCCCTCGGCGAGACGGTCGACGCGCAGGATGCCGCCGAAGACGTTGATGAAGACGGCCTTCACGCTCGGATCGGACGAGAGGATGCGAAACGCGTTCTCGATCTGCTCCGGGGAGGCGCCGCCGCCGACGTCCAGGAAGTTCGCGGGCTCACCGCCGGCGAGCTTGATGATGTCCATCGTCGCCATCGCCAGGCCGGCGCCGTTGACCATGCAGCCGACGTTGCCGTCGAGCTTGATGTAGTTCAGGCTGTACTTCGACGCCTCGACGTCGAGCGGGTCCTCCTCGTTGGTGTCCCGGAGCGCCACGATCTCTTTGTGGCGGTAGAGCGCGTTGTCGTCGAAGTTGAGTTTGGCATCGAGGGCAAGGACGCGCGCATCGCGGGTCTCGACGAGCGGATTCACCTCGGCGAGCGAGCAGTCCTTGGCCAGATACAGCGCGAAGAGATTGCGGATCAGCGCGACGCCCTGCCTGAACTGCTCGGCGGCCAGGCCGAGGCCGAACGCCAGCCGCCGGGCTTGATAATCCGCGAGCCCCAGGGACGGGTGCGCCCACTCGCGGAGGATCTTCTCGGGCGACTGCGCGGCGACCTCCTCGATCTCCATCCCGCCCGCCTGGGAGGCCATCACCACGTGCGTCGAGCGAGCCCGGTCGAGGGTGATCGACAGGTAGAGCTCTCGCTCGACGGCCGACGCCTCTTCGACGAGCACGGAGCGTACCTCGATGCCCTCGGGCGGCGTCTGCGGCGTCTTGAGCCTCATGCCGAGGACCTGCAGCGCGGCCCGCTCGGCAGCCACCGGATCGTCCGCGAGCTTGATCCCACCCGCCTTGCCGCGCCCGCCCGCGTGGACCTGCGCCTTCACGACGACGCGCCCGCCGAGCCGGGCCGCGACCGCGCGCGCCTCGGCGGGTGTCGTCGCGACATCCCCGGAGGGCACCGATACCGCAAACTCCCGCAGCAGCGCCTTCGCCTGGTACTCGTGGATTTTCATCGCGGCTACTCCAGGGGTGGTTCCGAGTGATCCTCCGGACCGCGCTGGAGGTGCGGGTTGCGCGTCAGGATGCGGGCACACGTGTTCCACCGCAGCAGCGCGTCGTCGTTGCCCGCTGGACGGATGGCCTCGGCCTTCTCGTACCAGGTCATCGCCTCCCGCAACCATTCGTACGCCACGAACTCGGATCCGCGGCCGCCATGCTGGAGCCTGGCCCCGGCCCGACGCTCGGCGATGATCCCGGCGTAGTAGAGCCGCGCGTACTCGTCGGTGAGACGCGTCAACACCTCCCGGGCCTGGGTGACGGTGCCGGCCATCCCCTGCTCGAACTGGTCCGTGAGGGCCAGGAGCAGCATCACGAGCGCCTGCTGGTTTCCCGGATCGATCTGCAGCACGTCGAGGCAGATGCTCTCGGCCTGCGCGGGCTCCTTGAGGAGCCGGTACCGCTCCGCCTTCTCGAGCGCCTTGGGGATCGCCTCCTGGGTGAGCGGCTTGAGCTCGAAGATCACGCCCGCACCCCTCGTGCTACGGGATGGTCCACAGGAGGTAGGCGGCCATGACGGTCCCCGCGAGCGCGGTTCCATAGCAGAAGACGACGATGAGCGCGGTCAGGTGTTTGACTTGAAGGCCGTCGTAGAGCGTGTAGCGAAAGCGATGGGCCCAGTGAAAGAGAGGCAGCGAGACGAAGACGAAGAGGTAGAGTCGCGCCACCGGGTTCCTGACCAGGCCGAGGACCGACTCGTAGCTCGGGGCGTTCACCCATCCGAGCGGAACGGCCAGCCCGGTCAACAAGATGTGGATGGGGAAGAGGAGCGCGGCCACCGTTCCACCGGCGCTGAACAGGAGCCACAGAAACGGCGTGATCGACCGCGGCATCTATCGCCCTCGCAACACGATCAAAGCCACGGCCCCGGAGAGAACCAGCCAGGCCGCGTAGTTCAGGCCGACGACGACCCAGTCGGGCACGCGCTTGCCCGAGAGCCGCACCACCACGGCCTTGGGCGCCAGGTTGAACCACGTGATGGAGTGGAAGAGGACGAAGAGAAACGCGACGGCATGGAGCGCGACGAAGAGAGGCGTCCCCAGGCAGGCGAGGAATCGCGCGTACGCGTCCGGGCCCTGCGCGAGCGTCCGGAGCTGCCAGAGTGTGACACCGGCGAAGAACGCCACGAAGACACTGGTGAGCTCGCGCAGCACGAAGCCGGCGTAGGCGCGATTCTGCAGCCACCACCAGACCGAGACGCGGCGACGATACCACCGCGGATGGTACGGAGTGTAGTGGGCCTCGGCGCTCATCGCGCGCCCCGGGGGAGGAGGAGCGATTTGAGCCAGTGGATGGCTCCCGTGAGCTTGTACTGTTGGATGGCGCCTGCGGGATCGACGTGCTTGGGGCACACCTTCGTGCACTCCCCGACGAAGGTGCACTGCCAGATGCCGTCGTGCTCGGAGAGGATCTCGAGCCGCTCCGGCGCCCCCTCGTCCCGCGAGTCCATGTTGTAGCGTTGGGCCAGGGCGATGGCCGCCGGACCGATGAAGCTGGGTTCGAGCCCATAGATGGGACACGCCGAGTAGCAGAGCATGCAGTTGATGCACATGCTGAACTGCTTGTAGGCGTCGAGCTGGTCGGGCGTCTGGAGGTACTCGCCCTCCGCGAGCGGCCGCTCGTCGTGTCGGATGATCCAGGGCTTCACCTTCTTGAGCTTGCGCATGAAGTCGCTCATGTCCACGACCAGGTCGCGCACGACCGGGAAGTAGTCCAGCGGCTCCACGCGGATCGGGCCGGGCAAGGAGTCCGACAGAAACGACGCACACGTGAGCTTCGGCGAGCCGTTCACCTTCATCCCGCAGCTGCCGCAGACACCCATCCGGCAGGACCACCTGAACGAGAGGGAGCCGTCCAGCGTGTCCTTGATGTAGTTGAGGGCGTCGAGGACCACCCAGTCCTTGCGATAGGGGACCTCGTAGGTCGCGAGCGTGGGCTCGGACTCCTGCTCCGGTCGGTAGCGCGTCACCCTCAGCGTGACAGCCGGCTGCATCGCCTCTATCTTCCGTAGACGCGCTTGCCCGGCGGCCAGCGGGTGATGGTGACCGGCAGGTACTCGACCCGGGGGCGGCCGTCCGCTCCGCGATAGGCCAGGGAGTGCGCCAGGAACTCCGCGTCGTCGCGGGCGGGGAAATCCGTGCGCTGGTGGGATCCACGCGACTCCCGGCGTCGCAGCGCGGAGTGCACGATCGCCTCGGCAACATCCAGCATGTAGGAGAGCTCGAGGGCCGCCGTCAGCTCCGTGTTGAACGTGTAGCTGTGGTCGGCGAGCGCGAGATCACCGAATCGCTCCTGGAGGCTTTGGAGCTTTTCCGCCGCCTTCTCGAGCGTGGCGCCCGTCCGATAGATGCCCGCGCTCTCCTCCATGGTCTCGTGCATCTCGGCCCGCAGCGTGGCGATCCGTTCGTGCCCGCCCGTCTTGCGCCGGAATTTCTCCTCGAGACGCCGCCCTTCGTCGTCGGCCTGGGCGAGGACGGACGGGCCCGGTTCCCGCTGCGCGGCGGCGAAGGCGGCGGCCGCCTCACCGGCCCGCGCCCCGAAGACGAGGCACTCGGTCAGGGAGTTCGAGCCGAGCCGGTTCGCGCCGTTGATGCTCACGCACGCGGCCTCGCCGGCCGCGTAGAGCCCCGGCAGCGGCGTGGCGCCGTGGATGTCGGTCGAGACGCCGCCCATCATGTAGTGGACGACGGGGCGGACGGGAATCATCTCCTTGACCGGATCGATGTTCTGGTACTTGAGGCACAGCTCCCGGACGAAGGGGAGCTTCGTGTCGATCACCCGAGCTCCCAGGTGGCGGAGATCCAGGTGAACGTAATGGCCGTACGGGCCTTCGAGCGTGCGCCCCTTCTCCTGCTCCTTGACGAACGCCTGCGAGAGCCGATCGCGAGGGCCGAGCTCCATGGAGCGCAGCACCGGCTTGGGCTCGGGCTTTCCGAGGTCGTAGTCCTGAAGGAAGCGGTAGCCGTCCTTGTTGAGGAGCCAGCCTCCTTCGGCGCGGGCGGCCTCGGTGATCAGGATCCCGGTGAAGGGCAAGCCGGTGGGATGGTACTGGACGAACTCCATGTCTTTGAGCGGCGCCCCCGCGCGATACGCGAGGGCCATGCCGTCGCCGTTCTTGATGTTGGCGTTGGTCGTGAAGGGAAAGACCTTGCCGCAGCCGCCCGTGCAGAGGATGACGGCCTTGGCCGTGATGACCTGGATCTTCCCGGTGGCGAGCTCGGTGGCCACAACTCCCTGGCAGCGCCCCGCGTCCACCAGAAGCTTCGTGACGAACCACTCGTCGTACCGCTCGATCGCGTCGTACTTCAGCGTGGTCTGGAAGAGCGTGTGCAGCATGTGAAAGCCGGTCTTGTCCGCGGCGAACCAGGTCCGCTCGATCTTCATGCCGCCGAAGGGACGCACGGCGATGTGGCCGTCCGGCTCCCGGCTCCAGGGACAGCCCCAGTGCTCCAGGCGCAGCATCTCCTCGGGGGCCTCCCGAACGAACGCCTCGACCGCGTCCTGGTCGGAGAGCCAGTCGCCGCCGGAGATGGTGTCGTAGGCGTGCGCGTCCAGGCTATCCCCGGCCTTGATCACCGCGGCGGCGCCGCCCTCCGCCGACACCGTGTGGCTTCGCATGGGATAGACTTTGGAGATCACCGCGACGCGGAGCTTCGGATGCGTCTCGGCGACGGCGATGACGGCGCGCAGGCCAGCTCCCCCGCCGCCCACCACGAGCACGTCGCAGGCGAAGCGATCCATGGGTCAAATGGACACTACGCCGCCAGCCCCACTGCCGTCAAGGCGTGGGCTGCGTGGCGTTAGAGGCGGACGGCGTCAGACGCACCGTTAACCGGCGCGCCGCTCGCGGCGCGTCCGTGTTGAACGGGTAGTTGGGCGGATGGAGGACTTGCGATCGCGAAGCAGCCCTCGGAGTGCCTTGTTGACGGCGCGATCGTTTGGAAATGCCTTTGCGACCTGGGGATCGAGAACGACTACATTCGTGGCTGCGATGATGCGCTGTGCGTACTTGCCGCGGACCAACGCCTCAAAATCGGAGCGCTTGTACTCGGGCCGCAGCTCGTCAGCCTGTTTCCGGCTACCCTTCTTCATAGATCTTCCTCTCGCCTGGTGTCACCGGACGTGCACTGATGATTCGGATTGTATCGTCACGGTCGGTGTGAGCGACAGCCAGAAGACGGCCGGCGGTCGAGATGCCGAAGGTGACGAACCGCTCTTCGCCGAATGAATGATCGGGGTCTGAGCCCGTCGCCGACAGGGCGTCGCGGAAAACCGTTGCCGCTTCCTGGAATGAGACGCCATGCTTGGCAAGATTCTCGGCCGCCTTGGCTGGATCCCACTCGAAGTGCAATCACGACCCCCTCTCTTGGTCCGCCGCCCAACGGCCACGTTGAGCGGCCGGGGGGAGCGAACGCGAGCCCGCGGTCCGATCCAACGTGAGATTCGCCGCCGAAGCTGTCCAAGATTTCTCAATCACAGTAGCTCCGACGGGGCGTTCGTATCGAGGAGATAGGTCACAGCCCCACCGGGCGCGGACGGCGGCGAGCGCGCGCGAAGTCCTTGTCGGTCCCGACGGTAGGCATCCGCAGAAGCCATTCCCTGAAGCTCGTCCTGCCGCGTCTTGGACGGAGCGCCGCACGCAGGATCTCCCTGTGCTCGGCCTCCATGGCCCTGCCGCTTCCCTTCATGCTATCAATGATCGCATTATGGGGCAGCGCGGGGCGTCCGATCGGACGGGGACGCCGCGTTCCGGGCCCCTCCTCCTCTGAAGCTCGCGCCGAGCAGGTCGCGGTTCAGTCGCGCGATGAAGGCGAGGCGAATCTCCTTGGGGCACACGGCTTCGCACTCGCCCGCGTTCGTGCAGCTCCCGAACATCTCCCGGTCCATCGCGGCCACCATGTTACGCGCGCGTGCGGAGCGCTCGGGCTGCCCCTGCGGCAGGAGCCCGAGGTGCGACACCTTCGCGGCGGTGAACAGCATGGCGGCGGCGTTCGGGCACGCGGCGACGCAGGCGCCGCAGCCGATGCAGGCTGCCGCGTCGAAGGCGAGGTCCGCGTCTTCTTTGCGGACCAGGATGGCGTTGGCGTCGGGCGCCGAGCCCGTCAGCGCGCTGATGAAGCCGCCCGCCTGGACGATCCGGTCAAAGGCGCTCCGGTCGACGATCAGATCCTTGATGACCGGGAACGCTCTGGCGCGCCAGGGCTCGAGCGTCAGGCGATCGCCGTCCCGGAAGCTCCGCATGTGGAGCTGGCAGACGGTGGTCGCGCGCTTGGGTCCGTGCGCGACGCCGTTGATCATGAAGCCACACGCGCCGCAGATACCCTCGCGGCAGTCGTGCTCGAACGCGATCGGCGGTTCGCCGCGATCGATCAGCTCCTCGTTGACGACGTCGAGCATCTCGAGAAAGGACATGTCCGGGCTGATGTTCTTCGCCTCGTAGGTGACCAAGCGGCCGCGGGCGCTCGCGCTCTTCTGGCGCCACACCCTGAGCGTCAGGTTCATCGGTAGCTTCGCTGGCTCAGGTGGACGTATTCGAAGTGCAAGGGCTCCCGGTGGAGGTTCGGCTCGGCCAGCCGGTCCGTGTACTCCCAGGCCGCCACGTGGGCGAAGTGCTCGTCGTCGCGCAGCGCCTCTCCGTCCGGGGTCTGGCGCTCCTCGCGGAAGTGGCTGCCGCACGATTCCGTGCGATGGAGCGCGTCGATGCACATGAGCTCGCCCAGCTCGAGGAAGTCTGCCACCCGACCGGCCTTCTCGAGCGACTGGTTGAGCTCCTCGTTCCGCTCGAGCACGCGCACGTTCGCCCAGAACTCGGCGCGCAGCTCGGGGATCTTCCGGAGCGCGTGGCGGAGCCCGGCCTCGTTGCGCGCCATGCCGCAGTAGTCCCACATGAGGTGCCCGAGCTCCCGGTGAAACGAGTCGACCGTGCGCGTGCCGTTGATAGCGAGGAGTCGTCTCACGCGCTCGGCCACCTCGACCTCGGCCGCCCGGAACGCCGGATGGCCGGCGTCCAGCGTGTCCGGCCGCATGCGCGCCAGGTAATCGGCGAGCGTGCAGGGCAGGATGAAGTAGCCGTCGGCCAGCCCCTGCATCAAGGCACTCGCGCCGAGGCGGTTCGCGCCGTGGTCGGAGAAGTTCGCCTCCCCGGCGACGAACAGCCCGGCAATGGTCGACATCAGGTTGTAATCGACCCACAGACCGCCCATCGTGTAGTGGACGGCGGGATAGATCCGCATCGGGACCCGGTACGCGTTCTCCCCGGTGATGCGCTCGTACATGTCGAAGAGGTTGCCGTACTTTTCGCGGATCGCCGGCTCGCCGAGACGCGCGATGGCGTCGGCGAAGTCGAGGTAGACCCCGCGCCCGCCGGGGCCGACGCCGCGTTTCTCGTCGCACACTTCCTTCGCCGCGCGCGAGGCGATGTCGCGCGGCGACAGATTGCCGAAGCTCGGGTACTTCCGCTCCAGGTAGTAATCGCGCTCGCCGATCGGGATCCGGTCCGGCGGTCGCGTGTCGCCGACCTTCGTCGGCACCCACACGCGCCCGTCGTTGCGCAGCGACTCGCTCATCAGCGTGAGCTTCGACTGGTGCTCGCCGCTCACCGGGATACACGTCGGGTGGATCTGCGTGAAACACGGGTTGCCGAAGAAGGCGCCGCGTTTGTGCGCGCGCCAGATCGCCGTCGCGTTCGACGCCTTCGCGTTCGTCGAAAGGTAAAACACGTTCCCGTAGCCCCCGGTGGCGAGGACCACGGCGTCGCCGACGTGCGACTCCACGGCGCCGGTAACGAGGTTGCGCGTCACGATGCCACGCGCGCGCCCGTCGACGACGACGAGGTCGAGCATCTCCGCGCGCGTGTGCATGGTCACGGTACCGAGGCCGACCTGGCGCTCCAGCGCCTGATACGCTCCGAGCAACAGCTGTTGCCCCGTCTGGCCCCTGGCGTAGAAGGTGCGGGAGACCTGCGCGCCGCCGAAGGAGCGGGTGTCGAGGAGCCCGCCGTACTCGCGGGCAAAGGGGACCCCCTGGGCGACGCACTGGTCGATGATGTTCAGGCTGAGCTCGGCCAGGCGGTAGACGTTGGCCTCGCGCGCGCGAAAGTCGCCACCCTTCACCGTGTCGTAGAAAAGCCGAAACACGCTGTCGCCGTCGTTCCGGTAGTTCTTCGCCGCGTTGATGCCACCCTGGGCCGCGATCGAGTGCGCGCGGCGCGGGCTGTCGTGATAGGAGAAGCACTCGACCTTGTAGCCCAGCTCGCCGAGCGATGCCGCCGCCGCCGCGCCGGCGAGGCCCGAGCCCACGACGAGCACGGTGTAGCGGCGCCGGTTGGCCGGGCTGACCAGCTTCATGTCGAAGCAGTGCCGCTCCCACTTCTGCTCGATCGGGCCCGGCGGGAGCTTCGCGTCGAGCCTGCCGTCGACGAGGCTCGCGCTCGTCGCGCCGACGGTCATCGCACCACACCCGTGAGCACGGCGACGGGGATCGAGACGTTGCCGAGCACGACCGCCAGCGACGACACGGTCGCGAGCACTCGGTAGACACGATCGGTCCTCGCGGTGTTCAGGCCGAGCGTTTGAAACAC
>QHTD01000338.1 GCA_003220675.1 Candidatus Rokuibacteriota bacterium | reverse complement strand
CAACCGAAGCAAAGTGCCCGTTCACGCACACGGCTGACGGCGCCAGGTCGAACCGCGACTGGTGGCCCAACCAGCTGAACCTGAAGATGCTGCAGCAGTCCGATCCCATGGGCAACGATTTCAAGTACGCCAAGGAGTTCAAGAGCCTGGACCTGGCGGCGGTGAAGAAGGATCTCGTGGGGCTGATGACCGATTCGCAGGACTGGTGGCCGGCGGACTTCGGCCACTACGGACCCCTGTTCATTCGCATGGCCTGGCACAGCGCCGGCACGTACCGGATCCGCGACGGCCGCGGCGGCGCCGGAGCCGGCCAGCAGCGGTTCGCGCCCCTCAACAGCTGGCCCGACAACGGGAACCTCGACAAGGCGCGCCGGCTGCTGTGGCCGATCAAGCAGAAGTATGGCCGGAAGATCTCGTGGGCCGACCTCATGATCCTCGCGGGCAACGTGGCGCTGGAGTCGATGGGGTTCAAGACCTTCGGGTTCGCCGGCGGGCGTCCGGACGTCTGGGAACCGGACGAGGTCTACTGGGGCTCTGAGGACAAGTGGCTGGGTGACAAGCGTTACTCCGGCGACCGGAATCTCGAGAATCCGCTCGGCGCCGTTCAGATGGGGCTGATCTACGTCAACCCGCAAGGCCCGAACGGCAATCCAGATCCGATCGCGGCGGCGCGGGATATCCGCGAGACGTTCGCGCGCATGGCCATGAACGACGAAGAGACGGTGGCGCTCATCGCGGGCGGTCACACCTTTGGCAAGACCCACGGCGCCGGCCTTGAGTCGTATATGGGGCCTGAGCCCGAAGGGTGCGGCATCGAGGAGCAGGGCCTCGGCTGGAGGAGCACGTTCGGCACGGGCAAAGGCGGTGACACGATCACCAGCGGCCTGGAAGTCACGTGGACCACCACGCCCACGAAATGGAGCAACGACTACTTCAAGAACCTGTTCAGCTACGACTGGGAGCTGACGAAGAGCCCGGCGGGCGCGCATCAGTGGAGACCGAAGGGGGGCGCGGGCGCCGGCACGATCCCGGATGCCCACGACCCGGCCAAGCGCCACGCGCCCGCGATGCTGACCACGGACCTCTCCCTGCGGTTCGACCCGGCGTACGAGAAGATCTCGCGGCGCTTCTACCAGAATCCGGAGCAGTTCGCCGACGCCTTCGCGCGGGCGTGGTTCAAGCTGACGCATCGAGACATGGGCCCGCGCGCCCGCTACCTCGGCCCGGAGGTTCCTGCCGAAGAGCTCATCTGGCAGGACCCCATCCCCGCGGTCAATCACAAGCTGATCGATGAGCAGGACATCGCCTCCCTCAAGGGCAAGATCCTGGCGTCGGGGCTGTCCGTCTCGGAGCTGGTCTCGACCGCCTGGGCGTCGGCGTCCACGTTCCGTGGCTCCGACAAGCGCGGCGGGGCGAACGGGGCGCGCATTCGCCTCGCGCCGCAGAAGGACTGGGAGGTTAACCAGCCGGCCCAGGTGGCGAAGGTCCTCAAGACGCTGGAAGGCATTCAGAGCGAGTTCAACCGCGCGCAGTCCGGCGGCAAGAAGGTCTCGCTCGCCGACCTGATCGTGCTGGCCGGTGGCGCCGGCGTCGAGCAGGCGGCCAAGAATGGCGGTCACGCCGTGATGGTGCCCTTCGCGCCGGGTCGCATGGACGCCTCGCAGGAGCAGACCGACGTGGACTCATTCGCCGTCCTCGAGCCGGTCGCGGATGGCTTCCGAAACTACCTCGGGGGCAAGTACCCCGTACCGGCCGAGGAGTTGCTGATCGATCGGGCGCAGTTGCTGACGCTGACCGCGCCCGAGATGACGGTGCTCGTTGGCGGCATGCGCGTCCTGAACACCAACGTCGGAGGGACGAAGCACGGCGTCTTCACCAAGCGGCCGGGAGCGCTGACCAACGACTTCTTCGTGAACCTGCTCGACATGGGCACGGAGTGGAAGGCGGCATCGGACGCCAAGGACGTGTTCGAAGGGCGCGATCGGAAGACGGGCGCGCTCAAGTGGACCGGCACGCGCGTCGATCTCGTGTTCGGCTCGAACTCCCAGCTCCGGGCCCTGGCGGAGGTCTACGGAAGCTCGGACGCGCAGGCGCAGTTCGTCCAGGACTTCGTGGCTGCCTGGACCAAGGTGATGAACCTCGATCGCTACGACCTCGCGTGATCTCAGGGATTAAGCCGTAGCAGTCATTTGTGCCGACCAGCCTCGACGTGGCATCGGGTCATCCCCGACCACGTCGAGGTTGAGCGAACGCTACAGAGCCGCATGGTCGGCCACCTGGCCAAGGCCGACCCGGCCTGCGCCGAGGGCGTGAAGAAGCGAACACCAACGCGCTCGTGCCGCTCGAGGGTGGCCTGGCCATTCTCTCGGGGCACCTCGACTTCGACCTGTCGCAGATGAATCTGCCGTGGGCCGCCTGGTCGCGCTCGATGTCCTTCATGGTGAGCCCGCGAGAGGCCAGAGCCTCGATTCCTCCGGTGAACGCGAATGTGTGGAGCTTGCGCAGGAACGGTGTTCTACTGCAGTTTGAGACTGTCGTTCCCGAGGACGACAAGTATGAGGCATCATGCGGAAGTTTCTCTTTGCTGACTGGCAAGACTACGTCTACACATGAGAACGCAGTGCGTGTTCGGGCGGGGCTGAAAGACCTCTTCGAGGTTCTCCATCGAACGGCGAAAATCGAAGAGGATTTCCTCGTCCATCGTCGGGATGCCTGGATCTCAGCCTGGGTGCTATCCCAGGTCAACGGGATTCGGGGCACTCACGCGACCCTAGCGACTCCGCGGACCTCGAGGTAGTATCGATGGCTGTGACACCAGGGCCGGTGTGATCGTGATCTACGCGCCCTTCACCCGTCTGCTGCTGTTCCTACTGCTCCTCCTCCTCGCCGTGTTCTTCCTCCTGGTGGAAATGCGCGTCCTGACCTACGCGTATCGCAAGGTCGGCGTCCGGCCTCGCTACGCCTTCGCGGTGATGCTGGTATCTCTCCTGGGGAGCCACGTGAACATCCCGCTTTACTCGGTCCCGACCCGGCGCCTGGTGTCTCCGCACGAGGTCTCCATGTTCGGTCGGACATACATCGTTCCAGAGACCATCGAGGAAGGGGCGACCCTGGTGGCATTAAACGTGGGTGGTGCGCTGATCCCGATCCTCGTGTCGATCTACCTGCTCCTCCGCACGCGGATGTACGGGCGCATGCTGATCGGCGTGGCCTTGGTCGCGGCGGTCGTGCACAGCCTCGCGCACATCGTTCCTGGCATAGGCATCGCGGTGCCAATGATCGCGCCGCCTCTCGTGGCGGCCGCCGTCGGCCTGGTCCTCTCCTTTCGCGGGGCGCCGCCGATCGCCTATGTGGCAGGGTCGATGGGCACCCTGATCGGCGCCGACCTCCTCAACCTGCGGGAGGTCGCTCACCTCGGAGCGCCCATCGTCTCGATCGGCGGCGCGGGGACGTTCGACGGGGTTTTCCTCACGGGCATCATCGCGGGGCTGCTCGCGTAACTTGGCCGGTTGTAATGGCTCTCTACAGATGAAACCGAGATTGAACCGCGTTCTCGCAGTCGGCCTCACTCTCCTGCTCGGCGGGTGTGTCGCCACGCCCCGCCTCACGACGCCGGCGAAACCGGTGCTGGATCTCAGGGGAACCTGGACGGGGACTTGGGGCGGTACTCCCCTCACCCTGTTCGTCCTCAAGCAAGAAGAGGAGGGCTCCACCTCTGGTGACGTCTATTTCGGCCCGTGGCGGCTGTTTGGACAGCGGTTGTCCGGCCTGTCTGGCGTCCTGACCTTCACGGTCCGGGGCGAGGCTCACTCCGTGAACTTCGAGGGACGGCTTGGAGACTCGAACGGCAGGCTCACGCTCGTTCTGGACCCTCAGACGCCCAACGGCGCGCAGATCATTCTGACGCACGTGGACGAGCACCGCCTGGCGGGGGTGGGAACATCTCGCTTGCGGTGGGAGCCAGAGGGTTCAGTGGAACTCGTGCGCCAGGCTGCCGATGGTCCGGGTGGTGCACGTCCCTGACACTGGACAGGCAACACCCTTCCGCAGCAGGGCGAGTCGACATTGGACGGGATCGTTAGCGATATCGGTGACTGGGGGCCCCCGCAACCAAAGAAATCGCTCGGTTGTCGAGTAGCATTTCGGGCCGGGGCCGCCGAACGTGACAGAAGACGTGACGCGGCCCCGGTGCTCTCCACGCAGCCCCACCCGTGGTCTCCTCAAGGGGTCGCGCATGTTCACTGTCGAAAAGCCGCCATTTACGATAGCCGGCGCGCGGCCTCGTCCAAGTCCGCCTCGCTGACGATCGCGTAGCGCCGGTAGACGTTTCTCAGTCTTGTGGCCGGTCCGGCCCTTCGCGAATCGGCCTTCCTCATTCCGTTCAGGTCTGTCCTTCTCGGAGATCGCCAGCGGATCGTGAGGGGCCTTGTCGGCGCATTCGCGGATTTTGTTCACAAGCTTCTGGACAGCCGCGGCCGCTTTCGGGTTGGGCTTGAGGCGGGCTGATTCCGAGTGCCTCGGCGATATCCGGGTGTGGCATGTACTCTCAGAGCGACTATCGGCCGCGCCGGGAAGGTGTCCGTCGCGCGTGCGCCGCAAGGGCAAAGCCGGCGGTTCCTCCGAAGGTCTCTTCGAATTGTGTTTCAAGCCCTGGCATCATGTCATGCCTGGGGACGAGGTAGAGAGATGCGCTGTTGTGAGCCATGTCCGAAAGCGACGCGGCGTTGAACGAGGCCGACTGTCCGAGCAGACGATAACTGTGCACTGGATACCGATAACGAAGGGCGGTATGAACGAAGCGAATTGACGTGGAGCGCTTGAAACGGCTCTACGCCATTCTGACTATGGAGGGGTCGACCATGGCGGCATCTGAACACCCGATCATCGAGACTCGGCGCGACCAGATGTTCCTGGTGTTGGAGCCGGCGGAGATCGATCGGCTGCGCCGGTTCGGGGAGACGCGGTCCTACGGCGCGGGCGAACGCCTGGCGACAACCGGCGAGGTTGGTCCGGGTATGTTTGTCATCCTGACCGGCAACGTCGTCGTCACCCGGCGCGACGAACTGGCGCACCACCCGCCGATTGTCACGTACGGTCCGGGCTCGTTCCTGGGCGAACTTGCCCAGCTTTCCGGCCGCCCGGCGCTGGTGGACGGGCATACCCAAGGCACGGTCGAAGCGCTGGTCATTCCGCCGCACAAGCTTCGGGACGTTCTGGTGGAGGAGGCCGAGTTGGGGGAGCGCATCATTCGCGCGCTGATCCTGCGCCGCGTCGGTCTTCTCGAAACGGGTTCG
>QHTD01000337.1 GCA_003220675.1 Candidatus Rokuibacteriota bacterium | reverse complement strand
AGCTGTAACCCCGCAATCCCTTCGGGACGTCTCTGAGGCATTTCCTCGTGGAGGATGCCGCTTCCCGAGGTCATCCACTGGATGTCGCCGGCGCCGATCGTCCCACGGTGCCCCAGTGAGTCGCCGTGCCGCACTTCGCCTTTGCGAACGAGCGTCACCGTCTCGATTCCACGATGCGGGTGATACGGGAACCCCGCCTCGTAGTCCGCCGGATTGACCGACTCGAAGTGGTCGAGGAGCAAGAAGGGGTCGAGGTGGTCGAGCTTTCGAGTGCCGATGCTCCGTCGGAGATGAACGCCAGCGCCTTCGACGACCGGCTCCGGCGTGACGACCTGGGCCACTGGACGCGACGATTGGCTCATGCCTCGGACCTCCTTCGCCATGTCACGATACGTCTTTTTTCTTGACGCTCTGGATCGCAGGATCCTCCACGAAGGGCTCGAATCGGCGCACGTGGAGGGTGAGCTTGTCACCCTCCGCGACGAGAAGATCGACCTCGGCGACCTTCTGCCTGAAGGTAATCAGGATCGCGCCACGCCCGGTGACGAGGGTGACGAGAAGCCTGTCCTGCTCGCGGAGCTTCTTCGCCACCTCGCCCTCCACGACCTCGGCCTTGCCCCGGAGCGCCTCAGGAAGGAACGGGCCGGCGACTCGCGGCCCGACCAGGACGAGGGTCACGCCGAGCGCGAGCCCGACGAGGAACACCAGGGCATCACGCCAGAGCTTCATCGCCTCTCGCCGTGGGGCGACGGCTCGGACCGATCGTCAGGCTTCGGTCGGTCCTTGCCGCCGCGGACGAGCTGCTCGAGCCGGTTCAGGGCATCGGCCGTACGGTCGCGTACGGAGTCCGTCGTCGAGCTCAGCGTCTGGATCTGGTTCTGCAGCTCGCCGACGCCGCCTGTGCGCCTGTACGCGGCGATAGCGATCACGAGTGCAACCACTGCGATGATCAGCGCGAGAGTGGCCATGATTCCCCTCCTCTGGTGGTCTCAGTCGGTCAAGAACGCGGCGACCTCGTCAAGCCGGGCCTCGACGTCCGACTCCCCGATCCGCATCAAGGGCTGCAGGTACTCTGGCATGAACATCACGAGGCTCAGCAACGCAGGCCTCGATGTCTCGTGGGCGCCCAGGCCGCGGACGAAGAACCGCAACCCTCGAGGGAGACACGCCTCGCAGCCCGCGGCCAGCCTGGCCAGGTCCTGCGACGGCCGGAGCACGAGGAGATCCACGGGTCGCAGCTCACCCCATTCCTGCCGGGCCAGCTTCCCGAGCAACCGGTTCAGGCGCTCGAGCACCAGCGCATCATAGTCGATGAGGTCGAGGAAGATCGCGTCCAAAAGGATCCCGGCCACCTGGGCGGGCGGCGGATAGCCGTGCACGGCCGGCTGATCAGCCTCCTCGTGGGTGGGCCGGTACCGGGTCGAGATCGCGAGGATCCGTTCCGCGCCGAGGTGAATGGCGGGCGAGAGGGGCGCGTGGAGGCGCACGCCGCCGTCGCCGTACCAGTCGTCTCCCAGCCGCACCGCCGGGAAGAGGAACGGCAGCGCCGCGGAGGCCAGCACGTGATCGATCGTGAGCCGGGTCCCGACACTTCGCCGGAGCGGTCGCTCCCAGTCCCGGATCCGGCCGCCCTGCACCCAGGTGACCGTCTGGCCCGTCGAGTAGTTGATCGTGGTGAGGGCGATGGCTTTGAGCAGGCCCCGATCAAGGTTCTTGGCGATGCCGACGAGCTCGCCGTCCGCCGGCGCGAAGCTTCGCTCGAGCAACGCGCGTAGCGGCGCGGTATCGAGAAGGCCCCGCGCCTCGGGCGCGATGGCGGCGCCGCCCGACATCAACCGCGTTCCCCAGCGCAGGACGTTGCGCGCGAGCGAGAGCGCGCCGACCCGGAAGATCTCGTCGGCCGTGAGCTGGCTCCATAGGCGGGCGAGGTCCTCGACCGCCTCCGGGAGGGTGCCCGAATGCGCCGCCAGGTAGGCCGCATTGATCGCGCCCGCCGATTCGCCCGCGAGGATCAGGGGCCGGGCTCGCGGGAAGTGTCGGCTGAGGCCCCGGAGCACGCCCACCTGATAGGCGGCCCTGGCGCCACCGCCGCTGAGAATGATCGCCACGTCGCCGCGTGACGGGTGCGGGATACGCGTTTCTGGGTTCACGGGCGAGGCATTTATCAACATCTACAGTACCCTTACGTTCATATTCTGCATGCGTTCACGTATCGTGTACATTCGATCGGCTGAGCCGTTGCTGGGAGGGCCGGCGCACCTTACCTTACGGCGGAGCTCGCATCGCGAAAGGAGCTAGTATGTCAACCGATGCCGCGAAAGCTGTCGTCCGCCGGAATACCGAAGAAGTGCAGAGCCGTGGGAACTTCGACGTCTTCGAGGAGCTCTTCGCCGTCGACTTCGTTGACCATACACCCCAGCCAAACAGCACTCCCGATCGAGACGGCGCACGAAGCCTATACCGCAGGCTTCGTGCTGCATTCCCCGATTTCCACGCAGATATCCATTGGCAGGCCGCCGATGGAGAGCTTGTGACGACTTACAAGACGTATCATGGAACGCACCAGGGAACATTCCTGGGTGTGGCGCCGACCGGTCGAAAAATCCAATTTGAAACCGTCGACGTCATGCGAGTGCGCAACGGCAAGATCACCGAGCATTGGGGTGTGGCAAATCTTTTCTCCCTAATGCA
>QHTD01000336.1 GCA_003220675.1 Candidatus Rokuibacteriota bacterium | reverse complement strand
CCAAAGCAGCCATGAAGTCTTCCTCGTTAAAAATTGCCGGGCCGCCGGCCTCTCACAGACCGACGTGTACGGGGATCTGATCCGTCGGGAATTTAACTGAATCTTGCGATAAATACGACATCGGAAGCCAGAAGACCCGTCGGTGAGTCAATGCGTGGGCCTCCGGTTGACGGCGCTCCTGCTGGGGCCGCTGCCGGTGTTGGAGCGTCA
>QHTD01000335.1 GCA_003220675.1 Candidatus Rokuibacteriota bacterium | reverse complement strand
CGCGTCGTGGACGGCGACACGATCCACGTGAGGATCGACGCGGGCGTCGCGAAGGTCCGCTACATCGGCGTCAACACGCCCGAGGTCCATCACCCGACGAAGGGCGAGGAGCCGGGTGGCCGCGAGGCGGCCGAGGTCAACCGCCGGCTGATCGAAGGCAAGACCGTCCGGCTCGAGCTCGACGTGCAGGAGCGCGACCGCTACGGCCGGCTCCTCGCCTATGTGTGGGTGGGTGACGTGATGGTCAACGCCGAGCTGGTGCGCCTCGGCTACGCCCAGGTCATGACGGTCCCGCCGAACGTCCGCTATCAGCAGTTGTTCTTGAAATTGCAACGCGAGGCGCGCGAGGCCGGGCGCGGTCTCTGGCGAAGCACCTAGCTCCGGTCCCCGCCGAGCGCCTTCACGTAGCGCATCATCCGCGGATCGCGCTGGTAGCCCGCCTCGGCGAGCGAGTCCCAGAAGGCGACGGCGTGGGCCTCATGACGCTCGACCAGGACGGACATCCGCCTGGCGCCCCTTCGCCAGAGCACGCTCTCGGCCGCGCGGACGAGCGCCTTCGCGATGCCACGGCGCCGGGCCTGAGGATCCACCGCGAGGCGGTAGATCCCGCCACGCCAGCCGTCCCAGCCGCCGATCACGCTTCCCACGACGACGCCGTCGCGGACGGCGACGAGGAAACCGTTGCCGTGCTCGCTCCGGACGAGCCGCGTCAGCTCCTCGAGCGTGTCGGTCACGCTCGGGATCGCGCCGGCGCGCCGCCAGAGGGCGAGCACCGCCTCGCACTCTTCGACCCGGCACGGTCGGATCGCGACCTGCGGCGTCATCGTGCCCTCCCTACGACGGATATTTGCGCGGCGTCTGGCGCCCTCGTATCATACGGGCAAGCGATGGGGCCGATGGCGATCACGCGCGACTTCACCCTGGACGCCAAGTACCGTCGAGAAGAGGGGCTCATCTTCCTCTCCGGCATCCAGGCGCTCGTCAGGCTGCCGCTCGACCAGCACCGCGCCGACCGCCGCCGCGGGCTCAACACCGCGACGCTGATTTCTGGCTACCGTGGCTCGCCCCTCGGCGGCTTCGACCTGACCCTGGAGCGGAACTCGGACCTCCTCCGCGAGCACCACGTCGTCTTCATCTCCGGGCTCAACGAGGACCTCGGCGCGACCGCGATCTACGGCAGCCAGCTCGCCAACCTCTTCCCCCGGCCCAAGTACGACGGTGTCCTCGGCGTGTGGTACGGCAAGGGCCCCGGCGTGGACCGCACGGGCGACATCTTCAAGCACGCCAACTACGCCGGCGTCGCGCGCTACGGCGGCGTCCTCGCCCTCGGCGGCGACGACCCGCTCTCCAAATCGTCCACGATCCCGTCGCACTCCGAGGTGGCCTTCTACGACGCGCTCTTCCCCGTGCTGTTCCCGGGAAACACCCAGGAGATCCTCGACCTCGGGCGGCTGGGCTTCGAGCTCTCGCGCTACACGGGCCTCTGGGTCGGCTTCAAGATCGTCACCAACGTCGCCGACGAGGTCGGCACCGCCGAGGTCGCGCCCGATCGCGTGGTCATCGCCGACCCCGGCTTCGAGTACGACGGGCGCCCGTGGCAGCAGCGGCAGAACCCGCTCCTCATGCCGCCGTGGGGGCTCGACACCGAGCGCGAGATCCAGTACGGGCGGCTCGAGGCCGCCAAGGCGTTCGCGCGCGTCAACCGGCTCAACCGCATCGCGGTCGACCCGCCGAACGCGTGGCTCGGGATCGCCGCGCCGGGCAAGACCTACTACGACCTGCGCGAGGCGCTCCGCGAGCTCGGCCTGGACGACGCGGCGCTCCGGCACCACGGCATCCGGCTCCTCCAGATCGGGATGCTCTTCCCGATGGAGCCCACGATCGTCCGGGAGTTCGCGCGCGGCCTGGAGGAGCTGCTCGTCGTCGAGGAGAAGCGGGCCTTCTGCGAGCTCTTCATCCGCGACATCCTCTACAACGAGGCCGAGCGCCCGCGCGTCCTCGGCAAATCCGACCTCGACGGCCGTCCGCTCGTCCCCGCCGACGCCGAGCTCGACGCGGACCGGATCGCCCAGATCGTGGCGACGCGGCTCGAGCGCCGCATCCCGCACGAGGCCATCACCGCGCGGGTGGCTCTCTTACAAGCGCTGCGGGAGCGCCCGGCGCCGCTCACCCTCGCGCGCCAGCCCTACTTCTGCTCGGGCTGCCCGCACAACCGCTCGACGGTCCTCCCGGAGGGCTCGATCGCGAGCGCCGGCATCGGCTGCCACGGCATGGCGCTCCTCATGGACCGGCGGACGATGGGGCTCACCCACATGGGCGGGGAAGGTGTGCAGTGGGTCGGGATGGCGCCCTTCACCGAGACCCCGCACATCTTCCAGAACCTCGGCGACGGCACCTTTTTCCACTCGGGCTCGCTCGCGGTCCGCCAGGCGGTCGCCG
>QHTD01000334.1 GCA_003220675.1 Candidatus Rokuibacteriota bacterium | reverse complement strand
TGCGCCCGGCAGGGATCGAACCTGCGACCTTCGGATTCGAAGTCCGACGCTCTATCCAACTGAGCTACGGGCGCGCAAGCAGTTACGATACAGCACGCGGCGTCCCGATTCGAGCGGGCTAGTCACGTCCTTCCAGCAGAGCCCCATCTGTTCCGACCAGCAGAGGTCCGCGTGAACGCTGACAAGGCCATCCGGGATTCCCCCGTCGGCTCTTTCCTGAATTTCCGGAATTGACCAGCGGCCCAGGCCGTGGCTCTGATTGCGTCGTTTGGATTAAGCGATCGTTACGAGATGAGGAGGCCAACCCATGAGGCGTGTGAATCGATGGATCTCCGTCACGCTCGCCGCCGTCTGGTTCGCGGCAGTTGCGCCTTCCGCCGCGGTGGCGCAGTCGGTCGTACGCGGTCCCTATCTACAGTCGGGAACGCCGACCGGCGTGGTCGTCCGCTGGCGCACCGACGTCGCCACGGACAGCCGAGTGCTCTTTGGAAACGCGCCCGGCAGCCTCACCTCCGCCGTCGACGACGCCGCATCGCAGACGGAGCACGAGGTCACGCTCTCGGGCCTCTTTCCCAATACGGTCTACTACTACGCGGTCGGGACGACGACGAAGATACTGGCCGGTAACGACCCCAGCTCCTTCTTCCTGACTGCTCCCCGGGTGGGCAAGTCGAAGCCGACTCGCATCTGGGTCCTGGGTGATCCGGGGACGGCCGACGCCGATGCCGCCGCGGTCCGCGACGCATATTACGCCTTCACCGGCACCCGGCACACCGACCTGTGGTTGATGCTCGGGGACAACGCCTACCCGAGGGGGACAGACAGCGAATATCAGGCGGCTGTCTTCGACATGTACCCGACGATGCTTCGGAAATCGGTGCTCTGGCCGACATTCGGCAGCCACGAGGGCCGCTCCGCGAATTCTGTGACCCAAACCGGCCCTTACTTCGACATCTTCACGCTCCCCCGGAACGCGGAGGCCGGTGGGGTCGTCTCCGGCACCGAGGCTTACTACTCATTCGACTACGGCAACATCCACTTCATCGTCCTGGACTCCTTCGGCTCCGATCGCTCGCCCCGCGGGCCCATGCTGAGCTGGCTCCAGGCGGACCTCGCCATGACCACCCAGGATTGGATCATCGCGTACTGGCACCATCCGCCGTACAGCAAGGGCTCGCACGACTCGGATACGGAGGTGCCGCTCGTCGAGATGCGGCAGAACGTCGTGCCGTTATTGGAGCAGGCCGGTGTCGATCTCGTTCTCACCGGCCATAGCCATTCGTACGAGCGCTCCTTCTTCCTCGACGGCCATTACGGCACCTCCAGCACGCTCGTCCCCGCCATGATCCTGAGTCGGGCAGACGGACGGCCCACGGACAATGGGACCTACCAGAAGCCGACAGAAGGCCCGTCCCCGCACCTGGGTGCCGTGTACGCGGTGTTGGGAAGCTCGGGCCACACGAGCGGCGGCGCCCTGAACCACCCGGCCATGTTCGTCTCGCTCAACGTCCTGGGCTCGTTGGTCCTGGACGTGACTGGCAACCGCCTGGACGCCACCTTCCTGGACTCCATCGGGGGCATCCGCGACACCTTCACCATCTTCAAGGACCCGCAGACGGAGGCCGAGAGCACCTCGGGAGCGCCGGGCGTCTTCGCCGCCGCAGCAGGTCAGTCAGTCGAGGCGAAGTGGGAGCCTGTCGCAGGCGGCAAGTGTGAGGTAAAAAATGAGAGCACGAACGACAAAGCCAGGGGTACCGTGCAGGTTCCGGCAACCAGCGCCGCACCGTCCAACCACTTGGAGTGCAAGGTCACCTCGACCACCCCGGGTTTCATGACGGTTGCGGTGGGCGATATCCTCTGCGTGGACGTGAACTCCAGTGCGAACGCCGTCACCCCCGCCGCGACGGCAAGCTGCGCCACCCCGGCGGCGGTGCCGGCAAAGACGCTCCGTGTGCGGGACGTAACCGGTACGACGGGTACGCAAGATTTTAGCCTCACCGAGGTAGAGACGCAGGACGACTGAGCGGTCCCCGACCCGAAGGGATGCAGACGGGCGGCCACGTGGCCGCCCTTAGTCGGCGTTAGACTCAGCGGGGCTTCGGCGGCGCGGGGGGATGAGACGGCGGGCGCCGTGGCGGACGCGTAGGCTTCGGGACGGGCGGCGCCGGCGGTGCCTTCCGGCGCTGCCAGCCCTCCAGATTCTGGCGTTGGCGGCGGTCCCTCATCGGATCATCACCGGGTGCGCCCGCGAGGGCGCCTCACGATGCCGCGGAGAGGGCCGCGCGGATCACGGTCGTGAACGACGCGACGAGCATGGCGATGAGGACCGCCGATCCGATCCAGAGCAACGTCTGCAAGCGCTTTTCGTCCATCGTGGCTCCTCTCAGACGCCCGCTCACCCTAGAGCTTTGGTGTGATGTGCGACGCGAACTGTTCGAGGTGCTCCAACTCGTCGAAGACGGGGTTCAGCATGAGAAAGCCGGCGCCCGCCGCAACGATCGCGGAGAGCCGGTCGACGCACTCCCCGGGGTCGCCCCACACCGACACCTCGGCGGCCAGCTCGGGCTTGCCGTAGAAGGCACCGAACCACTCGGTGAGCCTCCGCCCCGCCCGCGCGCGGTCGCGGTCGACCGCGATGTAGACGCGCTTGCCGAGCGGGAACGTCGCGGGGTCGCGCCCGGCCTCCTTGAGGACGCCGCGCAGGAGCTTGACCTCGTCGAGGAACGCCGCCGTCGAGGCGGAGCCCGCGCCGATGAAGCCGTCGCCGAGCTCCACGGCGCGGCGGATCGCGTTGGGGTGGTGCCCGCCGAACCAGAGCGGCGGGTGCGGCTTCTGCAGGGGCTTCGGCTGCAGGGACGCGTTGTGGAGCTTGAAGAACTCGCCCTCGAAGGTGACGCGCTCCTCGGTCCACAGACGCTTCATGAGCCGGAGCCCTTCGGCGAAACGCTCCGCGCGTCGCGCCGCGCTCAGACCGAACGCCGGGTAGATCCGCGGGTTGCCGCCGAGCCCGACCCCGACGGTCAGGCGCCCCCCGCTCAGGTGGTCGAGCGTCGCGAGGCTCTTGGCGAGATGGACCGGGCTCCGCAGCGCGGTGAGCAAGACCGCGGAGCCGAGCCGCAGCCGCTCCGTGCACGCCGCCGCGTACGTGAGCAGCGTGACCGGCTCGAGGCTCTGGATCGAGCCCAGGATCTGCTCGACGACCCACGCGCTCTGAAAGCCGAGCGCTTCGGCACGCACCAGGAACTCGCGGACCTTGCGGACGTCGAACGAGCCCGCCAGCAGCGTCTGGGGAATCGCGACCCCGAGCTCGACGCGACGCTTCACGCGGCGAATCCTACCATACTGGGGCGGTGGTATAGTGTGGGGCGCGCTCGGCGCCGCACACCCGAAACATCACGACCAGGAGACCGCCATGACCCCTCTCCAGGAGATGATCGCCAGGGCGGTGGACCGCCTGGGTGACGACCTCGAGAAGCTCTCGCACAGGATTCACGACAACCCCGAGCTCGGCTACCAGGAGACGAAGGCCGCCGCGTGGCTCACGGAGTTCCTCGACACGCAGGGCTTCACGGTGGAGCGCGGCGTCGGCGGCATGGAGACGGCGTTCCGCGCGATGCTCGGGACCGGCGAAGGCCCGACCATCGCGATCCTCTGCGAGTACGACGCCCTGCCGCAGATCGGTCACGCGTGCGGGCACAACGTGATCGCCACCGCGGGCGTGGGCGCGGGCGCCGGCCTCGCCGCCGTGCGCGACCGGCTGCCGAAAGGGCAGATCCAGGTCATCGGCACGCCGGCCGAGGAGGGCGGCGGGGGCAAGGTGCGGCTCATCAAGGGCGGCGTCTTCGATGGAGTGGACGCCGCGATGATGGTCCACGGCTTCGACCGGTGGGTCGCGCACGCCGATCTCCTCGGCATCGTCCGTGTCGGCTTCGAGTTCACGGGCAAGGCGGCGCACGCCTCGGCCGACCCGTGGCAGGGCGTGAACGCGCTCGACGCGGCGATCCAGACCTACAACAACGTGGCGATGCTCCGCCAGCAGGTGCGCCCCGACGCGCGCATCCACGGCATCATCACTCACGGCGGCGCAGCGCCGAACATCATCCCCGAGTTCGCGGCGGCAACCTTCCTCGTGCGGTCCATCAACATCGACGACATGTGGGAGCTCGAGAAGCGCGTGATCAAGTGCGCCGAAGGGGCGGCGAAGGCGACCGGCTGCGAGCTCAAGGTCGTCGAGCACCGCGACACCGTGTACGAGCCGATGAAGCGCAACGCGACGCTGCTCGAGGCCTTCCGCGCCAACCTCAGGACGTTCGGCGTGAGCGAGTCGCCCGAGCTCAAGGACCGCCTGGGCTCCTCCGACATCGGCAACGTGAGCCAGGTGATCCCGGCGATCCAGCCGATGGTGAAGATCGCGCCGGATGGGACGCCGATCCACTCGCGGGCCTTCGAGGCGGCGGCGAAGAGCGCGCTCGCTCGCGAGGGGATGCTCACCGCGGCGAAGGCGATGGCGCTGACCACGCTCGATCTGCTCGCCGACCCATCGCTCGTCGGGAAGGCGCAGGCCGAGTTCAGGGCGGCACGGTGAGCGGCGGGGTCGAATCGCTCAAGCCCAGGGTTGCGGCGGCCGTGGACCGCCTCGCCGACGAGCTCGAGGCCCTCTCGCACCGGATCCACGACAATCCCGAGCTCGCCTTCAAGGAGGAGCAAGCCTACGCGTGGCTCACCGAGTTCCTCGAGACGCACGACGCCAAGGTCGAGCGGGCCGTCGGGGGGCTCCCCACGGCGTTCCGCGCGACGATCGAGGGCGCCGGGCCCGGGCCGACGATCGCGATCATGGCCGAGTACGACGCGCTGCCGGGCATCGGTCACGCCTGCGGTCACAACGTCATCGCGACCGCGGGCACGGGCGCGGGTGTGGCGCTGGCCGTGGCGCTCGGCACGCTCCCCTTCCCGGGCCGCATCCAGGTGATCGGCACGCCCGCCGAGGAGGGCGGCGCGGGCAAGGTCAAGCTGATGGAGGCGGGCGTCTTCAAGGGCGTGGACGCCGCGATGATGATCCACGGGCGCTGCGGCACGCAGGTGTGGCGGCCGACGCTCGGCATCATCAAGGTGAAGGCGGAGTTCTACGGCAAGGCGACGCACGCCTCGTCGTGGCCCTGGCGCGGCGTCAACGCGCTGAACGCGGTCATCCAGCTCTTCGTGGCGCTCGACCAGCTGCGCCAGCAGCTCCGCCCCGACGCGCGCGTCCACGGGATCATCGTCAAGGGCGGCGAGCAGCCGAACATCATCCCCGAATATACGCGCGCCGACTTCTACCTGCGCGCACTCACGAGCGATTCCGTGAAGGAGCTCCTGCGGCGCTTCACGGCGTGTGCCGAAGGCGCCGCGGCGGCCACGGGGTGCCGGCTCGAGGTGACCGTCGATCCCACGAGTCAGGCGCTGCCGACGATCCACCCCTACATCCGCATCTCCCCCGACGGCGTGCCCGGCCACTCGCGCGAGTTCGCGGAGTGGGCGCGCTCGCCGATGGCGCGCGCGGGCCTCGTCGCCGGCGCCAAGGCGCTCGCGCTGACCGCGCTCGACCTGCTCGCGGCGCCCGAGAGGCTGCGCGCGGCGAAAGACGAGTTCAACCGCTCCTGAAGGAGGACGCGTATGTCCCGCTCGCGTTTCCGAGCGCTCGTGGTGCTGTTGCTAGTGGCGGCGCTGGCGGCCGGTTCGGTCGTCGTGGCCCGGGCGGCCGAGATCAGCCTCACCGTCGTCAACGTCGTGAGCCCGCAGGACGTCAAGATCTGGGAGCCGACGTCCGTCGCGGCGAAGAAGGGCGACCGGATCACGCTCCGGCTCGTCAACAAGCACGCGGACGAGCACGGCTACGAGATCGCGGCCTTCGGCGTGAAGGAGGTCGTCCCCGGAGACAAGACCGCGACGGTCAGCTTCGCCGCCGACCGCGCCGGGGTGTTCCCGATCAAGTGCCACCTCCACCCCGCGCACGTGGCCGGTCAGCTCGTCGTCCTCGAGTAACCCGAGAGTACAAGGACGTGGCGCCGCGCCGCGGGGCGCTCGGGCTGCTCGGAGGCCTCGCGTGCCTCGCGACCGCGTCGAGCGTCGCGGGGCAGGGCGCGGACCTCGCCCCCGGCGAGCGCGTCTATCGGGAGAATTGCGCGGTCTGCCACGGGGTGAGGGGCGACGGCCAGGGCATGGCCGCCCACCACTTCCTCCATAAGCCTCGCGACCTGACGAAAGGACGCTTCAAGTTCCACTCGACCGCGTCGGGGCAGGTCCCCACCGACGCCGACCTCCGGCGCAGCATCGTGCAGGGTGTCCCCTCGACCGCGATGGTCCCGCAGGATCACCTGAGCGCCCTCGAGGTCGACGCGGTCATCGCGTTCGTCAAGAGCCTCTCGCCGCGATTCGCCGCAAGCCCGCCGAAGGTGCTGGCGATCCCGCCCGAGCCACCCCGCACGCCCGACGCGATCGCGCGCGGCCGGAGGGCCTACGACAAGGGCGAGTGCGCCGAGTGCCACGGGCGGGAAGGGCGCGGCGACGGCCCGTCGGCGAAGGACCTGTCGATCAAGCCCACCGATCTCACGAAGCGGCCGTTCAAGAGCGGCCCCGGGGCGCGCGACATCGTTCGCACGCTGCTGACGGGTCTCGACGGGACGCCGATGCCGTCCTACTACCAGGTTCTCGAGGACGACGAGCTGTGGGAGCTCGCCTGGTACGTGGACTCGCTCGGGGGCCCGCCCGCGGTGACGGAGGACGAGCGCTGGGGCTGGCACGTGGAGCGCATGCACCAGCGCCGCAGTCGCTAGTCTTCCGTCTGAGAAGTCATGTCAACGATAGCGCGCTCGTCCCGCCGAGCGGAGCCGACGCACCACGCGCGGCAGGGATCGGGGGACCACGCGGCACGCGTCCGCTTGCCCCGCTGCGGCTGGGCTCCAACTGGGCGCGCCCCGTCCGCTACCCCCGGGTGGGAACGGGTCCCCGCGACCCCTGCCGCGCGTGCCCGTCGGCCCCGCCCTCGGGTGCTGGCGGGTCCTTAAAACATGACTTCGAGGACGGAACCCTAGCCCAGCTGAGTCAGAGTCCGCGGCGGCGCCGGCCCGAGCAGTGCCGCGAGCCGGCCTGCCATCCAGCCTCCGACGACTCCCGCGACGAGCGCGACGCCGAGAGCCACCAGCGTCTCGCCCGCGCCCGGGACGAGGGGACGGTACGCCGGGAGCGACCCGAGCCGCGCGGCCATGACCACGAAGAGCACGAGCGCGTACGCGACCGTCGCCCTGACGGGCCGACGCCGTGGGTCCACGGCGATCATGGCTGCGATCGGGATGAGGCTGATGAGTTGCGCGACGCTCGCCGTTGCGCCCGGCGGGGTGCCGTTCTTTGTCGCGACGATGTAGGCCACCGCGATCGACGACGTCGGATCCTTGGCGATCTCCTCCTGGATGACGGACACGGGCTGGAGGACGTCGAAGCCGAGCCG
>QHTD01000061.1 GCA_003220675.1 Candidatus Rokuibacteriota bacterium | reverse complement strand
CGGCGCGGAACCGCAAGCTGCCCGCGGGTGTCAAAGTGGGCGCGCCCGGCGGATGCGGGGTGCCAAAGTGGGCGCCTGTCGCGCAGCGTAAGTTCCGAATTCTGTTTGCCTTTCAGGGATGGAGTTTGCTTTGCACCGCGTAGTCCCGGGAGGTCGGGAACCATTCACAGCACGGGCCTCAAGGTGATGCCGCTCGGCGCCGCGCTCTCCGCGACCGCGGCGTGTGTGACGGGCGCGCGCTTCGTGCTGGAACGGCTCCGGTAAGCCAATGCCCAAGAGCCGCATACGACTGCGCGTCCAGCTGATATCCGGGAGCAACGACCTGACGCAATGGCTCGCTCGCCGCGAAGCCGCCCGGGTTCTCGACGGAGAGGTCGGCGACGAGCGGGCCGCGCCCGGGGTCGAGGCCACCGCCGACGTGGGGAAGGACCAGGATCCCGTCCCACGAGGCGCGCACGCGGCCGGCACGCCAGAAGCGCGTCGCAGCGTGCGGACACGGCGTCGTCCCGCTCGTCCGTCCTAGGACCGGGCTCTTCGGCCCCGAGCAGGCCAGCGCGCGCGTCGCGGTCAGCCGCCGGCTTTGGGCAGGGCGCCCACCGCGTCGCTCACGCGCTCGCGGTGGCTGTCGGTCGTGATCTCGCAGGCGCCGCCGCCGTTCACGTGGATCGAGAGGTCCGTGATGGTCGGAGACGTGCCGCACACCGGGCACTTGGGGTCGCGGCGCAGCTTGACCTCGCGGAAGCGCATGCCGAGCGCGTCGTAGGTGAGGAGCCGCCCGATCAGCGGCTCGCCGATCCCGAGCAGCAGCTTCACCGCTTCGGTCGCCTGCACCAGCCCGATCACTCCTGGGAGCACGCCCAGGACGCCAGCCTCACTTCAGGAGGGGACGAGGCCGGCCGGCGGCGGCGTGGGGTAGAGGCACCGATAGCAGGGGCCCTCGTTCGGCGCGAAGACCGTCGCCATGCCCTCGAACTGGAAGATCGAGCCGTGGACGTTGGTCTTGCCGGCGAGGTAGCAGGCGTCATTGACGAGGTAGCGCGTCTCGAAGTTGTCGGAGCCGTCGACGATGAGGTCGTAATCTTTGATGATGTCCATGACGTTGTCGACGGTGAGGCGCATTGGCAGTGGGATCAGGTTCACGTCTGGGTTCAGCGCCTTGATCGTGCGCGCGCCCGACTCGACCTTCGGCTTACCGATCTCCGCCGTCGTGTGGAGCACCTGGCGCTGGAGGTTCGTGATGTCCACGACGTCGCCGTCCATGAGGCCGAGGGTGCCGACGCCGGCGGCCGCCAGGTAGAGCGCGGCCGGCGAGCCAAGCCCACCGGCGCCGATCAGGAGCACCTTGGAACGCAGGAGCCTGCGCTGCCCACGGTCGCCCACCTGCGGGAGCAGGAAGTGGCGGCTGTAGCGTTGGATCTGGTCGGCCGTCATCGGAACCTCGCGGACGACCGGGAATCCCGACTGCACCCATTTCTGGTAACCGCCCTGGAGGTTGATGACGGTCGCGTAACCGAGCTCCTTGAGCGCCTTCGCCGCGAGCACGGAGCGGAGCCCCGTCTGGCAGTAGAGGACGACCGGCGTCGAGGGGTTGGTCACCGCGGTGCCGACCCTGAACTCGAGGAAGCCGCGACTGATGTTCGTGGCCGCCTCGATGTGGCCGTCGCGGTACTCGTCGGGATCACGAACGTCGATGACGACGACCGGTTCTCCCGACTTCAGACGGCGCTGGAGTTGCTCAGGCCCTTCCTCTGGTACGACCTGCCGTGCTTCCGAGAGCATCTCCTTCAGGGTCTTCATGGGTCCGATATTACCCCTATTTCCGGTCGGTTCAAGGGGGATTGCCCGTCCAGCGCCTTCGCTGGAGTCAAGGGCGGCTGTTATACTCTCAAGAATCCATGGCGAATTCCATAAAGGGGATCATCCTTGCCGGAGGCTCCGGCACCCGCCTCTTTCCGCTGACCCTCGCGATGAGCAAACAGCTCGTCCCGATCTACAACAAGCCGATGATCTACTACCCGCTCTCGACGCTCATGCTCGCCGGGATCCGCCACGTCTTGATCATTACCACGCCCCAGGACCAGGGCGCGTTTCAGCGGCTGCTCGGCGACGGCGGCCACGTAGGCCTCCGCATCGAGTACGAGGTGCAGCCGCGCCCCGAAGGTCTGGCGCAGGCGTTCGTCATCGGCCGGCGCTTCATCGGCAGGGATCGCGTCGCGCTGGCGCTCGGGGACAACATCTTCTACGGCCACGGCTTCCCCGACTACCTCAAGCGCGCCTCCAGTCGACCCTCGGGCGCGACGGTGTTCGCCTACTGGGTCCGCGATCCCGAGCGCTACGGCGTCGTCGAGTTCGCCGCGACAGGCCGAGCCGTCGGTCTCGAGGAGAAGCCGGCGCGCCCACGCTCGCCGTACGCGGTGACGGGCCTCTACTTCTACGACAACCGGGTCGTGGAGATCGCGGCGGGTCTCACGCCCTCGGCACGCGGCGAGCTCGAGATCACGGACGTCAACACGGCGTACCTCCGCCGCGGGCAGCTCCGCGTCGAGAAGCTCGGCCGCGGGATCGCGTGGCTCGACACGGGCACTCACGAGGCGCTCCTGCAAGCCTCGACGTTCATCCAGACGATCGAGGAGCGCCAGGGACTCATGGTCGCCTGCATCGAGGAGATCGCGTACCGCATGGGCTACATCACGGCGGACGACGTCGTGGGCGTCGCCAAGCCGATGAAGGACAACTCCTACGGGCAGTACCTGTTGCGCCTGATCGAGTCGGAGCCGTAAGATCGAGCCGGCGCCGATGGAATTCACCCCTCAGGCGAAGCGCGCCTTCCACATGCAGTCCTACGGGCCCGGACCGTCCATCGACGGCATCGAGCTCGTCGAGCTCAAGCGGTTTGCCGATGACGCTGGGACGCTGACCGAGCTGGCGCGGCTCAGTGACGGGCGGGCCGCGGCGTTCGCGGGCTTCGCGCTGCGACAGATCAATTACAGCGAGCTCAGCCCCGGGGCGATCAAGGCGTTCCACCTGCACACGCGCCAGACCGACATCTGGTACGTGCCTCCGGGCGACCGCATGCTCGTCGTCCTCGTCGACGTCCGTCAGGGCTCGAAGACGGAGGGCGTGCGCTCGCGGCTCGTGCTCGGTGACGGTGCGTCGCGACTGCTGCGCATCCCGCCGGGGGTGGCCCACGGCGTGCGGAATCTCGGCGCGGCGACGGGACGGATCATCTACTTCACCGACCTTCATTTCTCGCCCGAGCCCGCGACGTGCGACGAGGGGCGGCTGCCGTGGGACTACGCGGGCGCCGACGTATGGGACGTAACGCGGGGATAGGGCGATGCCAGCTGACGTCGCCTCGCTTCGTTCTCGGTCGTCGCCGATCCTCACGTACAACCACGGGAGCGTGGGGAGGCTCCTCCCTCGGGCCTCGCGATGCTGGTCATCTGGCATCGCCCCGGGCGTGCCGTCATGGGACGTGACGCGGGGCTAGACGGTTGAAGCTGCTGGTCACCGGCGGAAGCGGCTTCATCGGCTCCAACTTCGTCCGGCACGTCCTCGCAGCGCACCCCGACGATACCCTGGTCAATCTCGACAAGCTCACCTACGCGGGCAACCCGGCGAACCTGAGGGACGTCGAGGCCGACCCGCGCTACGCCTTCGTCCACGGCGACGTCTGCGATGCCAAGCTCGTCCGTGACGTCGCGCACGGCGTGGACGCCGTCGTGAACCTAGCCGCCTCGACCCATGTCGACCGCTCGCTGATGGAGCCCGACGAGTTCTTGAAGACCGACGTCTTCGGCGTGTTCACCCTGCTCGAGGCGGTGAAGGACCTCAGGATCCCGCGCTTCGTCCACATCTCGACGGACGAGGTCTACGGCTCCGTCGAGCGCGGTTCGTCGCGGGAGAGCGATCCGCTGCGTCCGACGAACCCGTACTCGGCCTCGAAGGCGGGCGGCGACCTCCTGGCGCTCGCGTACTGGCACACCCACCGGGTCCCCGTGCTCATCACGCGCTCGTCCAATAACTTCGGCCCGTGCCAGTACCCTGAGAAGGTGATCCCGCTCTTCATTACCAACGCGCTCGAGGACCGGCCGCTGCCGCTCTACGGCGACGGCCGGAACGTCCGCGACTGGCTCTACGTGCTGGACAACTGCGCGGCGATCGACCTGGTGCTCCGGAAGGGCAGGGAGGGCGAGGTCTACAACATCGGCGGCGGCCACGAGGTGGAGAACATCGTGCTGACGCGCCAGATCCTCCATCTCCTGGGGAAGCCCGAGACCCTGATCCAGCCCGTGAAGGATCGGCCGGGCCACGACCGGCGCTACTCGCTCGACTCGAAGAAGATCCACCAGCTCGGCTGGACGCCTCGCCACCGCTTCGGCGACGCGCTCGCGGCGACCGTCGCCTGGTACCGCGAGCACGAGGCGTGGTGGCGGCCACTCAAGTCCGGCGAGTTCCGCGCGTACTACGAGAAGCAGTACGAGCGGCGGTAGGTCGTGAAGGGCGCCGCCGACACGTATCAGGGGCGCGGCCTCATCGCCGACCCCATCCATCAGTACATCCTCTACACCCGCGCCGGCGCGATCCCGGGCGAGGCGACCGAGCAGGACCTGATCGACACGTCGTGGGTCCAGCGGCTGCGCCGCGTGCCGCAGCTCCAGTCGGCGCGCTGGGTGTTCCCCGCCGCCGAGCACAGCCGGTTCCAGCACTCGCTCGGCGCGATGCACCTCGCGGGCCGCATGGCCCAGCAGCTCTACCCGTCGCTGCGCGCGATCTTTCCCCAGGCACCCTCGCCGGCGCTGATCGAGGAGCTGCTGCGCATGGCGGGGCTTTTGCACGACGTCGGCCACGGGCCGTTCGGCCATTTCTTCGACGATAACTTCCTCGTCGACTACGACCTGAGCCACGAGCTCATCGGCCAGCGGATCATCCGCGAGGAGCTGGCCGACGTCCTCCGGAATCTCCGGCGGAGCCCGAGCGGACGCTTCAACGCCGGCGAGGCCATCGATCCCGAGTGGATCTGCTATCTGATGGGCAAGACGTACACGCACCCGCTCGAGTCGCACCCGAAGTGGCTCCCGTTCCTGAAGCCGCTCCTCTCGGGCGTCTTCACCGCCGACAACATGGACTACGTCCTGCGCGACGCCTATATGTGCGGCGTCGCGGTCGGCCCGATCGACATCGAGCGGATCATCTATTACTCGTTCTTCTCCGAGAAAGGGCTGACGCTCGACCGCGGCGGGCTCCAGGCGTTCACGATGTTCCTGAACGCCCGCTTCTACATGTACACGAACGTCTATTACCACCGGACGACGCGCGGCATCGACCTGCACCTCAAGGAGATCTTCCGCGACACGATGCGGATCGCGTTCCCCTACGACCTCCGCAAGGAGCTCCACCCGTACCTGCACCTGACGGAGTGGACGCTGCTCGAGGACGTCGGGCGCTGGCACGACGCCGAGGAGGCGTCGAGACAGAGGCTCGGCGTCGAGTGGCGGCACATCCTCGACCGGAAGCTCAAGTGGCGGATGTCGCACGAGGTCGTCCTCGACCTCTTCGAGCCCAAGCGCGGCCAGGCGTTCCTCAAGGCGGAGGATGTCGAAGAACGGGTGAGGGTGTTCCTGCCGCCCGGGCTCAGAGGGTATCCGTTCAAGATCGATATGGCGCTGCAGGACCCACGGCCGCTCAACCCGCTGAAGATGGGCGACCGCCAGATCTACGTCTACGACTCGGCGACGGACACCGTCTCGGAGGCGCCCCTGACGGAGATCCTCAAGTACCTGCCGGGCAAGGTCGCCCAATGCCGGATCTTCGCGATGAGCCACGAGCACGACGCCGAGCTCGCGCGGGCCCTCGAGAAGGCGCTCGGCGAGGAGCCGCCCGCGATCCTGACGAACGTTTAGGACCTCGGAGGGGGAACGGCCATGAGCTGGCGGTTGATCACCTGCGCCTCGGTGTTCGTCACGTGCCTGTTGACCGCGAACACGATCGCGACGAAGCTCATCACGGTTGGCGGGGTGGTCCTGACGGCGGCCATCGTGATCTTCCCGCTCTCCTACGTCCTGGGCGACGTCCTGACGGAAGTGTGGGGCTACGCGACGGCGCGGCGTGTGATCTGGCTCGGCTTCGCGTGCAACGCGCTGATGGTCGCGGCGATCTGGGTCGGCGCCGAGATCCCGGCGGCGCCGTTCTGGAAGGGCCAGAGCGCCTACGAGGAGATCCTCGGGCAGACGCCGCGGATCCTGCTGGCGTCGTTCGTCGCCTACCTGGCGGGCGAGTTCTCCAACTCCTTCGTGCTGGCCAAGATGAAGATCCTGACGCAGGGGCGTTGGCTCTGGACGCGGACGGTCGGCTCCACGCTCGTCGGCCAGGCGTTCGACACCGTGATCTTCGTGACGCTCGCCTTCGCCGGCACGGTGCCCGCGCGCGCCCTCGGGGCCATCATCGTCGCGCAGTGGGCCGTGAAGGTGGCGTACGAAGCGGCGGCGACGCCGCTCACGTACGCGACCGTGGCCTATCTCAAGGCGAGCGAGCACGTGGACGCCTACGACTACGAGACGGACTTCAACCCGATCAGGCTCTAGCATCGGCGTTGCGTCGGAAGGACTAGGCCATGGAGAAATTCCGCGGCGTCGATTATTACGAGATCGAAGACCTCCTCTCGGAAGAGGAGCGAATGGTTCGTGACGCGGTCCGCGACTGGGTGGAGGCCGAGTTCCTCCCTGTGGTCACCGAGCACCACCGCGCGGGGACTTTCCCGGTTCAGCTGATCCCGAAGCTCGGCGAACTCGGCGTCTTCGGCGCCACGCTCAAGGGCTACGGGTGCGCCGGGCTCAACAACGTCGCGTACGGGCTGATCATGCAGGAGCTCGAGCGCGGCGACTCGGGCCTCCGCTCGGTGGCGTCGGTCCAGTCGGGCCTCGTCATGTACCCCATCGACGCGTACGGCTCCGAGGCGCAGAAGGAGAAATGGCTCCCGCGCCTCGCTACGGGCGAGAAGGTCGGGTGCTTCGGTCTCACCGAGCCCGACCATGGCTCCGACCCGGGCTCGATGAAGACGCGCGCCCGGCGGCAGGGCGACGCGTACGTCCTGAACGGCACCAAGCTCTGGATCACCAACGGCTCCATCGCCGACGTCGCCGTGGTCTGGGCCAAGGAGGACGACGGCGAGATCGGGGGCTTCCTCGTCGAGCGCGGCACGCCCGGCTTCTCGACGCTCGACATCCACGGCAAGTTCTCGATGCGCGCCTCGATCACCTCGGAGCTGTCGTTCCAGGATTGTCAGATTTCGCTCGAGAACAAGCTCCCGAACGTGAAAGGGCTCCGCGGGCCGCTCGGCTGCCTCTCCCAGGCGCGCTACGGTATTGCGTGGGGCGCGGTGGGCGCGGCGATGGCGTGCTACGACTGGGCGCTCCAGTACGCGCAGCAGCGGATCCAGTTCGGCAAGTCGATCGCCTCGTTCCAGCTCGTCCAGCAGAAGCTCGTCTGGATGATCACCGAGATCACGAAGGCGCAGCTCCTGGTCCTGCGGCTCGGCCGGCTCAAGGATCAGGGCAAGTCGCGAGCCCAGCAGATCTCGATGGCCAAGATGAACAACGCGCAGATCGCGCTCGACACCGCCCGTATGGCGCGCGACATCATGGGCGCCGCGGGCATCGTGGACGAGCACCCCGTGATCCGCCACATGCTGAACCTCGAGACCGTGAACACCTACGAGGGCACGCACGACATCCACACGCTGATCATCGGCCGGGACATCACCGGCCTCGACGCCTTCGGCCTGTGAGCGCGGCGCCGAAGGTCCTGGTGGTGCACGACGATCGCGACATGCGCGCGGCGGTCGGCGAGCTCCTGCGAAGCGAGGGGTTCGACGTCGTCGAGGCGGCGGACGGGCTGGAGGCGCTGCTGCAGGTCAAGCGGACTCGGCCGGCCGGCGTCGTGCTGGACCTCGTGATGCCGCGCCTGGGCGGGCTCGAGGCGATCAAGCGGATCCGCGCGTTCGACCGGGGCATCAAGATCGTCGTGATCACGGGCGCGTCGGACCAGGAGCTGCACCCGCAGGCCCGCGCGCTCGGCGCGGTGGCCGTGCTCACGAAGCCGCTCTCGCCGGCGGACGTGGTCGCGGCGCTCCGCGCCGAGACGGCGCCGCCCGCGCCGCCGGCGAGCGTGCCGCCCCTGGCGGTGGAGACTGCGCCGCCCGCGCCAGTGCAGAGCGTGCCGCCCCCGCCGGCGGAGAGTGTGCCACTCGCGCCGGTGGAGAGCGCGCCGTCCGCGCCTCCACCTGACGCGCCGAGCGCCGCAGCGGCGGTGTCCGCGGTGCCGGAGATTCTCGTCGTGGTAGGTGAGCCGGAGCTGCGCGACAGGCTCGAGGAGGTTCTCGCCGCGGCGGGCTACGAGGTCCGTCTCATGAGTGACGCCGCCAGCGGCGTGCGCGCGGTCGTGGAGAGGGCGCCCCACCTCGTGCTGCTCGACGTGGAGATGCCCGGGCTCAGCGGCGTCGGGGTGCTGCCCGCGATCGTCGCGCTGGTCCCCGCCGCGAAGGTGATCATGCTGAACGAGAGCGTGAACATCGAGCTGGCCAAGCGGAGCCTCGCGTTTGGCGCCTTCGACCACGTGACGAAGCCGATCGACCCTCCCCACCTCCTGCAGTCGATCGAGGCGGCGCTGGCGCAGCGGCGAGTCGATCTGGCCGGGTGACGGACGCCCGGCCGGCCGAGCGCCACGCGCGACGCGCCCTCGCGATCGCGGCCGTGACGCTCGCCATCCAGAACGGCATCCTCATGGCGTTCGCCGTCCTCTACCTGCCGCTCATCGCCGAGTTCGGCGGGTCGCGCGGCGAGGTCGCGACGGTGCAATCGGCGGCGCTGCTCCTCGGCGGCGTCAGCGGCCCGCTCGTCGGCTGGGCGTTCGACCGGCTGGGGCCCGGCCGCCTCTTCCAGGGGGGCGCCGTGCTCGGGGTGCTCGCCTTTGCGCTCGCGAGCCGGGTCGACTCGCTGCCGCTCCTCGTGCTGACCTACGGTGTGCTCGGCGGCCTCGCCCTCGCCGCGCTCGGCAGCCAGGCGAACCTGATCCTCGCCGCGCTCTGGTACCCCGGAGCGCGCGGGCGCGCGATCGCCGTCGCCGATCTCGGGACGGGCTTCGGCGCGTTCTGCTTCATCCCGTTGGGGCAGGCGCTCGTGTCCGCGCTCGGCTGGCGCGAGACGCTTCTGGTCTGGGCCGCGCTGCTCATGCTGATCGTCCTGCCGCTGAGTGCCTTCCAGCGCCTGCCCGGTGACGGACACGCCGGGCGCCTTGCACCGCGGGAACCACCCGCCGCGTGGACCGTCGCGGGCGCGATCCGGTCGCGACCGTTCTGGTGGCTCGCGGCGACGCGCTTCTTCAGCGCGTTCGCGTTCCCGGTCATGAACGTCCACATGGTCGCGTACGCGATCGATCAGGGGATTGCCCCCGCGCGGGCGGCGACGGCCCTCGGCGCGGTGAGCCTGGTGAGCCTCGCCGGGCGCCTCACGACGGGCGTCCTCTGCGACCGGCTCGGGCGCGCGGAGACGCTCACGATCACGTACGCCAGCGCGGCCGCGGGCATCGGCTGCCTCGTGCTTCTGCGGACGACGGCGGCTCCGTGGTGGCTCGCGCTGTACGTCCTCTTCTACGGCATGGCGCAGGGCTCGACGGGGATCGTCCACTCCGCACGCGCGGCCGACGTCTTCGCGGGCGCGTCCTTCGGCTCGATCTACGGCTGGCTCGCGCTGGCCGTCGGCCCCGGAGAGGCGCTCGGCGCGTGGCTCGGCGGGACGATGTACGACGTCTGGGGCAGCTATCTGCCCGCGTTCGGCGTCGTCGTCCTGGCGCTCGCCGCGGGCGTCGTCTCGATGTGGCGCGTGCGGGTCCCCGTGTCGGAGACGCGCGACTCAGGCGCGACTTCGACGTAGAGCTCGATCTCGTGGCCGTCTGGGTCGCGCACGCAGAACGAGCTCGGCGTCTCGCCGAACGGTGTGAGCCCGCGAGCCTCCACCCACCGGCGCGCGGCGCCGAGCTCCGCGAGCGAGCTCCCGACGTCGAAGGCGATGTGGTACAGGCCCGGCACGCCCTTGGGCTGCGCTCCGGGGCCTTCCGCGCGCGCCAGCTCGCACGAGACGTCGTGGTGATGGACGCCGGCGGAGAAGAAGACGATGCGCCCGCCCTTGCCCGTGCCGGTCTCGGCGAGCCCGAGGATGTCGCGGTAGAACCGTCGCGTCGCCTCGAGGTCGCGGACGAAGAGGGAGACGTGACCGAGCTCGCGGACCTTGAGACCGGCGCGGGATGCGTCCACGGCGACGAGTAGTGTACCATTGGCAGGTCATGGCTGATTCGAAGCCAGCGGTCCTCCAGGGGGCCGCCGCCACCTCGTTCGTCGCCGCCGTCGAGCGCGTCAAGCCCCACACCAAGCTCATCGGGCTCCTGGCGTTCGGTCATCTCGTCATCGACCTGAACCAGGGCTCGATCCCCGCGGTGTTGCCGTTCCTCCGGAACGCGCACAGCCTCTCGTATGCGGAGGCGGCGACGATCGTCCTCGTCGGCACGCTCACCTCGTCGCTGATCCAGCCGGTCTTCGGTTACCTCTCCGACCAGATCGCGCGGCGCTGGATCCTGCCAGCGTCGGTGTTCCTCGCTGGCGCCGGCCTCGCGCTGACGGGCATCGCGCCGGGCTACCTCGCGGTGCTCGGACTCGTGCTCGTCATGGGACTCGGCGTCGCGGCGTGGCACCCGGAGGGCTACAAGGCCGCGACGGGCATGGCGGGCGATCGGAAGGCGACCGCGCTCTCGTGGTTCTCGCTCGGCGGCAACGTCGGCATGGCGCTCGGACCCCCGGTGATCACGAGCCTCGTCACCGGGTTCTCGCTCGCCGGCACGCTCGGCATGCTGGTGCCGACCGTGATCGTGGGCGGCCTCCTCCTGGCCGTTCTGCCGCACATCGACCGCGCGGCGGTGCCCCGCGCCGCGACGACCGCGTCCGCGCGCGGCGTCAACATGCCCGGGGCGATGGCGCTCCTGATCTTTCTCGTCGCGATTCGCTCGTGGGCGCAGCTCGGATTCACGACCTTCGTCCCCTTCTACTACGTGGACTATCTGAAATCCGACCCGCGGCTCGTCGGGCCGCTGCTCTTCGTCTTCCTCGGCGCGGGCGCTCTCGGCACGGTGGTCGCGGGCCCCCTCGCCGACCGCTGGGGCGCGCGTCCCTTCATGCGCTGGGTCTTCCTCGCCGCGATTCCCTTCGGGCTCGTGTTCTTGGAGACGACCGGCGTCCTCGCGTTCGTGATGCTGGGGCTCTACGGCGCGGTGCTGACGTCGAGCTTCTCGGTGTCGATCGTGCTCGGCCAGGCCTACCTGCCCCGCAACGCGGGGATGGCCTCGGGGCTCATCGTCGGCTTCGCCATCGGCGCCGGGGGCCTCGGCGTCACGGCGCTCGGCTGGGTCGCCGACCGCTGGGGCCTGCCGGCGGCGCTCACGGTCAGCGCGCTCATGCCGCTCGTGGGGTTCGTCACCGCCCGATTCCTGCCCGCGCCGCGCGTCGCCAGGTGAAGCTGGAATGAGAAGCGACACGCCGAACGGAGCCGGGTCGCACCTTGTCTCAGGCCACCCACCGAGTGGGCCGGCCCCGCGGCACCCGATACAGTGAACGAAGGTAGCCCGTTCCAGGACGGTGAGCAGGTCCTGCTCATCGATGCGCGGGGCAAGCGCCACCTGATCTTCCTTCGCAAGTCGGAGACGTTCCACTCCGACCGCGGCTGGATCGCGCACGACGCGATCATCGGGCAGCTCGAGGGGACGTGGGTGCGTTCCTCGATGGGCCTGCGTTACGTGGCGCTCCGACCCACGCTCGCGGAGTACGTGCTCGATATGCCGCGTGGCGCGCAGGTGATCTATCCGAAGGACCTCGCGATGATCCTCTTCTGGGCCGACATCTACCCCGGCTGTCGCGTCCTCGAGGCGGGTACGGGCTCGGGCGCGCTCACGCTCGCGCTCCTGCGGGCGGTCGGGCCCGAAGGGCGGATCATCACCTTTGAGCAGCGCGAGGAGTTCGCGCGGCGCGCGCTCGCGAACATCCACATGAGGCTCGGCGAGGTGACGAACCTCACCGTGCGCCTGCGACCCGTCGAGGACGGGCTCGCCGAGGAGGCCGTGGTGGACCGCGTGCTGCTCGACCTGCCGGAGCCGTGGAAGCTCACGACGCTCGTCGCCGACAAGCTGCGGCCGGGGGGCATCTTTCTGTGCTACGTGCCGACGATCGTCCAGTCCCATCAGGTCGTGGACGCGCTCCAGCGCGAGCGGCACTGGGCGCTGATCGAGACGTTCGAGACGCTCTACCGGCCGTGGAACATCGAGGGTCAGTCGGTCCGGCCGTTCCATCGGATGGTCGCGCACACCGGGTTCATCACCGTGGCCCGCCGGGTGGTGCCCGAGGACGAGGGCGGAACCGGGCCTCGCGTCCAGCCGCTCGATCCAGAGGCGTAGCGCGCGCCGATGATCACGTTCATGCGGCGGTACCGGCGAAGTCTCCAGGTGGGCCTCCTCCTGGTGATCGGGGCGTTCATCGCCTCGCTCTTCGTCTTCGGCCAGCGGGGGTTCGGCGACGGCTCGGGCCGCGACGCCGTCGCGACGGTCAACGGAGAGGCGATCCCGCTCGCGCGCTACGAGCGCGCCTATCAGGCCTACGCGAATATGTATTCGCAGTCCTCGCGGCAGCCGATGACCGCCGAATTGGCCGAGCGACTCGGCCTCGATCGGCAGGTGATGGACGCGCTCGTTCAGGAGGCCCTGGTCGTCCAGAGAGCGCGCACCGAAGGGCTCGAGGCGACCGACGACGAGGTGAACGCCGAAGTCAACGCGCAGTCCGCGTTCCATGAAAACGGCAGGTTCACGCGGCGGCGCTTTGAGGAGGTCCTCAAGCGCGCCGGTATTCGCGAGTCTGCGTACGTCGACGATGTGCGTCGTGAGCTGACGTCCAGGAGGATACGGGGGCTCGTGACGAGCGGCGTGAAGGTCACGCCCGCGGAAGTCGAGCACGCCCTCGTCCTGCGCCGCGAGGAGGTCCGTGCGGCGTGGGCGCTGGTCGAGCTCGGGCCGCTCTTCGCCGCGGCGACGGCGAGCGACGACGAGCTCGGGAAGTACCTGAGCGCGCATCCTGACGAGTTCCGACAGCCCGAGCGCCGCAAGGTCCTCTCCGTGACGCTTGCCTGGAAAGACTTCCTCAAGCCCGTGGCGGACGACGCGGTGGAGCGCTACTACCGGGAGCACGCGACGGAGTTCGAGGAGCCGCGCCGGGCGCGCGCCTCCCACGTGCTGGTGCGCGTGCCCGAGGCCGGCGGCAGCGAGGGGGAGGACAAGGCACGGGCCAAGGTCGCCGACGTCATCCGACGCGCGAAGGCTGGCGGCGACTTCGCCAAACTCGCCAGGGACAACTCCGAGGACCCGGGCTCCGCGCCGAACGGGGGCGACCTCGGTTGGGTCCGCCGGGGCGAGATGGTCCCGCAGTTCGAGCAGGCGCTCTTCGCGTTGAAGAAAGGCGCGATCTCGCCGGAGCCCGTGCGCACGCCGTTCGGCTTCCACGCGATCAAGGTCCTGGACGTCCGCGAGGCCGGCAAGAAGCCGCTGAAGGATGTCGCCGCGCAGATTCGCGCCAGGCTCGAGGCCGAGGCGGCCGAGAAAGTGATGACCGCCCGCGCCGAGGAGATCCGGCCGAAGCTGCTGGCCGCGAAGGACTTCACGGGGCAGGCGAAGGAGCTCGGCCTCGCCGCCTCCGAGTCCAGCGTCGCTCGCACGGGCCGTTTCGCCGGCGGCGGCGGGCCCAATCCGCTCGAGGAGGCGGCCTTCAACCTGACGCCGGGCGGCGTGTCGCCGCCGGTGAAGACGGCCGCCGGGCTGGTGCTGCTCAAGGCCGTCGAGACGATCCCGGCGGGCGTGCCGGCGCTCGCCGAGATCAAGGACCGGGTGGCCTTCGCGGTGAGGCGCGAGAAGGCGGCGGCCCAGGCGCTCGAGCGCGCCAGGCAACTCGCCGAGGAGGCGAGACGCGGCGACCTCCTCGCGGCGGCGAAGAAGGCGGGCGCCGTCACGGGGCAGACCCCGCGGTTCTCGCGCGCGAAGCCCGCGGAGAAGCTGCCCGGCGACGCCATGCTGGCGGCGCTCCAGGCGCCGCTCGGCTTCGTCACGGCGCCGGTCGGGACCCAGCAGGGCTACTACGTGCTCAAGGTGCTCGAGCGCGTGCCGCCGAACCTCGGCGCGCTGGCGGCCGAGCGCGACAAGGTCACGCAGGAGGTGCTCACGCAGAAGCGAGGCCAGGCGTGGGAGTCCTGGGTCAACGCCGCGCGCGTGAACGCGAAGGTCGAGGTCCACTACACGCCCACGTCGCGACGGGGCTGAGGAGTCCATCCGGGCCGCGTGCTAAGGTAAAGGCCATGTCGGTCCAGCGAACGCCGATGACCCGCGCGGGCCACGAGAAGCTCAAGGAGGAGCTCGAGCGTCTCAAGCGCGTCGAGCGGCCGGCGACCTCCAAGGCGATTGCCGAGGCGCGCGCGCACGGGGATCTGTCGGAAAACGCCGAGTACCACGCCGCGCGGGAAAAGCTGGGCTTCATCGAGGGCCGGATCGCGGCGCTCGAGGCCAAGGTCGGCAACGCCGAGGTGATCGAGCCCCCGATCGGCGGCGACCGCGTCACCTTCGGCTCCACGGTGCTCCTCGAGGACGAGAGCGGGAAGGAATACCGATACCAGATCGTCGGCTCCGACGAAACCGAGCCGGCTCGCGGCAGGATCTCGGTCCTCGCCCCCCTCGCGCGCACCCTGATCGGCAAGAAAGTCGGCGACACGGCGACGGCCGAGCTGCCCGGCGGGAAGAAGAAGTTCGAGATCCTCAAGGCGAACTTCTCCTGGTCCGACTGATGCCGACGGCGCGTGCGAACGGCGTCAATCTCTACTACGAGGAAGCGGGCCAGGGTCTGGCGCTCGTCTTCGTCCACGAGTTCGCCGGCGACTACCGGAGCTGGCACCTCCAGGGGCGCTTCTTCTCCCGCCGCTATCGCACGATCTCCTTCAACGCGCGTGGTTACCCGCCGTCGGACGTGCCGGAGGATCCGAAGGCCTACTCGCAGGACCAGGCCGCGGACGACATTCGCGGTCTCCTGGACGCCCTGAAGATCGCGAAGGCCCATGTGTGCGGGCTTTCGATGGGTGGCTATGCGACGCTCCACTTCGGCCTGCGCCACCCGGAGCGCGCGCTCTCGCTGGTCGTCGCGGGCGCGGGCTACGGCAGCGTGCCGGGCGACCGCGCGAAGTTCCACGCGGACGCGGAGCTGACGGCGCGGCGCTTCGAGGAAGACGGCATGGCCAAGACCGCCGACATCTACGCCAGGGGCCCGACGCGCGTGCAGCTCATGGACAAGGACCCGATGGGCTGGCGCGAGTTCCACACGCGGCTCGCGGAAGGGTCGGCCCGCGGCCACGTGCTCACGCTGCGCGGCGTGCAGCAGACACGGCCCTCGATCTTCGACCTCGGCGACCGGCTCGAAAAGCTCGAGGTGCCGACGCTGATCATGACGGGCGACGAGGACGATCCGTGCCTCGAGCCGGCGATCTTCATGAAACGCAAGATCCCGACGGCGGCGCTCGTCGTCATCCCGAAGTCGGGCCACACGATCAACCTGGAGGAGCCGGAGGCGTTCAACCGCGCCGTGCTCGACTTCCTCGCCGCGGTGGACACGGGGACGTGGACACGGCGCAATCCCGCCTCGCAGACGGGCTCCGCGATTCTTCCCGCGGGGACACGCTGATGGAGCTGCCGCTCGAGCACATCACGGTTGTCGATCTCACGCGCGCCCGCTCGGGCCCGACCGCCGTGCGCCAGCTTGCCGACATGGGGGCCAACGTCATCAAGGTGGAGGCGCGCGAGGAGATCGAGGGCGACTCCACGTCGCTCGGCTTCGACTTCCTGAATCTCCAGCGGAACAAGCGCTCGATGACGCTCGACCTCAAGCACCCGCGCGGGATCGAGATCCTCAAGCGCCTCGTCGCCCGCGCCGACGTGCTCGTGGAGAACTTCCGGCCCGACGTCAAGACACGGCTCGGGATCGACTACGACGCGCTCTCTCGGATCAACCCGCGCCTGGTCTACGGGTCCATCTCCGGCTTCGGCCAGACGGGGCCGTATCGCGACCGGCCCGGCTACGACCAGATCGCCCAGGGCATGGGCGGGCTCATGTCCATCACGGGCCTGCCGGGCCAGGGGCCGGTGCGCGTGGGCATTCCCGTCGCCGACCTCACCGCGGGGCTCTATCTCGCTCAGGGCATCCTGGTGGCGCTGCTCGAGCGCGAGAGGTCCGGCCGGGGACAGTGGGTGCACACCTCGCTGCTTCAGGCGATGGTGACGATGCTCGACTTCCAGGCGGCGCGCTGGCTGATCGACGGCGCGATTCCGCCGCAGGCGGGCAACGATCATCCCACCGGCATCCCCACCGGCGTCTTCACGACCGCCGACGGTCACATCAACATCGCCGCCTCGGGGCAGACGATGTTCCGACGGCTCTGCGCCGCGATCGGCGCGCCCGAGCTGATCGACGACCCGCGCTTCAAGACGCTGCCCGACCGCTCACGGAACCGCAAGGCGATGAACGCCGAGTTGGACAAGGTGCTCGTGAAGCGGACGAGCGCCGAGTGGATCGAGGCCCTCAACCGTGCGGGCGTCCCCTCGGGGCCGATCTACAACATCAGGCAGGTCTTCGAGGACCCGCAGGTGCAGCATCTCGACCTGGCGCGGCCCGTGCGCCATCCCGAGCGCGGTGAGATCAGGGTGCAGGGGCTGCCGGCCACGCTCTCGCGCACGCCCGGCACGATCCGTCGCCCCGCGCCCCAGCACGGCGAGCACACCGAGGAGATCCTGCGCGAGCTGGGCTACGCGCCCGAGGAGATTGCGGGACTGAGAAGGGACGGCGTCGTCTAGAGCCCGACGCCTTCGGGGATGATCCCGTCCCACGCGACGCTGCGGCTGGCGAACGGCGGATCGGCCGTCGGGCCCTCGCCGGCCACGGTCGTCCGGCGCATGACGCGCCGGTGGAGCGTGGCGTCCCACGGCCGGCCGCGGTGGAGCACGCACCGGTTGTCCCACATCACGAGGTCCCACGCGTGCCATCGGTGCTGATAGACATGCTCGGGGCGTGTCGTGTGCGCCAGCAGCTCGTCGAGCAGGCTACAGGACTCGTCGTAGTCCATGCCCTCGACGTACCACGCGTGCGAGCCGATGTAGACCGACTTCCGACCGTTGACCGGGTTGGCGCGCACCAGGGCCTGGCGCACGGGCGGCTGCTCGCGCTCCTGCTCGGGGTCGAACAGCCCCTTGGCGATCGTGGACCGCGAGTAGAGGATCGAGTGGACCACCACCCGACCCTCCAGGCGCCGCCGCGTCTCCTCGGGGAGCGTGGCGTATGCATGACGCATGCTCACGAACTCGGTCTCCCCGCCGACAGCGGGGACCTCGCGCCCGGACAAGAGCGACGCCATGGCCGGCACCGGCTTGAACGAGCTGTCCGTGTGCCAGAGCTGGTTGCCGGACTGGTAGAGCATGCGGCGGTCGTCCCACCCCATCAGCCGGCCGTCTCGCCGGGGGTCGATGTTCGAGAGGTCGACCAGATTCGGGTGCAGACGCCGCTCCTGGCCGATCGAGTTGATCGTCGTCTCGAGGGGACCGAAACGCCTGCTGAACGTCATCTGCTGCTCGTCGGTGAGCCGCTGGTCCTGGAAGACGAGCACCGAATACTCTTGGAACGCGTCGAAGATCCGCTGGAACGTCACCTCGTCGAGTGGCCCCGCGAGATCGACGCCCTCGACGCGGGCGCCCAGGCACGGATGGATGGGAGTGACCGCGACCCGACTCACCGTCTCAGCCATACCCCGTCTCCTGTTCGAGCGCCGGCTCCGCCGGCGCAACCCATCCTGGGGGTGGCTCGGAGGGGGCCGTCGAGGCCCCCTCCGATTCTTTAGCGGAGCGCTTCGCGCAGCTCGCGCGTGAGGATCTCGACCGTGCCGCGCGTGCCGCCGGCGAGCTTCAGCTTCCACTCGCCCTCGGTCTCGAACCGCCGATCGCGGAGCCGCTCGGCCCAGGGCTTGATCGCCTCGCGGATCGCGTTGAGGTCGAACGGGTCGCGCTTGAGCTCGCGCGTGCGCGCCATGACGTCGGGCGCGGCGCGGATAAACGCCCGCAGGGCCGCGCCCGTCTTGATCGAGTACTTCCGGCTGGCCCACGCGGTGGGGAACGTGGTCGAGAGCGCCTTGACGTAGTTCAGGAAGAAGCGCTTCGCGCCGTGGCGGATCTCCTGGATCCTGCCGCCGCTGCCGAGCTTCTCGACGGTTTCGAGGAAGTCCACGATCTCCTCGGCGAGCGGCGCCTGACTCACGCGCCCGCGCCCGGTGCCGAGCATCTTGATCTCGCCGTGGAGTGGCGAGGTCTCGTCCTCGTTGAGCGAGCGGATCACGTCGTGGGCGAGCGCCTGGTTCGGGTCCGGGTAGAGCTTGCGGCCCGCGAGGCTGATGATGTGCGACGGGTTCAGGCGCGTGTGCTTGGCGTTGATCGTCACGAACAGCTCGACGATCTGGCGCGCGTCGAGCGAGTCGAAGAGGACGGCGGGCACCTCGATGGAGACGGTCTCGCCTGCCTGGCTGAGCGCGTGGAGCGCGAGCAGGCGGTGCTGGCCGTCGAGCACGCGCAGCACACCGTGCTCCTCGGGGATCTGCAGGAGCCCGAGGTCGTGGTGACCGGCGACCGGGGTGAAGGTGAACCGCTTCTCGGAGGTGATGATGACCGCGCCGGGGATCGCGGGCAGCGTCCCGGCGTCCTTGCACTCCTTGTAGTACGTCACCAGCTCGTCGATCTTCCGGCGGATGACCGGCCGCTGATAGGCGGTCTCGCTTTCGGCGATCCGCTTCTCGAGCATGTCCCAGTTCACCCGCGACCTCGCGCTCGAGCGGCTCTGCTTCGGTGCCTCCTGAGGTCCGCCCGAATAGCCGAGCACTTCGAACTTCACGAGCCGGTCGATGTCCTTTGCCGAGAGGCCGGCCTGGTAGAACTCCACCCCGAACTGCTTTACCCGACGCGAGGGGACAGTAATCATAGGCCGGTTACTCTACTTGATCTGCAAACCCCTGTCAATAGAGGGATTTTCGGCCTGCAACGACCAGGAGTTCCGTAAGATGCCCGCGTGACAGGCGAGGCGCTCGCCCTCGTCATCGCTGCCGCGATGCTCCACGCCGTCTGGAACGCGCTGGCCAAGGGCGCGCGGGACCAGCTCGTCTTCCTCTGGTCCTCCGTATCCCTCGCCACCGTGGTCCTGCTGCCGGTGGGGCTCCTCGCCCTCCCCGGCGAGAGGATCCCGGCCGCCGCCGTTCCCTTCGTGGTCGCGACCATCGCGATCCACGCGGTGTACTTCTACGCGCTGGGCCGCGCCTACCGGCACGGCGACTTCTCGCGTGTCTACCCGATCGCGCGGGGCCTCGGCGTGGCGCTCGTGCCCGTGGCCGCGCTGATGGTGTTCGGCGAGCGGCTCTCGCCCCTCGGGACCACCGGCATCGCCCTGGTCGTCGCGGGCGTCGCGGGCCTCCACCTCACGGCGCCGTGGCGGGGCGGAGCGCTCCCCCCGGCGAGCGGCGCCGGGACCGCGTGGGCCCTCCTCACGGGGCTCCTCATCGCGAGCTACTCGATCGTCGACAAAGCCGGCGTCGCCCGCCTCCACCCGCTGCCGTACATCGGTCTCATGGGGTTCGGCATGAGCGCGCTCCTGGTACCGGTCGTGCTGCGTAACCGGGCGGCTCTCGCCCGCGAGTGGCGGGAGAACTGGCAGACGATCGTTGTCGCCTCGGCGATGAACCTCACGAGCTACCTGCTCGTGCTGTTCGCCTTCCGCCTCTCGAAGGTCGGCTATGTCGTCGCGGCGCGCGAGCTCTCGATCCTCTTTTCGGCCTTTATCGGGAGCCTCTGGCTCGGCGAGGGGCCGCTCCTGCCCCGGCTCGCGGGCGCCTCGATCGTGCTGGCGGGCGTGGTCTGCGTCGCGCTCGCGCATTGATTCAATCGGAGGGGGCCCCGGCGGAGCCCGCGCTCGAACCGGCGGAGCCGGCGCTCGAACGCGGCTGGTCCGAAGCGCTTCTACCCGAGGCCGAAGGTCTCGGCGGCGAGCTCGGCGATGTGGCGGCCGATCGCGAGGGAGGCGGTCGCCGCCGGCGAGGGCGCGTTGAGGACGTGGATCGCGTCGGGCTCCGCGACGATGCGGAAGTCGTCCACGAGCGAGCCGTCGGGGCTCACCGCCTGTGCGCGGACGCCCGCGCCGCCGCGCGCGAGGTCGGCGGAGGTGAGCTCGGGGACGAGCCGCTGAAGCGCCTGCGCGAACGCCGCCCGGCTGAGCGAGCGGTACATCTCGTAGGTCCCGGTGCGCCAGTAGCGGCGCGCCATGTGCCAGAACCCCCGGTAGGCGAGCGTCCCGGCGAGCTCGCGCGGGCTTACGCGGCCGAATCGATAACCCTCGCGGGCGAAGGCGAGGACGGCGTTCGGCCCCGCCTCGACGTCGCCGTGCACCGTGCGCGTGAGGTGGACGCCGAGGAACGGGAACTCGGGATCGGGGACCGGATAGATCAAGCCGCGCACGAGCGACCGCCGCTCGGGCCGGAGCATGTAGTACTCGCCCCGGAACGGGATGATCCTGACCTCGGTGCGGGCACCCGCCAGGCGCGCGACGACGTCGGAGTAGAGTCCCGCGCAGTTGACGAGCCGCTGCGCCCTCACGGTGAGGCGGGGGGTGGCGAGCTCCAGGCCGGCGCCCGTCCGCGCGATCGCCGTGACGCAGGCACCGGTCTCGATCGCGACCCCCGCGGTCCGGAGCTCGCGCGCGATGGCGTCCGCGACCTCGCCGTAGTCCACGATCGCCGTGGACGGCGAGTGAATCGCGCGGAGCGCCTTGGCGTGGGGCTCGAAGTCTCGCAGGCGCGCGGGCTCGAGCAGCTCGACGGGCACGCCGTTGGCGATCCCGCGCTCGTAGAGTGTCATGAGGCGCGGGAGCTCCGTCTCCGAGGTCGCCACGATCACCTTGCCGCAGCGCTCCACGCGGATCCCGTGCTTCTCGCAGAACTGGTACATGAGCGTCTTGCCCTCGACGCAGAGCTTGGCCTTGTGCGAGCCGGGCTTGTAGTAGATGCCCGAGTGGATGACGCCCGAGTTGTGGCCGGTCTGGTGCGAGGCGAGACGCGGCTCCTTCTCGAGGATCACGAGGCGCGCCCCGGGGAGGCGCTCGCGCAGCGCCCGCGCCGTGGCGAGGCCGACGATGCCGCCGCCGACGATGGCGATGTCGTGGGTCACCGCGGGCTCCGCTACTGCATCGGCGAGAAGGTGGTCGGCTTCCAGATCTTGTTGACGACGCGCTCGACGAGCGGCCCGTTCGCCTCCGTGACCTTCCGCGCCGCCTGCCACTCCGGGTCCGCCATGAACGCCGACCACGCCCGCTGGCGGTGGGCAAGATCGTCGTACGCGCAGATGTAGACGAGCTCGTTCGACTCGCCGACCACCGTTTCCCAGAAGCCGACGACCCTGATCCCGTGCTTCTTGAACAGGTTCAGCGTGATCTCGGCGAAGCGCTTCTGGATGTCGGGCATGCGGCCGGGCATCACGTAGTACGCGCGGTACTCATAGATCATGGGTCGTCTCCCGCGTGAGGGTTGCGGACGCGGATTCCATCGTGGTGGGGGATGTTATACCATCGCGAGACCGAGGAGGAGGGGATGGCGGGGAAGTTCTTCGAGGAGCTCGAGGTCGGGCAGACGTTCCGCCACCAGCCAGGGCGGACGATCACCGAGGCCGACAACGTTTTCTTCACCTGCCTGACGATGAACCCGCAGCCGCTCCACCTCGACTTCCACGCCGCGTCGAAGGCGGAGTTCGGCAAGCCGCTGGTCAACAGCATCCTGACGCTCGGGATCGCGGTGGGGCTCTCGGTCGGCGAGACGACCCTCGGGACGACGGTGGGCAACCTCGGCTTCGAGAAGGTCGAGTTCCCGAAGCCCGTCTTCCACGGCGATACGATCTACGCGGAGACCGAGGTGGTGGACAAGCGCGAGTCGCGGTCGCGTCCGCAGTGGGGCATCGTCACCTTCGAGCACCGGGCGAAGAACCAGCACGGCGACGTCGTCATGCTGGCGCGCCGGAACGCGATGATGCGCAAGCGGGGTACCTGATGCGCCGGCGGCGCTCGCTCCACTTCGTGCCGGGTGGCAACGAGAAGATGCTCCTGAAGGCGCTCGCGCTGCCCGCCGACGGGCTGATCCTCGACCTCGAAGACGCGGTGCCGCCCGACCGGAAGGCCGCGACGCGCCCTGTGGTCAGGGACTGGCTGAGCCATCGAGAGTTCGGCGGGCGCGAGCGCTGGGTGAGGATGAACCCGATCTGGGGGCCGCTCGGGCGGGCGGACCTCGAGGAGACGATCGTGGCCCGCCCCGACGGCTACGTGGTGCCGAAGCCGCGGCACGCCGGCGACGTGCGCGAGCTCGCGGGGGCGCTCGACCGGCTCGAGCAGCGCCACGGGATCGCCAACGGCGCGACCCGGCTCACGCTGATCGCGACGGAGACCCCCGAGGGGCTCCTGAACATCCGCGAGGTCGCATCGGCGTCGCCGCGCGTCGTCGCGATCTCGTGGGGCGTCGAGGATCTGGGCGCGGCGATGAGCCTCGCGCGCGTGCGCGACGCCGAGGGGCGCTATCTCGACATTCCCCGCCACGCGCGCGTCATGTGCGCCGTCGCGGCCGCCGCCGCCGGCGTGGACGCGCTCGACACGGTCTACACCGACATCGCTGACCTCGCTGGCCTCCGCCGCGAGTGCGAGGACGCGGTCGCCATGGGGTTCACCGGGAAGATCTCGATCCACCCGAACCAGATCGCCGTCATCAACGACGTCTTCACGCCGGCGAAGGAGGCGCTCGACGAGGCGCGCGAGCTGATCGTCGCCTTCGAGGAGCACGCGCGGCGCGGCGTGTACGCGTTCACCTTCAGGGGCCGGATGGTGGACGCCCCGCACCTCGCGCGCGCCCGGAAGCTGCTCGCCCGCGCCGGAGAGTGACGCGTCGTGCGAGCGCTGGCGCTCGCGGCTCAGTCTCCGATCGAGCGCGAGCCCCTCCGCCTCGAGCACCGCCCGATCCCCGAGCCTGGCCCCGGCGAGATCCGCGTGCGGGTCGCCGCATGCGGCGTCTGCCGCACCGACCTCCACATCGTCGAGGGCGACCTGCCGCTCGTGCGATCACCGATCGTCCCCGGCCACCAGGTCGTGGGCGAGGTCGAGGGCCGCGGGCCCGGGGCGGCTCGCTTCGCGGCGGGCGAGCGTGTCGGCATCGCGTGGCTGCGCCGCACGTGCGGCGCCTGCGCGTACTGCACGTCGGCACGCGAGAACCTCTGCGAGCAAGCCGAGTTCACCGGCTACCACGCCGACGGGGGCTTCGCCGACTACGCGGTCGTGCCCGAGGCGTTCGCGTACCGGATCCCGACGGTCTTCACCGACGCCGAGGCGGCGCCGCTCCTCTGCGCGGGCATCGTCGGCTACCGGGCGCTCAAGCGGAGCGGCGTGCCGCCCGGCGGCAGGCTCGGCATTTACGGCTTCGGCGCATCCGCCCACGTCACCCTGCAGGTGGCCCGCGCGCGGGGGTGCGAGGTGTTCGTGTGCACGCGCCAGGCGTCCCATCGCGAGCTCGCCCGCCGGCTCGGCGCGACTTGGGCCGGCGACATTCGCGAGCCGATGCCGGTGAAGACCGACGGGACGATCGTCTTCGCCCCGGTCGGTGACCTCGTGCCGCTGGCGCTCCGGAACCTTGCGCGGGGCGGGACGCTGGCGCTCGCGGGGATCTACATGACGCCCGTGCCCGCCCTCGAGTACGAGCGCGACCTCTTCTACGAGCGCTCGATTCGGAGCGTCACCGCGAACACGCGCGCCGACGGCGAGGAGCTGCTGGCCGAGGCGGCGCGGATCCCGATTCGCCCGGAGACGACGACGTTTCCGCTGGAGGAGGCGAACCGGGCGCTCCAGCTCCTCAAGCGCGGCGCCTTCGCGGGCGCCGGTGTTCTCTTGACCGGCGCAAGTTCTCGAGTATCATCGCCGCACTTGTTGTAGCGAGGCCCGCGAGGCCGAAAGGTGCGCTCAGTATGACCGACCAGAACGATCTCCTGCGACGCGCCGCGCACGTGCTCCCCGGCGGCGTGCTCGGCAATCACCGGAGCGGCGCCGGGCTCGAGTTCGTCGTGAAGGAGGGCCGCGGCGCGTACCTCTGGGACACGAACGGTCGGCGCTACGTCGACTACCTCCTCGGCTCCGGCCCCATGCTCCTCGGTCACGCCCATCCCGCCGTCGTCGAGGCGGTCCGGCGGCAGGTGGAGCGCGGCACCTCGTACATGCTCCTCAACGAGCCCGCGATCGAATTGGCGGAAGAACTGGTGAGGGCCGTGCCGTGCGCCGAGCAGGTGCGGTATACGTCGAGCGGGACGGAGGCGACGTTTTTCGCCCTCCGCGTGGCGCGCGCCTTCCGCAAGCGCGACACGGTCATGAAGTTCGAGGGCGGCTTCCACGGCACTCACGACTACGGGATGATGAGCGTCTCGCCGCGGTCGCCGAAGGCGTTCCCGGCGCCGATGGCCGACTCGGCGGGCATCCCGCACGCGATCGAGGGCGAGGTGCTGATCGCGCCGTACAACGACCTGGCCACGGCGGAGGCGCTGATCGCCGCGCATCACGCGCAACTTGCCGCGGTCATCATCGAGCCCTACCAGCGGACGATCGTCCCCGCGCCCGGGTTCCTCGAGGGCCTGCGCACGGCGACGCGACGCTATGACGTCCCGCTGATCTTCGACGAGATCGTCACCGGGTTCCGCCTCGCGTACGGGGGCGCGCAGGAACACTACGGCGTGGTGCCCGACCTCGCCGCGTACGGGAAGGTCGTGGCGGGCGGCTTCCCGCTCGCGTGTGTGGCGGGGCCCAAGGCGCTCATGCGACACTTCGACGCCGCCCTCGAGGGAACGCCGGAATACGTCTGGCAGGCCGGGACGTTCAACGGCAACGCGATCGCGTGCGCCGCCGGGCTCGCGACGCTGGCCGAGCTCCGGAAGCCGGGCACGTACGCGAAGCTGTTCGGGACCGGCACGCGACTGCGCGACGGGCTCGCCGCCGCCGTGCTCACGCACGGTGTCGCGGCGCAGGTGAGCGGGGAGCCACCGGTCTTCGATATCTTCTTCACCGATCACCCGATCGTGGACTACCGGGCGACGCTCACGGCGGACCGCGAGCGGATCAAGCGTTTCAACGCGGAGCTCCTGCGGCGCGGCGTGGTGAAGGCGGTCAACAAGATCTATGTCTCGCTCGCCCACACGGACGAGGACGTCGACAAGACGCTCGGGGTGTTCGACCAGACCCTGGCGGTGATCGCCGAGAGCACCTGACGCGCACTCCGAACACCGAACCACGGGAGGGGCCCCATGGATCTCAACCGTCGCCACGTACTGAAGCTCGGCGGCATCGCGCTCGCCGCGACGGCCGTCCGACCGTCGCACGCGCGCGGCCAGACGCCGAAGCGGGGCGGCACGCTGGCGCTCCGCACCTGGGACCCGCCGCACTTCGATCCTTTCCAGACCATCTCCTACAAGACCCACATCGCGCTGAGCTTCACCCACAGCCGCCTGCTCAAGCACAAGGCGGGGCCGAACGTGGTCCCCGGCACGTTCGCGATCGAGGGCGACCTGGCCGAGTCGTGGAGCCAGCCCAACGAGACGACGTATGTTTTCAAGCTCCGGAAGGGTGTGCGCTGGCACAACAAGCCGCCGGTGAACGGGCGCGAGCTGACGGCCGACGACGTCGTGTACAGCGTCAACCACTTCCTCACCGTGAAAGGCAACGCCAACGCCTACATGCTCAGGTCGCTGGAGAAGGTGGAGGCGGTCGACAGGCACACCGTGAAGTTCACGCTCAAGGAGCCCTTCGTGTGGTTCCTCGACATGCTGGCGAACCCCATGGCGGTCGCGATCATCGCCAGGGAGGTCGTCGAGAAGTACGGCGATCTCAAGAAGGCGGAGTCGGTCGTGGGCACCGGCCCCTGGATGCTCGACGCCTACCGGCCCAACGTGGGACTGACCTTCGTCAGCAACCCCGGCTACTTCATCGCGGGCTTGCCGTACATCGACCGGGTCGAGATGACGGTGGACGAGGACAACGCCTCCCGCATCGCCGCGTTCCTCGCCGGCAAGTACGACCTCGGCTGGGAGTTCCCGGGCACCATCAACCGGACCGACTGGGTCCAGATCAAGGACACGCTCAAGCAGAAGCGCCCGAACCTCAAGACGGTCGAGTTCCCCTCCGCCGTGATGAGCCACATCTCGATGCGCACCGACGCGAAGCCGTTCAGCGACGTCCGGGTGCGCCAGGCGATGTCGCTGGCCATCGACCGCCAGGCGATCATCGACGCTGTGTTCGAGGGCGTGGGGGTGATCAACCCGCCGGTGCCGGCCGCGCTCAGGGAGTGGTCGGTGCCGATGGACAAGCTCGGCGAGGGAGCCAAGTACTACGCGTACGATCCGGCCGAGGCCAAGCGACTGCTGGCCGCCGCCGGATACCCCAACGGCTTTCCGGCCAGCATGTGCTTCACGACCTATGGCTCCACGATCCTGGTCGACGCCATGCAGCTCGTCCAGAAGTACCTGAAGGACGTCGGGATCGACGTCAGGCTCGACACGAAAGAGTACGGCGCCTACATCGCGACGTGCTTCTACGGCAAGTTCGACTCGATGACGTACGGGCCACAGACGGGGTTCCTGGAGCCCGACAACTTCCTCTTCGGCCAGTATTACCGGGAAGAGCTCAAGAACCAGAGCCACATCAACGATCCCGTGGTGTCCGACATGCTCGTCCGCCAGCGACGCACGGTCGACCTCGCCAAGCGGCGCGAGGTCATCTTCGACATCCAGCGCCACCTGGCCAAGCAGCAGTACTACGTGCAGATGCCGTCAGGCGTGTACATCGGCGTCTGGGAGGGCGCGCTGAAGAACTACGCGCCGAGCTTCGGCTACGACTACGGGGGTCGGCTGATGGCGGCCTGGCTCGATCGCTAGCCTGGGTCACCGGCGCCGGTGCTGAAGCGGTATCTCGCGAAACGCCTGCTGATCGCGATCCCGTCGCTCCTGATCGCGTCGCTGATCGTCTTCACGCTGCCGCGCCTCCTGCCCGGCGACGCTGTCCAGCTCATGCTCGCGGAGAAGGCGTACGCGAAGGACGTCGAGGAGCTGCGGACGAAGCTCGGGCTCGACCGGCCGCTCTTCGTGCAGTATTTCGAGTGGCTGGGGCGCGTGTCGCGGGGCGACTTCGGCGAGTCGCTCTGGACGCGGCGGCCGGTGCTCCGGGAGATCGGCCAGCGCCTGCCCGTGACTATGGAGCTGGCCGTCTTCGCGCTCGCGTTCGCGCTGCTGATCGCGCTGCCCGTCGGCGTCCTCTCGGCCGCGCGCCAAGACACGATCCAGGACTACGTCGCGCGGAGCGCGGCGATCTTCGGCCTCTCCGTCCCCGGCTTCTGGCTCGCGACGCTCCTGATCGTGCTGCCCGCGATCTGGTGGGGGTGGCGGCCCGTCACCGAGTTCACCGAGTTCTCGAAGAGCCCCCTGGCGCACGTCGCGCAGTACCTCCTGCCCGCGCTCATCCTCGGCATCGGCGCGGGGGCGGCGCTGATGCGGCTCACGCGCGGCATGCTGCTCGAGGTGCTGCGCCAGGACTACGTGCGGACGGCCTGGGCGAAAGGGCTCGGCGAGCGGGTGATCGTGATGAAGCACGGGCTCCGCAACGCGATCATCCCGGTCGTCACGCTGCTCGGCACGCAGCTGCCGCAGATCATCGGCGGCACGGTGATCATCGAGACGGTCTTCGGCTTGCCCGGCATGAGCCGCTTCCTCTTCGACGCGATCAACCAGCGCGACTATCCCGTGATCCAGGGCGTAAACCTGGTCGTCGTCTCGACGATCGTCATGATCAACCTGGCCGTCGACGCGCTCTATGCCGTCCTCGATCCGCGAATCCGATACTGAATCGGAGGGGGCCTCGGTGGCCCCCTCCGAGGCCTTCCCGAGGGGTGCGCGGGCAAAGCCCGCGCGCGAAAGCGGCCCAGCCGAGGGGACGCGGGCGGAGCCCGCGCTCGAACGCGACCGGTCCGTCGCGCTCGCGCGAGCGTTGCGAGGCGTCGGGCGGTTCGCGCGGCGCAAGCCGCTCGGCGCGCTCGGCGCCCTGATCGTCGTCGCGATGCTGGTGATGGCGGCGTTCGCCGAGCGGATCGCGCCCTACGACTACGATGAGACGGTCCGCGGTGCGCGCATGAAGCCGCCGAGCGCCGCCCACTGGCTCGGCACGGACAACCTCTCCCGCGACATGTGGAGCCGCGTCGTCTACGGCGCACGCGTGTCGATCACGGTGGGCTTTGCGACGATCGGCCTCGCGATCTTCCTCGCGACGGTGATCGGCGTGTCGAGCGGCTACTTCGGCGGGGCCTACGACCTCGTGATCCAGCGGCTCGTCGACGCGTGGCTGTCCTTCCCGTATCTGGTGATCATCCTCTCGGTCATGGCCGTCCTCGGCCCCGGGCTTCTCAACCTCGTGGTCGCGCTCGCCATCCTCATCGCCGCGATCAACTCGCGCGTGATCCGCGGCGCCGCGATCGCGGTGGCCCAGTCGACGTACGTCGAGGCGGCCCGCGCGCTCGGCTGCGGCCACGCGCGCATCATCGCCCGCCACATCCTGCCCAACGTCATGGCGACGATCATCATCCTGGCGACGATCGGGCTCGGCGCCACAATCCTGGCGGAGTCGTCGCTCTCGTTCCTCGGCTTCGGCGTGCCGCCGCCCTTCCCGTCGTGGGGCGCGATGCTCTCGGGCTCGGGCCGCACGTACATGTTCCGCGCGCCGTGGATGGCCGTGTGGCCCGGGGTGGCGATCTCGCTGGCCGTCTTCGGGTTCAACATGCTCGGCGACGCGCTGCGCGATGTGCTCGATCCTCGATTGCGCGGCGCGGCGCGGTGACGTCGCCTTCGGCGCTTGACGAGGCGCGGGGCGGGGAGTAAAGAGGGAGTACGGCGCTGCCGGGGACGCCCGGTGCGTCGTTGTGGGCCCACTCGGATACAGGAGGTGTTGGATGGAGACCCTGCCACCGGACCTAGCGGCCGCGCCGTCCGGAGCCTGCTAGCGGCACGAGCGGCGCCCAAGTCTGAAGGTCCCTGATCCCGGTTTGTCCGGGACGCGCAGCCAAGCCTGCGCAACTACACCAGGGGATGCCGTGGGCGGGCGCTTTCCCGCCCACGCCCCCGACAATCCAGCTGGCCTCCCCTGATGCCGACTGATCTCTTCCTCGCAGCCTCCGGCTGGCCGTCGAGCGTCCTCGCGGACGTCATTCCCCCGTCGTGCCGCCGCGACGTCGAGGCCGCGCCGACACCACGACTCGACGACGACGACGCGGTGGTCGATCTCCCAGAGTGGCGGCCGCGGAAGGCGGCGCGTCATCTCGTGCCTGCGTTCAGCGCGCTGAGCTCCGCCCGCGCGAGCTTCAGGTTCGAGGTCTCGGTGCAACGCGCAGGCCGGTGGTCGGCGTGGGTCGCCGGCGCGACGATTGGCGCGGCGCGCTTCGCGCCGCTCGCCGCGCGTGCCGAGGGGTTGGCTGCGGAGATCGACGAGTTCGTGGCGGAGCCGCCGGCAAGCGCGGTCCGCGTGCGCCTGCGCGTCCGCGGCGAGGGTCGGCATGCCCCCTTCGCGGCGCCGTGGCTCGTGAGCCTCTCCGCGTGGGACGGTAGCCTCGCGGCTCCCTCCGGCGCGCGGTCCGCCAGCGCCACGCGCCTTGCGGTGCCCGCGCTGAGCCAGATGGAAGCCGACGCGGCGATTCGGATGCGGATCTGCTCCCCCGCCAGCGTCGCGATGGTCCTCGCGTACTGGGGCGAGCGCGTGGAGGTCGCGTCGCTCGCGCGCGAGATCTTCCACCCCGCCCTCGACCGCTACGGCGTCTGGCCGGCGGCGATCAGTGCCGCGGGGCGCCACGGCGTGGCCGGCTACCTCTTGAGGTTCCCCGACTGGGCGTCGGCGGCGTGGTGTCTCGAGCAGGGTCTGCCCGTGATCGCCTCCGTCACCTACGGCGCGGGGGAGCTCGTTGGCGCCGCGATGCCCGAGACCAGCGGGCACCTCCTGGTGCTCACGGGCTGCGAGGGCGACGAGGTCCTGGTGAACGATCCCGCCGGCCCGACTGCGGCGAGTGTCACGCGCCGCTACCGGCTCGATCAGCTCTGCCGCGTCTGGCTCGAGCGTGCGGGCGTGGGCTACGTGCTCGTCAGGCCGCCCACGTCTCTCCTCGCCTGAAGCGCGAGGGCTCGATCGGGTGTCCTCGTCGTGGAGGTCGACGCCGTTGGCGTGGGCGATGGGCACGGCTCCGTCCTCCGGGCCGGACTGCACCCGAGTCGCGGTACAATGCGGCCAGAATGGCGCGCCCCGCGACGATCCTGACCGGTCTGGGGTTGGCGGTGGTGGTCGCGGGCTGCGCGAGCGACGACGAGCGCGAATGGATGAAAATCGGCGAGAAGTACACGACGGAAGAGTTCCGCCGCGACTACGCCGAGTGCTCCAAGGGCAGCAACCTCGACGAGGAGTGTATGAAGCGCCGCGGCTGGGTCGCGGTGACGGCCCCGAAGCAGGAGGACAAGCCGTTCAGCGACCCTCGCAGGCACGGCGTCGGTTCCCGTCCCAAGCCATGACCACGTCGCCGCGCGCCGTCATCTTCGACTTCGGCGGGGTGATCTGGAACATGGAGTGGGAAGCGGCCCGCGCGCTCGAGGCCGAGCACGGCCTGCCGCAGGGCAGCCTCCGCGCCACCCTCTATGACGGGGACGCGTGGTCTCGGCTGCAGCGGGGGCGCGGCGACCGCGACGCCTGGCTCGCCGGCGCTCACCGCGCTCTCGAGCAGGTCGCCGGCCGCCCGTTGCCGCCCCTCCACGCGCAATGGCGCGCGACGCACGGGCCGATCGCCGAGAACATCGCGCTCATCCGCGTGCTCCGACCCCGCCATCGCACGTCGATCCTCAGTAACAGCGATACGACGCTGCGGGAACGGCTCGGCAAGGTCCTCGGCATCGCCGGTCTCTTCGACGACATCGTGTGCTCGGCGGAGATCGGGCTCGTCAAGCCTGAGCCCGAGATCTACGCGCTCGCGTGTGACCGGCACGGGCTGCCCCCGGACGCCTGCGTGTTCGTCGACGACCACGAGCCCAACGTCGCCGCGGCCGCGGGCGCCGGGCTTCGAGCGATCCTGTACCGCGTCGACCGGGGCGACGACTTGCGCGCGCAGCTCGCGGCGGCCGACGTGGGCGTCTCGGCGTCGTGAAGTCGACGGCCCGGATCAAGCAGGTCCTGGTCCTCCTCGTCGGGGTCATCGCGATCGGCTCCATCGGCTACCAGCTCATCGAGAAGTGGACGCTCTTCGACTCGCTGTTCATGACCGTCACCGCCATATCCTCGGTGGGCTTCGAGGAGGTCCATCCGCTGTCGCGGGCCGGCCGCTGGTTCACGATCGCGCTCATCGTCACCGGCCGCGGGAGCCTCGTGTACGGGATCGGCGCGCTTACCGCGTTCTGGGTCGAGGGTGACCTTGTGAACCTATGGGAGAAGCGAAGGATGGAGCGACAGATCGCAGCGTTGCGGGACCACATCGTCGTCTGCGGCGGCGGGGAGACGGGGCGACACGTCGCGCGGGAGCTGCTCAGGACGCGCCGGCCCTTCATCTGCATCGAGATCGATTCGACGAAGGAGGAAGCGATCCGGAAGCTCGGCGAGGGGATGCTCTACATCATCGGGGACGCGACCACGAGCGACGTGCTCCACCGGGCCCGGGTCGAGGTAGCACACGGGCTCGTCGCGTGCATGCCCTCGGACAAGGACAACCTCTTCGCGCTCATGTCGGCGCACGAGCTGAACCCGACGATGCGGATCGTGACGCGGGCGGTCGCGCACGACGCGGGCCCGAAGCTCCTCAAAGCGGGCGCCGGCGCGGTCGTCTCCATGGCCACGATCGGCGCCCTGCGTCTGGCCTCCGCGATGGTGCGCCCGAACGTCGTGGATCTCCTCGACGCGATGCTCCGGGAGCCGGGCGCGACGCGCGTCCAGGAGGTCACGGTCGGCCCCGCAGTGGTGGGCCAGGCGCTGAGCGAGCTGAAGCTCCAGGAACGGACCGGCGTGATCGTGTTTGCCTTGCGCGAGGGGGCGACGCAGCGCCATGTCTTCAACCCATCGCAGGAGCGCGTGCTCCAGGCCGGGGACGTGCTCATGGGATGCGCTGACACCGAGCAGCACGCGGCCCTCCAGCGCATCGTCACGGAGGGCTGAGCTCCGGGGAGGACACGTATGGCTGAGCTGATTCACGTCTCGAAGGTCAGGATCATCAAGGACAAGGGCCCGCTGCGGCGCGCGTGGATCGAGAACTTTCCCGATCCCGTGGTGTACGGCGTGCACGGCGGCATCAAGAAGTTCTACGGCGTCGAGCCGGAGCAGGAGGCGCCGACCACGCTCGACCATCTCGTCGCCGCCGTCGGCGGCTGAATGACGGGCACGCTAGCCGGGGCGCTAGCGGCGCGCAAGATCCCCACCCAGCCGGACCGGCTCACCGCCGACGTCGAGGGCTTCATCGAGAACGTCGACGGCAAGCCGCTCGTCACCCGCATCAAGGTCCGCTACACGGTCAAGGTCCCGAAGGGCAAGCGGCCGGACGCGCTCCGGGCCATCGAGGTGCACGAGAAGGGCTGCCCGGCGTCGCAGTCGGTCCAGCGTGGCATCGCCATCGAGTGGGACGGCGACGTCCGTGAGGACGACTAGACCAGGAGCTTGTCAGGCCGCGCGCGGGAGCGCTCGGTCGCTCTGCTCCGGTGCGACAGGGCTCGGACGTGTCACGACGAGCTCGTAGCCCGCAGGCACGCGCCTCGCGACCGTCGTCCACACGGCCTTGGTCAGGTACTCGTAGCCGGTGGGCGTGGAGAGCACCACGCGCCCGGGCCGCGTGAGCGTCGCGGGCACCACCTGGACCGAAAGCAGGGACTCGCCGCGCAGCCGTCGCCTGACGGCCGCCCGAATGTCGGCGAGGACGGCCTCGGCGGACTCGCGCCGGCGATCGCGCACCGCCAACACGCCGAGAGGACCGGCGATCAGCGCGGCGATGAACAGCAGCGCAAGGACAGCGTCCATGCTCGCATCCTCCTGGCCCTTGCGATGAGTGCAAGGACGGGCGGGATTCCGGCGGTCCGCGGGAGCAGGCCGTGGGGGTATGCTGGCGGGGGTGAGCGGATCGTATTATGGGGGCGGAAAGCGTGCACCTCGACCCAGCGGAACCGCTCAGTGCGCTCGCTCGCCGGGCCCTCGGGTTCGTCAAGGACGACACCGCCGTGGGGCTCGGCGCGGGCCGAGCCGCGACAGCGTTCGTGAGGGCTCTCGCCGCCCGTGTGGGCGACGGCCTCCGCGTGCGCGGCGTGCCCGTCTCGGAGGCGACGGCCGAGCTCGCGAGGGAGCTCGGCATCCCGCTGGTCGGCCTCGAGGCGGACATCGATGTCACGGTGGATGGAGCCGACGAGGTCGATCCCGACCTCAACCTGATCAAAGGGTACGGCGGAGCCCTGGTGCGCGAGCGCATCGTGGCGGCGGCGTCGCGGCGCCAGATCATCCTGGTCGAGCGTGACAAGCTCGTTCCGCGGCTCGGCAGCCGGGGTCGGCTGCCCGTCGAGGTCATCCCGTTCGCGCTGCCCCTGTGCCGGCGCCGCCTCGCGGCGCTCGGCCCCCGGCCCACGCTCAGGATGGTCGCCGAGCACCCCTTCGTGACCGACAACGGAAACGTCATCCTGGACTGCGCGGTGGGACCGATCGCGGACCCGCCCGGGCTCGAGCGCGCGATCCACGCAATCCCCGGCGTCGTGGACACGGGGCTCTTCCTCGGGACCGCGGACACCGTCCTGGTCGCCGACGGGACCTCCGTGAGCGAGCTGACTCGGCAGCGCGGGTCGCCGTGACCGTCGGCACGTCGGCGCCGCGCATGGAACTACAGGAGCCCGGGCTCATCCACGGGCGGTAGCGATGGACGGCCAGACACGGACGCTGCCCCCCGATCTCGAGAAGCGCGTGCGGAAGACGCTCGAGGAGTGGGCGGCAGCGGGGAAAGTGCGTCGCCTCTGGGCGCGCGATGCCAGCCTCTGGACGAGCGCCGACGAAGCGAGCTGGCTCGGCTGGCTCGGGATCGCCGAGGACCAGGCGAGCCGCATCGACCGCCTCCGCCGCGTGGCCGACGACGTCGCGCGCGAGGGCTTCACGCGGGCGCTCCTGCTCGGCATGGGAGGCTCGAGCCTCTGCCCCGAGGTGCTGAAGGAGACGTTCGGCCGGATCGCCGGATTCCCCGAGGTGCTCGTGCTCGACTCCACCGATCCCGCCCAGATCCGGGCGTTCGAGCGGAAGGTGGACGTCGCGAAGACGCTCTTCATCGTCTCGTCGAAGTCCGGGAGCACGCTCGAGCCGAACATCTTCAAGCAGTACTTCTTCGAGCGCGCCCGGCAGGTCGTCGGGGCGGAGCGCGCGGGCGGCCGATTCATCGCGATCACCGATCCGGGCTCGAGGCTCCAGCAGGTCGCCGAGGCCGACCGGTTCCGCCAGGTCTTCTTCGGCCTGCCATCGATCGGCGGGCGCTACTCGGCGCTCTCCGACTTCGGCATGGTCCCGGCCGCGGTCATGGGCCTCGACGTGGCGCGGTTCCTCGGGCGGGCGCAGGAGATGGCGAACGCCTGCGCTCCGAGCGTGCCCGTGAGGAATAATCCCGGCGCCGTCCTCGGCGTCATCCTGGGCGTCCTCGCGACGCAAGGGCGCGACAAGGTCACGCTGGTCGCGTCGCCTGCGATCTACGACCTCGGGGCGTGGCTCGAGCAGCTCCTTGCCGAATCGACAGGCAAGGAGGGAAAGGGGCTGATCCCGGTCGATCGCGAGCCGCTCG
>QHTD01000333.1 GCA_003220675.1 Candidatus Rokuibacteriota bacterium | reverse complement strand
CTCACCGAGCTGTGCGAGCAGAGCCGTCGCCTCGGTGATCGAACCCGGCGCGTGATAGTCAAAGGCGGCCGCAATCATTGTGGTGGTCCCCTTGTGCTGCTGCTCAGATCATGAAAAAGACTTTCTGGGAGAACCGGCCAGCGTGCGACGAACCGTACTGGTCGGCGTGGACCATGTCAAGCGGGAAGTCGCCGCGGCTCATTCTGATCTCTCGGCCATCGTGCGGTCCGTCGACGACGAGAGGCGGCGCAGATGCTTCGAGAAATTGACGGTTTACTTCCAACCACACCGTGCGCTAACGTGGGCGCCTGTGGGCGCGCACGCTATGACGAACGCCTTGGGGACGGAGACCGCAGGAGCGTTGTCGCTGCCGGCCCTGGTGGTCGACGACGAGCCCCAGATTCGCGTCTTCTTGGCCGACATCCTCGAAGCTGAAGGGTTCAAGGTGGTGGCGGTTGCGGGTGGTCAGGCCGCGCTCGAGTACGTGAGCTCGTCGGCTCCCGGCCTCGTCCTCCTCGACCTGAGCATGCCGGGCCTCGACGGGATGGAGACGCTCAAACGGCTCAAGGCCACTGGCCTAAAAGCCCCGGTGATCATCCTGACCGGTCACGGCAACATCCGCTCGGCCGTCGAAGCGATTCGGCTGGGGGCCTACGACTACCTGACGAAGCCACTCCGGGCCCCGGAGATCATGGTTGCGATCCGGCAGGCTCTGCGACATCGGCAACTGCTCGCCGAGATCGACGAGCTCAAAATTCAGCTCGCCAGCTCGAGCGCGCTCGGCTGGCTGGTGGGGCCGAGCCCTGAGTCGCAGATAGTCGCCGAACACGTCAAGCAGGTCGCCAAGTCCATGCTGACGGTGCTCATCGAGGGCGAGACGGGCACCGGTAAGGAGCTGGTGGCCCGCGCCATCCATGAGATGAGCGATCGCCGAAAGAACCCCTTCATCGCGCTCGACTGCGGTGCGATTCCCGACACGCTGATCGAGTCCGAGCTGTTCGGCCACGAGAAGGGCGCGTTCACGGGCGCGGATCGACGCAGGGAGGGCCACTTCCAGCTGGCTGACGGCGGTACCCTGTTCCTCGACGAGGTTGCCAACCTGCCGTTCGCCATCCAGGCGACGCTTCTGCGAGTCCTGCAGCAACGCGAGGTGCAACCGCTCGGCGGGACGGTCCTCGTGGCCGTGAACGTGAGAATCATCGCGGCCTCGAACGTCCCGCTGCAGGCCGAGGTGCGAGCGGGCCGGTTCAGGCCGGACCTCTACTACCGCCTCAACGAGTTCATCATCCCGCTCCCCCCGCTCCGCGGGCGCCGCGACGACGTCCTACCGTTGGCGAACCGCTTTCTGGCCGAAGCGAGCATGGAATTCGGGCGGCCCGTTCGCGCGATATCGGAGGAGGCGACCGAGCTGCTCCTTCGCTATCCGTGGCCGGGGAATGTCCGCGAGCTTCGAAACGTCATCCGACGGGCCGTCTTGCTGACCTCTGACG
>QHTD01000099.1 GCA_003220675.1 Candidatus Rokuibacteriota bacterium | reverse complement strand
CGCCAGGTGCAGGACATACACCCACCAGGTGACCAGGAACAGGCCGAATCCGACCGCGGCGGTGCCGAGTGAGAGCGTCACTGCCGCTCGGGCCCGGTAGGTGATGGCGGCCACGACGGCGAGAGTGGCAGGCAGGGCGAGCGACGTCGTCACCTTGGCCCACAGGGCGAGAGCCAAGCACCCGCCCATCGCCAGGATCCGAAGCCACATTCCCCGCCGGCCCGTCTCAAGCCAGGCGGCCACGAACAAGACCCAGGTGAGCGGTAGCAGAGTTCCGTCCGAGAAGCCCAGATAGAGCGCCCCGTGCACGGTCGCCGCGTGCAGCAAGTAGACCGCCGCCGCAACTGTCGCCACCCACGCCGCGGCAGGGTCGGCTCCGAGTCTCCGACGGACGAGGAGGGCCAGGCCGATGCCGGTCAGCAGCCCAACCACCACCCCGGGCAGCCGGGCCTGCCACTCGCCGTCGCCGAGGAGCCACAGCGACAGCGCCGCAAGGTACGCCGAGCTCGGCGGGTGGAAGAGGACCAGGCTCTGGGGCCCGGCCCCCGCGCCGGGGGCGACGCCGAGGGCCGGAATGCCCGAGACGACGATAGACCGGGCGGCGCTCCGATTGAGCCACTCCCAGCTGTCCACCGGCTGGTTCAGGAACGGCACTGTGAGGAGCACGAACACGGCCGCGATCACCGGGAGGCCGACCGTCAGAACTCGGCGACCATGCACGGCGGGAGCGTCGGAGACTCTCCGGGCCGTGGCCGCCACCGCCGTCACGGCGCGTGACCTCCGTGCTCCCGTGGGAAGGCGCCGATCGTCCGCCGGCTCGCCCGCCGTGGCCGGCCGCCGTGCTCGGTGACGTACGCCTCCACGGTGGCGGTCCACGCGCCCTGAGCGCGCAGAATCAACTCCACGCACTCGCGCAGCGCCCCCTGCCCGCCCCGAGCCCGGGTAACGAAGTGGGCGACCTCCGTCACCTCGCGGGGGGCGTCGGCGACCGCGATGGCGAGGCCCGCCCGTTGGAGGGCGGGGACATCGAGCAGGTCGTCGCCGATGTAGGCGCTGGCGTCGAGAGAAATGCCGAACTGGGCGCACAGGTCCTCGAGCACCTCGCCTTTGCGCCGGGCCTCCAGGACCACGGCGCCCACACCGAGCTTGTCAGCCCGGGCCTGGGCCACGGGGCTCTTCTCGCCCGTCACGAAGGCCGTTCGCAGCCCGCCTCGGTTCGCCAGAGCCACCGCCACTCCGTCGCGGCTGTGGAAGAACTTGAGCTCATCGCCCCGCTCGCTGAGCACCATGCGGCCGTCCGTCAGCACGCCATCGACGTCCGTGACCAGGAGCCTGATCCGCCGCGCGCGCCGGGCGACGGCTCCCCGTGCCGTCACGCGACCCTTCTCCACTGCCGCAACGGCGGTGCGCTCGCCGGCACCGCCGCGAGCCCCGGTAGGCTAACGACCACTGCGGCGAAGAACCAGAAGGGCTCCATGATCCTGACGATAATGAAGGTGTTCGCCCCGGCCGCGTGCACGAGGAGGCCGATCGTCCCGGCGACGAAGCCCAGCGCCAGCCCTCGCTCGTCCGGGTCGCGAAGCGTTCGGAACGACCCGAGACCGGCCTTGAGCGCGGACCACGCGAGCCAGAGGAAGACCGCGAGCCCGACGATGCCGGTTTCCACGAGGCTTCGCGCATACTGCACATCCATGAGCTCCGTCCCGGTGACGCCGTAGCCCAGGATCGGACGCTGCGCCCACCTGTAGAGCCCCCGCTGCACACTCATGAGGCGCGCGGAGGTCGACGGGTCGAAGGCGACCTTCCCGAGCTTGACCGTCGCCGAGCCCGCCTCGGGCTCGAACGTGTAGAGGATCCGGTTCACCACGGGCTTCGGGAGAATCGCGACCCCGATCAGAGGAGCGGCGACGAGGAGCAGCAGCAAGGCGCCCACCACCGCTCGCCGCCGCGGCGAGAAGACGCCCAGGGCGGCGAGCACAAACGGGACGGCGAGGAACGAGGCGCGCGAGAGCGTGTAGGCGAACGGCAGCGCCATCAGCGCAAGCAGCGCGAGACAGGTGAGCCGCACCCGGAGGCGCTTCGTCTCGAGCGCAATGCCGCCCGCCAGCGCCATCATGAAGAGCAGATAGCCTCCGAACGTGTTCGGCTCGCCCTCACTCCCCTCGAATGGCGCGGACACCCGCCGGCCCGTCGGGATCTGGGCGGCGCCGATCACGCTGACGATGGCGGCGGTCAGAAAGGCCGCCCCGACGAACCGCCACGCCCGGGAACGGTCGCCGAGGTTGTTGGCGACCATGTAGTAGACGACGAAGAATTCCATGTACTTCAGCACGTAGAAGAATCCTCCCAACCCATGCACCGTTCCAGTCGCGTATCCGAAGAGCGTTGCGATGGTGGTCACGGCCATGTACCACAGGATCGGTCGATTCAACGGGGTCTTCCGCGCGAGCCCCAGCTCCTTGTTCACCGCCGTCTTCGCGAGCCAGGTGAACGCGACGACGATGAGGACGAGATCCTCTGTTCTGATGACGACCCGGCGGCCCTCGGCCAGCTCACCGCTCCCCGAGCCGAGCTTCGGAGACAGCAGCATCGAGAAGATCACGAGGTAGAGTCCGAGCTCCGTCCTGACGAAGACGACGAGGAAGACGGCGAAGGCGATCACCAGGATATAGGCAAAGTCCATCGTCAACCAGCGGCCGGACGGGAGCCTACTTCACCCGGACGACCTGATTGGCCAGGCCGAGGCCCACCAGCTCCTGGCTCTTTGCCCGGGCCTCCTCGGCGCTGGTGAAATTGCCGTGGCGGATCACGAATGTCGCGGCCTCGCCTGGCTGTGCCGACACCCTCACGTGATGGCCGGCGGCCCGGAGCCTCTCGGCCACCTGCACCGCGGCCCGGAGCGGCAGCGGCGTGCCGACCCGGACCCTCAGCGGCTCGCCCTCGCCGAGCACGACCACACCGTCCAACCCCTCATCGCGCAGGCTCGCGACGAGCGCCTGCGCGTCGCGCGCGGTCGGGATCTTCTCGACGATGACCGCAAAGACCGCGGCCCCGGTCTGCCGACGGAAGCGCGCGGTCTGGTAGCCGGCCTGGTTCAGCTGTCGCTCGACCCGCTCCGCCTCCACCGGCAGGAGGAAGGGGCCGAGCTCGACGGTGAAGCGCGCCCGTGCGGGTGTCGGCGGAGCCTCGAGCGCGGCGACGGCAGACGGGCGAGCCGGGGGCCCGACGGGTTCGGGCCGGCCCACCCCACCCGCCTTTCCGACGGCTTTCGGCGTGTCGCCGAAAACGGGCGACTCCACGCTCGGCTTCTCGATCGGGTTCGCCGCAGCGCTCGCGTTCTCCGCCGGGCTCGCCGCAGCGGGCGGCGGAGACACCGCGGCCTCCGGTGCAGGCGCGGGCTCACGGTCGGGCGGCAGGGCCGGCGGGAACGCCGGCAAACTGGGCGCGACCGGAACGGGAGCCGGTGCGAGCGGCGTCTGGAGTTTCTGCCAGAATTGCGCCCTCGGCCGGAGCTGGCTACCGAGCCAGCCTGAGAGCCGCCAGCCGAATACGCCCCAGAGCATCGCCCCCGCGAGGACGATGATCAAGATTATGAGCAGCGTGATGCGGCGCCTGGTCGTTGACCGCCGCGCCGTCGGGGCCTCCTCGTCGAGGTCGATCTCGCTCGCGCCCGGCGCCGCCTGCGCCAGGTCCGGCTCGGCGACGGAGGAAGAGTCGGTCCAGGATGCCTCCCCCTCCGTCGAGGGCTCACTCGTCGCCTCCCCACGTCGGCCGCGGCGGCCGAGGTTCTTCAGCCACCCGGACGCCCGCCCCAGCATATTGCTCGCCCTCGTCGCCGGCGGCGCGAGGTCCGCCTGCGTGGGCTCGATCTCCCCCGCGCTCGTCGGCGGCGGCTCCAAGTCCGGCCGCGTGGGCTCGATCTCCCCTGCGCTCGTCGCCAGCGGCTCCAGGTCGAGCCGGGCCTCTTCGGGCGGGGCGATCTCGGATGCGCCAGCCTCCGGCGAGGGCGCACCGCGCGGCTCCCCACGTCGGTCGCGGCGGAGGAGCCGCTTGAAGAGCGCGCCCGCCCTCCGCAAGCGCTCCTTGTGGGTATCGATGACGGTTTCCTCGCCGTAGTAGTGGGTGTAGTAGTGTGTGTATGCGTACCCGGCGATCTCCGTCTTGACGTCGTTGAGGACCACGCCCCAGACCTTGCCGCCGACGTTCTCGATGTGGATCTTGGCCCGCCTGAGAACGAGCCGCCCGACCTTTCCCGCCTGGTAGACCAGGATCACGCCGTCGGCCTGCGACGCGACGATCGCCGAGTCGGTGACCGGCAGGACGGGCGGCGTGTCGATCAGGACGATGTCGTATTCGTCGCGCACGGCGCGGAGGAACTCGGCCATCTTGGGGGTCGAGAGGAGCTCGGAGGGGTTGGCTGGGATGGGGCCCGCTTCGATGATGTGGAGGTTGTCGAGACCCGGGGCGGCCATGATGTCTTCCATCTCGAAGCGCCCCATGAGGATGTCGGCGACGGTGCGGACGCAGTCGCGCCACGGCGTACTCCCGACGAGGATGTCGGAGAGGCCGGGCTCGCGCTCGATGCCGAAGAAGCGGTGGATGCTCGGTCGTCGCATGTTCCCACCGATGAGCAGCGTGCGCTGCCCGCTCTGCGCGAGGGTGAGCGCGAGGTTGACGATGGTCGTCGTCTTGCCTTCCTGGAGGGTCGGGCTGGTGATGACCAGGATCTTCCCCGAGCGTTCCATCCTGGCGAACTGGACGTTCGTGCGGAGCGTCCGGTAGGCTTCCGCGACGGGCGACTTCGGATCGAAGTGCGTGATCAGGAGCGCGTGGCTCAGGAGCGCCTCGGGATCCATCTGCGCGAGGGCGGGTCGGCGCTCGAGGATACGCTGGACCGTCTCGCGCGAGTCGATGTGCGGCACCACGCCGAGCACCGGGACCTCCAGGTAGGTTTCGACGTCCTCGATGGTGCCGATCGAGGTGTCGAGCGTCTCCTGCACGAAGGCGAGGACCAGGCCGAGCGAAAGGCCGAGCAGCGCGCCAACCAGGACGGTGTTGAGGGCCTCGGCCCCGACCGGCGTGTCGGATTCCGTCGCCGGGCGCACGATCGACACTTCCTCGATCGTCTCCGACTCTTTGATCAGGGCCTCCTGGTGCTTCGCTTTGAGCAGCGCCAGGAGGTCGTCGTTGTTCTTGGCCTCGCGCTGCAGGCGCTGCATCGCCAGCTCGACGGTCGGCACCTCACGGTTCTTCTGCAGCAGATCGCCCATCTGGCGATTGAGGATCTCCTCGCGCGTGCGGAGCGCCGCGATCTGCGCCGCCACCTCGCGCCGCATTTCCACCCGGACCTCGCGCAAGCGGTCGTCGAGCGCCTGGAGACGCGGGTGCCTGTCCGTGACCTCGAGCGCGAGGTTGTTGCGCTCGAGGAGGAGCTCCGAGTACATGGTCTGGAGCTTCTGCATCGCGGGATTCGTCGAGTCGACGAAAACGCGCTCGGACGCGTTCGCCGGGTCGGTCCGCGCGAGGCGCCCCTGGACGAGCTCGAGCTCGGTGCGCTGCTGGCGGGCCTTCTCGATGTCGCTCCGTGCCTGGGTGAACAGGGAGAGCAGCACCGTCGACTCGGCGCCGGGCGAGATGACGCGGTTGGCCTCGCGGAACGCCCATACCTCGGACTCGGCCCGCTTGACGCGCGCCTCGACCTCCCTGAGCTGGGTCTCGATGAACTTGCGCGCTTCCGTCACGCGGAGGCTCCGCTGCTGCCGGTTGTAGCTGCGGTAGGCATCGGCGACAGCGTTCGCGATGTCGCGCGCCTCCCGCGGGTTCGTGGAGGTTACCGTGATCTCGAGGATGCTCGTGCTCGGGACGCGCGCCACTCTGATCTTCGAGCCGATCGCGTCCAGCGCCGCCCAATACCCCTTCGACTCGCGGACCACCTCGCCCGAAGCGGTCCCCGGCAGCTTACCGAGCCGCTTGGCGACCTCCTCGAGGATCAGATAGCTCTTGATGAGGGTGACCTGGGTCTCGATGTTGTCCGAGCTCGAGTACGACAGCACCTCCACGAGCAGGCCCGAGAGTTGGGTCGACTGCTCGAACCTCACCGCCGCGGTGGACTGGTAGACCGGGACTTTCTGCCTGGCGAACCAGAAGCTGAAGAGCGCGACGAGCACCGTCGAGGCAATGATGATCAGCCGCCGCCGGCGGATGATCAGCCAGTAGTCGCGGAGGTTCATCTCGTACTGCGCCACTAGCGGAGCACCTCGCTGAACCTCAGACGTTCGACGACCGTCACCGCGCGCCCTCCGCGACGGGCCCGGTGACGTAGAGGAACGGCGCCTCGGAGAGATCGATCGCCTTGGGCGTGATGAGACGCTGGCCCTTGCCGTCCGCGACGATCTCGATGCACGGTCGGAGCGGGTGGTTGCGGTTCACGGAGACGACGCGCCCGACCTCGCCGGTGTTGAGGCGCACGAGCGTGCCGGGCGGGAACACGGAGATCTCGGAGAGCAGCGCCTTGATGAGCGGCGACGAGAACGATTCGTGCTTGGACTTCACGATCTCCCGGACCGCCTCGTGCGGTCTGAGGCGCGGCCGGGAGGACGGCGGGACGGTGAGCCCGGTGTAGGTGTCGACGAGGCCGAGGATCTTCGCGTCCGGGTGGATTGCCGCGCCCGCGAGCCGCTCCGGGAACCCCTGCTCCTGCTCCCGCTCGTGATGCTGCAGCACGGCATCCGTGATCCCGTCGCTCGGCGAGCCCCAGCGCTTGATCATCTCGGCCGAGAGCCTGGGGTGCGAGCGGTACTGCTCCTGCTCTTCGGGCGTGAGCGCGTCCAGCCGCCGCAGGACGCTCTCCGGGAGCTGCCAGAGGCCGACGTCGAGCAGGCACCCTGCCATCCCGAGCAGGACGAGCCGCCGACGGTCGTACCCGATATCGGCGCCGATGCGTATCGACAGCACGGCGACCTGCGCCTGGTGGAACGCCAGGTAGTCGATCCCCGGCGGCGCGGCCGGATTGTTGGCAACCCAGAAGAGCTCGCCCGACCTCTCGAGCGAGGCGACCGCGCGCGCTATGAGCCGCTCGAGGCCCGCCCAGGGAAACGCGACGCTCCCGTCGTTCACGAGATCGCGCACGCCCGCCACGAACTGCTGGATCTCGCCGTAGAGCGCCTCGGCGCTCTCGGCGGGCGCCTCGATCGCAGACGGCGGGGGTGCCGGTGCGTCGAGGGCAGGCGCAGGCTCCGGCTCCCGCCGGGGGGGCGGCGCGGTGGCGCTCTGGGGCAGGCCCGCGGCCAGGCGTGTCGGCGGCGCCGGCGCGTGCGCGGGCTGGGTGGGGATGCCGCGCACGAGGTCGCTCATGCGGACCATATCAGACGCCCACCATGTCCTTGATCACCGCGGCGATGATCGTCTCGTCGATCTCGCTCGCGCGCTTCGAGTAGCCGACGAGAAGCGCGACGTCGCAGAGATTGTTGATCTCACGGGGTGTCCCACGCGTGAAGTCGAAGATGAGCTTGATCGCCGCCTCGGTGAAGAGCGGCTTGAGCTGCCCCGCCATCTTCAGCCGGTAGGCGACGTAGTTCGCCGTGTGCGAGTAGTCGAGCGTGTTCAGGTGGTAGCGGAGCGTGATCCGCTGGTCGAGGTGCTTCATGCGCCGCACCTTGACCGCGAGCTCCGGCGAACCGACGAGCAGGAGGGTCACGAGGAACCGGTCGTCCGTCTGGAAGTTCAGCAGCAACCGGAGCTCCTCGAAGACCCCGTCGTCCTCGATCAGCTGGGCCTCGTCCACGATCACCACGCTGTCACGCCCGGCCTGGTAGTTCTGGTAGAAGATATCGTTCAACGCGTGGAGGAGCGCGGGCTTGGTGTTCGCCTCCGTCTCGACGCCGAGCTGGTAGAGGACCTCGCGGAGGAAGTCCAGGGCGTTCCAGCTCGGGTTCGTGAGCAGGCCGATCTCGTAGCGCTCGGCCTCGAGGCGCTGGATGAGCGCGCGCGCGAGCGTCGTCTTGCCACAACCGTACTCACCGGTGAGCATCCCGCAGCCCTTGCGGTGGCTGACCGTGTAGACGAGGCGCACCAGCGCCTCCTCGTGCTCGGGCGACAGGTAGAAGAACTTCGGGTTCGGCGAGTTGTCGAACGGCGGTTCGCTGAGCTCCCAGTACGCTTCGTACATCGGCTATTTCACGATGGGCCCGTTGAAGATGACGAAGAGCCCGGTGACGCCCAGGATCAGCGACGCGACCGCCTGCGCGACCGACAGGTAGTCCTGCCACCACCTCATCGCGACCTCGGGCACCGTCACGACCGCGCCCGGCTCGAGCGGCGGGGCATCAGCCATCGCGTAGCTCTTGCCGTTGCGGAACGTCACGAAAAGGCTCTTGAGCTTGGCGCGGGGGGTCGGCCCCCCGACGAGCGTCACGTACTCACGGGGCGTAAACTCTGGCCGGAATTCGACGCCGCCCGGGTTCTTCACCTCGCCGACGACATACACCTTGTCCTCGACGACAGGCAGCGTGAGGACGTCGCCGTTCTGGAGCAGGATGTTCGGCGTCTCGTCCTTCTCGACGATCAGCCGCTCCAGGTCGATCGGGATCCGCTGCCGTGGCCCCGTCGCCCCGCCGCGCTCGACCACGGCTTGCCGGAGGTCGGCGTACGCGGCGGCGCCGCCCGCGCGGAACACGAAGTCGCGCACGCGGTCGCCCTGCGCCAGCTCGAAGCGCTGCACGATCGTCGTCTTGCCGGCGACGGTCGTCTTGCTCGACTCCGGCGTGCCGCCGAAAGCGCCACGCACCTCGACGATATCCTGGAGCACGGAGAGCGGCGGGACGAACAGCGCGTCGCCGGGCTCGAGTGAAATATCCGCGGGCGGCTTCAGCGCGGCGCGCAGGTCAACGGGCAACGTCTCCTTGCGCCCGTCCCCACCGACGCGCGTGAGGCGCGCGTCGCTCTCCACGGACGCCAGACTCAGGCCGCCGACGAGATCGAGCAGCGCACGCAGCGAGGCGCTCGGTCCGATCTCGTACTCGCCAGGACGCCGCACGGCGCCCGTCAGGGTGACGGAGGCGCCCTTGGGCGGGACGTGGATTCGCATGCCATCCTCGACGAACGGGTTTTGGCTGAGATCGCCGCGCAGCTCGAAGCGCAGAAGATCCACCTCGGTGTCGCCGCTTCTTCGGCTCACGTGGACGCGCCGCACGCCGCCGCGCGGCGTGACGCCGCCCGCGTCAAGGATCACCTCGTGCAGCCGCCGGAGCGCGCTCACCGTGAGCGTTCCGGGGCGCTCCACCTCCCCCGACAGCGTGACCTCGAGCGTGCGCGGCGCGGACACCGAGAGCGTGACGTCCGCGAAACGGAACACCGTGCTGGCGCGCTGGACGACGCGCCGGTGGGCCTCGAGCAGGCCCAGGCCGCCGACCTGGATCGAGCCGAGCGGCGGCACGCTGATCGCGCCCGTGGGGTCCACGACCACCTGGAACCGGTCGATATCGAGTCGGCCTGCGATCTGTACCTCCAGCGTGTCACCGGGACCGAGGCGGTAATCCGGCCCGGGCATTATTCGACCACCAGCAGGCCCGGAGGTTGTCGGTGCCGTGACAGGCCGTCCAGGGGCCAACGGCGCGGTCGACGGCGCCGGTGTCGTCAGCTGCTGGGCCGGGCAAAAACTAGGCTCCAGCAAAGACGCCACAAGGACAACGCATAGCGCCTTGCGAAGGTTATGCCGGTTCATTTAGTGCGCAAGGGACCGGTCTCGCAATCGGTTCATTGTCTCTTTTGGCGCTCAGAAGCGTCAAGGAAAATGCATGATTGCAATACTTTCCTTGACACTTGAGCATTGGCCCGATAGCATCGGGTCCGCAAGTCCGGCCCGGGCGGCGTCTCGAGTCGGCAGGCGAGTCAGATGGCTCCCAACAGTGCCCGTACCGTCCTCCTGGCCAGCGTGTTTTTCGCCTTCCTTGGCGGGGGTTTCTGGCTCCATGCGCTTCTGATGGGCCCCGCTCCGGCTGCGCGCTCGGCGCCGCCTGCTTCCACGAACGCTGCCGAAGCCTTGCAGTCAGCCATTGTCAGTGTGGCCGAGCGCGTCCGACCGGCCGTGGTCCACATCGGCACGGTGCAGGTCGCCCGCCTCCGCCGCCCTCCGGCACTCGGGCCGTTCGCCGACGACCCGGCGTTCAAAGACTTTTTCGACCAGTTCTTCGGGCGCGGGCCGGGGCGCCGTGAGGAGTTTCACCAGCCGGGACTCGGCTCGGGCGTCATCATCGACAAGCGGGGCTACGTCCTGACGAACCTCCACGTAGTCCGCGGCGCCGACGGCGTCACGGTGCGCCTCTCCTCAAAGGAGGAGTCCCGCGGGCGGATCGTCGGTACGGACGCGAAGACTGACCTCGCCGTCATCCTCTTCGAGCCGACGACGCCGCTCACCGTGGCCACGCTCGGCGACTCGGACAAGCTCCGCGTTGGTGAGTGGGCGATCGCGATCGGCAACCCGTTCGGCCTCGACCAGACGGTGACGGTCGGCGTCGTGAGCGCGACGGGACGATCCGACGTCGGCATCGCGACCTACGAGAACTTCATTCAGACGGACGCGTCGATCAATCCCGGTAACTCGGGCGGGCCGCTCGTGAACCTGCGCGGAGAGGTCATCGGGATCAACACCGCGATCGTCGCGACGGGCCAGGGCATCGGGTTTGCGATTCCCGCCAACATGGTCAAACGCGTAACGAGCCAGCTTATCGATCGCGGCAAGGTCACGCGCGGCTGGATCGGCGTCGCGATGGAGCCGCTCACGACAGAGCTGGCGCAGGCGCTCGGCCTGCACGACACGCAAGGCGCGGTGGTCGCCCGCGTCTATCCGGGGGGACCCGCCGCCATAGCGGGCCTGGTCCAGAACGACGTGATCGTCACGTTCGACGGCACGCCGGTCGAGGACTACCACCACCTCCAGCGCCTCTCGGCGGACGCGGAGGTGGGCAAGACCATCATGCTCGGCGTCGTGCGGAGCCGCGAGCGCCGCACCCTCGAGCTCCGCATCGCCGAAGCTCCCGAGCGCGCCGCCGACACCAGCCTCCCGTCCGGACGGCCACGCGAGTAGCCTTGGTGAGTCTCTAACCGCACCGATCAGTCTCGAGCCGGAGGCCCACGCTCCTCAGGCCGCGCGCCGGCACGCCCACGAGATCCCGTAGAGCCCCAGGGCCAGAAGCGGGAGAGCGCCGAGGCCGAGATAGAGCGACAGGTACTCGAGGCATCCTCCAACCACGGCACCGAGGAGGTTCGAGCCCAGGGCCTCGGGAACGTGGGCGGTCGCGCGCAAGCTCCGCGCGAACACCAGGGCCGCGAAGAAGAACGGGGCGCCGAACACCAGCCCCGCGGCCGGAAGCCGCAGCTCGAACGAAAGGGTGAGATACCAGGAGAGCGGGATGGCCCGCTGGAGCAAAAGGGTCGCCGCGAGCCCACCGTACAGGGCCGGCAGCGGCAGCACGGATCGCCACGCGCTCAGCTGATTCGCGGCCAGGATCATCACCAGAACGTTTGAGAAGACGAGGGTGTTGACCCACCACGTGGTGCCGAAGAGAAGGGCGAGGGTGGTGACTCCGGCGGTCTCCATCAAGAGGAACGCCGCGCCGAGGAAGAAGAAGTGGTAGCGCAACCGGAGATACCCGCCGTAGGCGCGCCGGACGACCAGGAGCGTCAACACGACAAGCTCCGCCATCATGCCGAGGTACGGCAGGGGGATCGTGCGGCGCTTCAGGTAGAGAAACGGCCAGTCGTCGGTCGGCAGAAGTCGGCCCTCGGGTGTCGTCGGAGCGAACGCGCGCGCGGTGTCCCGGAAGGCGGGATCCCGGCGCACGCGCGCCTCGAGCGGCCCGAGCCCGGGTCCCGAGATGAAGAAGGACCGCCCGTTGGTGAGGAGCGGATCGTCCGGGAAGGTCTCGCGGAGCAGGTGTCCGAGGCGCTCGGCGATCCATGGGTGCACGCTGTAGAAATACAGGACGAGGATGCCATCGTCGCGGAGCAGTTGCCGCGCCTCCGCGAAGCTCTCCCGCGTGTACAGGTAGCTGTCCAGACGGACGCTCGACGCGCTGGACATGAGCGCTCGGGAATCGAGCGCGGCGAAGTCGATGAGGTCATAGCGGCGTCCCGCGGCGCGCGCCCCGTGGAAGAAGGCCCGCGCATCGTCCGTGATCCGGCGCACCCGTGGCGAGTCGTATGGACGCTCGGGATGGAGGCGCTGGCCCAGCACGAACATCATGGGGTCGATGTCCACCGCGTCCACGCGGTCGGCTCCATGACGGAGCGCTCCGGCGACGTCCATGCCGAGGCCCGAGCCGATGATGAGGACTTCCCGCGGCTCGGCCAGCCGAAAGGGCAG
>QHTD01000153.1 GCA_003220675.1 Candidatus Rokuibacteriota bacterium | reverse complement strand
GAGCGCGGTGACGTGACGAAGGGCACGATCGAGTTCCAGGCACTGCCGATCCACCGGAAGGACCCGGCCGAGGTCGTCAAGCGTGGAATCGTCCAGGTGATGGAGGGCCGGCACGTCTTCGAGCACCTCACGGTCGAGGAGAACCTCCTCACCGGCGGCTACACGCGGAAGAACGGCCACTCGACGAAGCGGGAGCTCGAGCTCGTGTATCGCTACTTTCCCCGGCTGGCGGAGCGGCGCCAGGTCAGGGCCGGCTACATCTCAGGCGGCGAGCAGCAGATGGTGGCGATCGGCCGCGCGCTCATGGCCCGGCCCAAGCTCATGCTGCTCGACGAGCCCTCGATGGGCCTGGCGCCGATGCTGGTGAACGAGATCTTCGAGATCGTCAGCCGCATGAACCGTGAGGCGGGCGTCGCCGTCCTGCTCGCCGAGCAGAACGCCACGATGGCGCTCCGGTTCGCTCAATACGGCTACGTGATGGAGAACGGGCGCATCGTCCTCGACGGCGACGCCAGGACGATCAGCGAGAACGAGGACATCAAGGAGTTCTACCTGGGGCTCTCCGGCGTCGGCCAGCGGAAGAGCTACCGCGACGTGAAGCACTATCGGCGCCGCAAGCGATGGCTCTCGTGAATACTCGGAGGGGGGCTGTGCCCCCCTTCCGATGCCTCCCCCCCGGACGGGGTTGCGCCGGCGGAGCCGGCGCTCGAAGCGTCGATTCGAGCCCCGCGGAGCGTCGGGAGGCTCGAGACCCAGTCCCCCGTCGTGGGTCACGAGATGACATGGCACAGTGGATCGCAGCGGTTCGAGCGCGGGCTTTGCCCGCGCAATCGGTTCTGGGGGAGGCCTCGGAGGGGGCCGTCGAGGCCCCCTCCGAAGTATGAGCGCGCTCGTCGAGATTCGCGACGTCTCGAAGGCGTTCGGCGGCGTCCAGGCCGTGAGCCGCGTCAGCCTCGACGTCCAGGAGGGCGAGATCCTGTCCATCATCGGTCCCAACGGCGCGGGCAAGACCACCCTGCTCAACTGCATCAGCAGCGTCTTTCACCCGGAGAAGGGGACCATCCGTCTCGACGGCCACGAGCTCACCCGGCTCTCGCCCCCCCGCGTCGCCGCCCTGGGCGTGGCCCGCACCTTTCAGAACATTGCGCTCTTCCGGGGCATGACCGTCGTCGACAACCTCATGCTCGGTCGCCACATCCACATGAAGAACGGCGTGTTGCGCTCCATGCTCTACTGGGGCCCCGGCCGGCGGGAGGAAGTCGCGCACCGTCGGGTGGTGGAGGACATCATCGACTTCCTCGAGATCGAGGCCATCCGCAAGCGGCCGGTGGGCTCGCTCCCGTACGGGCTCCAGAAGCGGGTGGAGCTGGGACGGGCCCTCGCGCTCCACCCCAAGGTGCTGCTGCTCGACGAGCCGATGGGCGGGACGAACCACGAGGAGAAAGAGGACATGGCCCGCTTCGTCCTCGACGTCAACGACGAGTGGGGGACCACGATCATCCTCATCGAGCACGACATGGGGGTGGTCATGGACATCTCTCGCCGCGTGGTGGTGCTCGACCTCGGCGAGAAGATCGCCGAGGGCACCCCGGCCGAGGTCAAGGCGAACCCGCAGGTGGTCAAGGCCTACCTCGGGACGAAGGCCGGCGCCTAGGAGGCTTCCGATGCCGGCGATGACCCTTCCGCAGTTCCTGCTCAAGAACGCCCGAGAGCATCCGGGTGCGTCGGCGCTTCGGGAAAAGGAGAAGGGCATCTGGCAGGAGTGGAGCTGGGCGGACTACCTCGCGCACGTCCGCGCCATCGCCCTCGGCCTGGTGAGCCTGGGCTTCCGTCGCGACGACAAGCTGGCCCTTCTGAGCGACAACCGTCCGCAGGTGTACGCCGCCATGGTGGCTGCCCAGGCGGTGGGCGGGGTTCCCGTGCCCGTCTACCAGGACTCCATCGCTCGGGAGATCCAGTACGTCATCGATCACGCCGACGCGAAGGTCGTCTTCACCGAGGACCAGGAGCAGGTCGACAAGATCCTGGATCTCAAGGGGAGTCTCAAGAAGGTCGAGAGGGTGATCTACGAGGACCCCAAGGGGCTCCGTCACTACCGCGACCTGCTCCTCATGAGCCTCGAGCAACTCGAAGAACGGGGGAGGAAGCTCGACGCCGAGCGGCCGGGACTTTTCGAGGAGCTGGTGGGGGCGACGCGACCGGAGGACGTGGCGCTCATCTGCTACACCTCCGGCACCACCGGCGTCCCGAAGGGCGCCATGATCTCGCACGCCAACCTGGTCAGCGCGATCGAGGGAATCCTCCAGATCGAGCACTACGATCGGACCGACCAGATGCTGGCCTATCTTCCCCCGGCCTGGATCGGCGACACGTTCTGGTCCCTGGCGGGCTCCCTCATCGTCGGCTGCACGGTCAACTGTCCCGAGCGTCCCGAGACCGTGCTCGAGAATCTGCGGGAGATCGGTCCGCACTTCCTGGTGGCGCCCCCGCGGATCTGGGAGAACGTGGTCTCGACGGTCCAGGTCAAGATGGCGGACGCGTCCTGGGTGAAGCGTTACCTCTACCGGTGGCTCATGCCTGCCGGCGAGGAGGCGGCGCGGCGGACGATGGAGAAGCGGCCACTCTCGCTCCGGCTGCGCCTGCTCCGCGCCCTCGGCGAGTTCTTGGTCTTCGCCCCGCTCCGCGACCACCTGGGCTTCGGGCGCACCCGCTACGCTTACTCGGGCGGGGCGCCCCTCGGCCCCGAGGTCTTCCTCTTCTTCCGCGCCATCGGGATCAACCTCAAGCAGGTGTACGGCCAGACGGAGGCCGGCGGCGTCTCCTGCGTCCAACGCGATGGGGACATCAAGCTCGGCACGGTGGGCAAACCCTTCCCCAACACCGAGGTCAGGCTGACCGAGACGGGCGAGGTCATCAGCCGGAGCCCGTGTGTGTTCGTCGGGTACTACAAAAACCCGGAGGCGACCGCCGCGACGATTCGCGACGGGTGGCTCCACTCGGGCGACGCGGCGCTGTTCGACCAGGACGGACACCTCGTCGTCATCGACCGGGCCAAAGATGTCACCGCGCTGGCGAACGGCACCAAGTTCGCGCCGCAGTACATCGAGAACAAGCTCAAGTTCAGCGCGTACGTCAAGGAAGCGGTGGTCGTCGGCCAGGACCG
>QHTD01000098.1 GCA_003220675.1 Candidatus Rokuibacteriota bacterium | reverse complement strand
CGGCGTCGAGAGTCGCAGCGCGCAGAACCTCGCCGAGCGCCGGGCGGGGACGCTCCTGCTGATCGAGCCGGACACGACGGTGTATGTGAAGCTCCGCGCCGTCGACGGGCCGCTCCCGGTGGACGGTGAGCACGGGTTGGGCTACTTCCTGCTCGAGGTGCAGGAGGTGCTCGAGGACGCGGCCGCGGACTGGGAGGGCAGCATGCGGATCACGGGCGCGATCCGGTACGCGCCGCCGCCCGCGCTCGACGCGCCGTGGGCGCGCGCGACGCTCGCGGCGCTCGCCACGCCCCGCGCGCGGGCCTGACTACTCCGTCGGCTCCTTCGGCGCGTCGGGACGCGGCGCATCGGGCTGGGGCTCGTCGGGTGGCGGCGGCGGTCGGGGCCGCTCGGGCCGCGGCGTCTCCCGCTCCTGATAGAGCCCGACCGTCACCTCGACCTCGGTCTCCCGCCCGTCGCGCAACACCGTCACGCGCACCCTCTTCCCGACCGGTGTCGTGGAGACCGCGCGCTGCAGATCGCGCGGCCCCTCGAGCGCGGCGCCGTCGAACTCGACGATGACGTCGTTCGCACGCACGCCTCCACGCTCGGCGGGCTCGCCCGGCATGACGTCGCGGACCAGCACGCCACGCGGCTCACGCAGCTTGAGCCGTTCGAGATCGGCCTCGGTGACCTCGCCGATGGATACACCGAGCCAGCCCCACTCGACCCTGCCCTTCGTGGCGAGCTGCGGGACGAGCTGCTGGACCAGGTTGGACGGGATCGCGAAGCCGATCGAGCCGTTGCGCGCCGCCATGCTGTTGACACCGATCACCTCGCCCGCCATGTTCACGAGCGGGCCGCCGGAGTTCCCGGGGTTGATCGCGGCGTCGGTCTGGATGAAGTCAAAGCCGGGCGCCGCGACGGTGAGGGGCGCGCCCTTACGGCTGACGATGCCGAACGACACGCTCTGCTCGAGGCCGAACGGGTGGCCGAGCGCCAGGACGAACTCGCCGACACGTAGGCGGTTCGAATCGCCGAGCGGCAGCACGGTGAGGTTCGTCGCGTTCTGGATTTTGATGAGCGCCAGGTCCACGCGGGTGTCGCGGCCCACGAGGTTCCCGGCGAAGCGCCGGCCGTCGGAGAGCCTCACCTGGATCGACTCGGCGCCCTCGACCACGTGGGCGTTCGTCACGATGAGCCCACTGGGGTCGATGACAAAGCCCGAGCCGGTCGAGCGCCGCGGCTCGCCGGGCTCTTCGCCCGCGGCCTCGCTCCCCGCCGCGCGGCGGACGCGCACGTGCACGAGGCCGGGCCTGAGACGCTCGGCGAGGTCCGCGAGCAGCGTGTTGACGCGCTGGAGCTCCGGCGCGGCGCTGGTCGGCGAGGCCTTGCGCCAGAGTGCGCCCCGGCCGTCGGCGCCGGTCCGGCCGGCGCAGCCGAACGAGGACGCGACGGCGAGCATCAGGGCAACGACCGCGATCGGTCGGGACATCGCCATCCGGACCTCCTGTAGCGGTGCTCGTCAGAGTATACGTGCGCTACCGCGAGACTTCACGGACGAGGTGGGGAAGCTCGGGGATGAGGAGCTTCTCGAGCGCCAGGCGGCAAGCATTCGGCGATCCCGGGAGCGAGACGACGATCCGCTGCGCGTGGACGCCGAGCTGGGCGCGCGACAGCATCGCGGCGGCGCCCACCTCCTGGTAGGAGAGCATGCGGAAGAGTTCGCCGAAGCCGGGCAGGCGCTTGTCGAGCAGCGCCTCGATCGCCTCGAACGTGGAATCGCGCGACGTGATCCCTGTACCGCCCGTCACGATGACCGCTTGGACCCGCTCGTCCCCGCACGCCGCGCGCACGACGCGCTGAACGTCGGCGGGCTCGTCCCTCACGATCGTGACGCCAACGACCCGATGACCCGCCGCGTTCAGGAGCTCTCGGATCAGCGCGCCGCTCGTGTCCGTCTCGGGCGTCTTCGTGTCGGAGACGGTGAGCACCCAGCAGCCGATGCTTTTCGGCGCGTGGGCCTTGTGATCGCGCGGAGTCGCAGTCGGATCAGTCACTGTAGCGGGGTCCGCGAGCCCGGCGCGATCAGTGGGTGGCCTGCAACGAGGTGCGCCCCGGCTCCGTCCCGCACGCCGCCTCTCATTCCACCGGAGTCCCGCGAGCCCGGCGCGATCAGTGGGTGGCCAAGCTGGACGAGGTGGAGCACCCGCATGCCCGACCTGTGGGCAGCGAGCCCAGCCTGCATGGTGGTCGGATTATACCGTGTCCGGCGCGCGCCCTGGGGCCGCACCTCGGAGCCGCTCGGGGGTCAGCCGCCCAGCAGGACCACGGCGGCGCGGGCGATCGCGGCGGCGTCGATCCCGTAGTGCCGGTAGAGGTCGGCGCGCGTCCCCGACTGGCCGAAGTCGTCCACGCCCAGCGCGAGTTGCGGCACGCCGAGCGCCGCGCCGATGAACGCGAGGGCGTGGGAGTGCCCGTCGAGCACCGACACGACCGGGATCCCCTCCTCGTCGGCGCCGACGAGCGTCTCGAGGTACGGCGCCGCGCCGCGCAGGTCTCGATAGAGACGGTCGGGGCTCGTCACGACGAAGACGCTCGCGAGCACGCCGCGCTCGCGCAGGAGGCGGCCCGCCTCCACGGCTTCCGGGACCATCGCGCCGGCGGCGAAGACGTGAACCGCGTTCTCCTCCGGGTCCCAGCCCGGCTCACCACGCGGGTCGATCAGCCGGTAGCCGCCGCGGAGGACGCGGGCGCGGTACTCGGGGCTCGGCGGCGGCGCGAGGGACTGGTCCACCGGCTTCGTCGACAGACGCAGGTAGACGCTCTCGCCCGTCCGATCGGCCAGTCCGCGGAGCGCGTCGAGGAGGATCCACTCGACCTCCAGCGCGAAGGCCGGCTCGAAGTAGGCGATCGCCGGCAGCGCGACCCCGATTCCGGGCGTGATCACCGACTGGTGGGCGCCCCCTTCGGGCGCCAGGCTGACGCCGGAGGGCGTCGCGACCACGACGAACTTCGCGCCGGAGTAGAGCGCGTGGTAGAGGGCGTCGAGCCCGCGCGGCACGAAGGGATCGTAGAGCGTCCCGATGGGCAGGAGCGTCACGCCCGAGAGCTCGCGGGTCAGCCCGAGCGCTCCGAGCAGGAGGAAGAGGTTGTGCTCGGCGATCCCGAGCTCGATGTGCTGGCCCCCGGGCGACTCCTTCCACTGGACCGCGAGCGGCAGATCGGCGAGCACGTGGGGCTTCGACACCGGGAAGTAGACGCCCTTTCGGTTGATCCATCCCGCGAGGTGCGTCGTCACCGCGACGTCGGCCGACACGGTGACGACGGACGCGGCGACCGGCAGGCGGGCGAGCGCGCCCAGCGCCCGACCGAACGCCTCCTGGGTCGAGCTCTCGGCCGGAGACGTCTCGCCGGTCTCGACGGGGACCTCGGGGATGGGGTGGGCGGGGGGTGACGCGAAGAGGGGCGGGAGTCGCCGCACCCACTCGGCCTCATCGCTCCCCGGGGCGAATCCATCCCACTCGGCGCCCGGCGCGATCCCGAGCGCGTCGCGCAGCTCGGTGATCTGGGCCTCGGTCAGGAGCATCGTGTGGTTCAGCGGATCGCCAGCGAGTGGCAGCCCCCAGCCCTTGATCGTGTGGGCGAGGATGACGCTCGGCCGCGCGCCCTCGCCCTCGGCCTCGTCGACCGCGTCGAGGATCGCCGCGAGGTCGTGGCCGCCCAGATCGGCAACGAGCGCCGCCAGCTCGTCGTCGCCGAGCCGTGACAGGAAGCGGTCCAGCGTCGCGTCGATCTCGCCCCCGGCGCCGGTGAGGAGCGCCTTTCGCACGGCACCGTGGGGCAGGCGCAGTAGGCGCTGGTACTCGGCGTTCGGCATGGTCTCGAGCCGGCGCTCGAGGTGCCTGCCCTCGGGCGTGCCGAACAGGGCGCGGAGCTTCCGGCCCCAGCGAAGCTCGATGACCCGCCAGCCGCAGGCTCTGAACATGGCGCCGAGCTGGCGGGTGCGCGAGTCAGGGACGACGCGGTCGAGCGCCTGGCGGTTCACGTCCACGATCCAGAGGACGCGCCCCAGCCCGCTCACCGCCTCCTCAGCCAGCCCCTCCCAGACATTGCCCTCGTCGAGTTCGGCATCGCCCACCATGACGATGACGCGCCCCGGCGGGTCCACGCCGAAATGGTCGGCGACGTAGCGTGACGCCAGCGCGCCAAGCGTCGCCTGCACGGCGCCGAGTCCCATCGAGCCCGTGGAGAGGTCCACGATCTCCGGGTTCTTCCTCCGGCTCGGATAGGCCTGGAGCCCGCCGAACGACCTGAGCTCCGCGAGCGCGGACCGCGGCAGTCTCCCACGGAGGTACTGGATCGCATAGAACGCGGGCGCCGCGTGCGCCTTGACGGCGACGCGGTCGTCAGGCCGGAGCGCCTTGAAGTAGAGCGCCGTCAGGAGACCGACGACGGACGCCGACGACGCCTGGTGGCCACCGACCTTCGTCCCGTCGGCGCTCGGGCGGGCGTTCGCGCGATGGATCATCCACGTGGCGAGCCACAGCACCTTCCGCTGGATGCGCTCGAGGGTCGCGAGCTCGTCCGCCATGGCACGCCGATTCTAGCGCGGCCTCAGGCCCTGAGGTACGCGTGGCGGACGACCTCGGACGCGGCGAGCTCCCGCGCCGTGCCGCGCCCGACGATCTCGCCCTTCTGAAGCAAGAAGCCGTGGTGGGCGACCTCGAGGGTCTTTCGCGCGTTCTGCTCGATCAGGAAGACCGTCGTGCCCGCCTCGTTGATCGCCCGAATCATCCCGAAGAGCTGTTCGACCAAGAGGGGCGAGAGCCCGAGCGACGGCTCGTCGAGCAGCAGGAGCTTCGGCCGACTCATCAGCGCCCGGCCCATCGCGAGCATCGCCTGCTCGCCGCCCGACATCGTGGCCGCCGTCTGCCGCCGGCGCTCGGCGAGCCGGGGGAAGAGCCCGTACACGTACTCTCGCCGCTTGGCGACGTCGGCGCCGGTCCACGCGATGAAGGCGCCCATCCTGAGGTTCTCCTCGACGGTCATCTTCGGGAAGACGCGGCGTCCCTCGGGCACCACGCCGATGCCGAGCTTCACGATCTGGTGGGTGCGGAGCCGGTCGATGCGCGCGCCCTCGAACCGCACGGAGCCCTCGGCCGGCCGGACGATGCCGAGGACGGTCCGGATGAGCGTGGTCTTGCCCGCGCCGTTCGGCCCGAGCAGACACGCGATCCGCCCCGCCTCGACCGCGAGCGACACGTCGCGCAGCATCGTGATCGGGCCGTAGCGGGTGGAAACCCCGGAGAGCTCAAGCACGCGCCGCCTCCTTGCCGAGGTACGCTTCGCGCACCTCCTCGTGTCCCGCGATTTCGGCGAAGCTCCCCTCGGCGATCTTCCGGCCGTAGTTGAACGCGACGACGCGCTGGCTCACGCCCTCGATCACGAACATGTCGTGCTCGATGATGATCACCGAGAGCCCGGGCATCTCCTCGCGGACGATCTGGAGGTCGCGCATCAGCTCCGCCGTCTCCTCCGGGTTCATCCCGGCCGACGGCTCGTCGAGCAGGAGCAGTTTCGGCTCGGCGGCGAGCGCCCGGCAGATCTCGACGCGCCGTCGGTCGATCTGCGGGAGCTGGCCCACGCGCTCGAAGCCGCGCCGAGGTAGGTCGCCGTTGAACAAGGCGAGCAGGTGGGACACGCGCTCGATTGCCGTGCGCATCTCGCCGAGGAACCGCCCGCGGCGCACCACGAAGTCGACGACGCCCGTCCGCCGGCCCGCGTGCATGCCGATCAGGATGTTGTCGAAGACCGAGAGCGCGAGGCACAGGCGGCTCGCCTGGAAGGTGCGCGCGATCCCGAGCCGCGCGATCGCGTGGGCCTCCAGGCCCGCGAGGCGCCGACCGAGGAAGACGATCTCGCCAGCGGCGGGTACCAAGAGCCCGGTCAGCGCGTTGAAAAAGGTCGTCTTGCCCGAGCCGTTGGGCCCGATCACGCCGACCGTTTCCCCTTCCGCGACGACGACGTCCACGCCGTCGAGGGCCACGAGCCCCCCGAACCGCACCGTGAGCCCCGCCACCTCCAGCAGGCTCGGAGAGACGCTCACCGGTATCGCCGGACCTGGGCGGGCCAGAGGCCTTGCGGCCGGTAGAGGAGCATGACGACGATCACGACACCGTAGAGGAGCAGCCGGTACTCGTGGAGGAACCGAAAGCGCTCGGGCAGCGGCACGAGCAGGCAGGCGCCCAGGACGACGCCCGGGATCGAGTCCACGCCCCCGATGATGATCACGGAGAGCATGACGAGCGAGTAGCCGAAGTCGAAGTCGGGCGGCGAGACGAAGCCGACCATCACGGCGTAGAAGGCGCCGCCGAGCCCGATGAAGAAGTTGCCGATCGAGAACGCGAGGAGCTTGCCCCGCGTGATCGACACGCCGCAGCACCGCGCCGCGATCTCGTCGTCGCGCAGCGTGTTGAGCGCGAGCCCGAGCCACGAGTCGTGCAAGCGCCGGAGGACCCACGTCGTGAGCCCCGCCATGACGAGCGCGGCATAGTAGAAATTCGCGTGCGACGGGAGCTCGACGCCCGCGAGCACGGGCTTGGTCGTGAAAGCGTGCCCGAGCAGGCGGAGTGTCGGGATGTTCTTGATCCCCTGCGGGCCGCCGGTGAACTCGAGGTTGTTCATGAGGATGTTGAAGATGAACACGAAGGCGATCGTGACGAGCGCCAGGTAGTGGCCGCGCGTCTTGAGGATCGGCACGAAGAGGATCGTGCCCACGGCGACCGCCACCCACGGCCCGACGAGCACGGCGAGCCACGACGGCCAGCCCGCGGCGACGGTCAGGAGGCCGACCGAGTAGCCGCCGAGGCCGGCGAACGCCGCGCCGGCGAGGTTGATGACGCCCGCCGTCCCGATCTGGAGATTCAACCCCTGGCCGATCGTGACGTAGAGGAGCGCGAGCGTCGCGACGAAGGTCCAGTACGGGCTCGACCGAAGCGCCAGCGGCAGGGCCAGCGCGAGCACGACGCCCGCACCGAGCGCGGCAGGCCGGCGACGCGCGAACGCCCCGGCGAGCGTGGTACCCAGTCGCGGCACGAACCGCACCAAGGCGCCCGCCGCGACGATCGCCGCGCCCGTGGCCCCGAGCGCCCACGGGCGCTCGGCCAGGATGCCGGCGACGACGAGCGTGAAGACCGCCGCCTCCGCCAGCCAGACCAGCGCCAGGTCGTGGCTCACACGCGCTCGACGCTCTTCTCGCCGAGGATGCCGCTCGGCTTGAACACGAGAAACAGCATGACGACGGCGAACGCGACGACGTCGCGGAACTCGGAGCCGCGCGGGATGAGCGCCGCGGCCGTCGTCTGGAGCACGCCGAAGAGCAGGCCGCCGACGATTGCGCCGTAGACGTTGCCGAGCCCGCCGATCGCCGCCGCGGAGAAGCCGATGACGCCGCCGGTGATCCCCATGATGAAATGGATCTCGCTGTAGTAGAGCCCGCTGAGGATCCCCGCCACGGCGGCGAGGCCGGAGCCCAGGAAGAAGGTCGCGTCCACGGTGCGGTCGAGGTTCACCCCCATCATCTGCGCCGCCTCCGGCTCCTGGGCCACCGCACGGATCGCCGCGCCCATTTTCGTGCGGTTGATGACGCGGTCCACCGCCACCATCGCCGCGAGCCCGATCCCGAGGATGACGAGGCTCTCGTAGCGGATCGCGACCCCGCCGACCTCGAACCCGCCCTGCGGCAGGAGCTGCGGGAAGGGCTTCGGGTCGGCGCCGCGCGGGTAGAAGATCAGCACGGACTCGCGGATCACGAGTCCGAGCGAGAGGGTCGCGAGCAGCGTCATCAGCGGCGAGGCGCGTGCGAGCGGCTTCACGCAGACGCGCTCGGCCGCGACGCCGACGAGGCCGGTGACGAGGATCGACGCGGCGAAGGTGAGCGGCAGCGCCACGAGCGGGCCCCGAGGCCCGCGGCCTTGAGCCCCACGAGCACCGTGAGCCCGGCGAAGGCACCGAGCATGAAGATGTCCCCGTGGGAGAAGTGGATCACGTCGAGCACGCCGAAGAAGAGTGTGAACCCGACGGCGACGAGGGCGTACATCACCCCCAGCATCACGCCGTTCCACGCCTGCTGCAGGAGCAGCTCCAGGGGCGGCACGCGGCGCGCCGGTTACATCTTCTTGAACTTGTGGCCGGGCAGCGTGCGCTTGCCGGAGGCGTACTCCGAGTCCTCCCAGAGCACCCACTTGCCGTCCTGGCTCACGTACTTGGAGATGAGCGAGACGGTGTTCTGCCCGTACTCGTCGAACTCGACGGGACCGATGATCGTGTTCGGGTTCCGTGTCCGCTTGAGCCGCTCGGCCACCTTCGCGCGGTCGGGGCCCATCGCCTCGATCGCGTCGATGACCAGGTTCGCGGCGACGTAGGCGAAGGGCCCGTACGCCTCCGACGGCTCCTTGAAGGCCGCCTTCGCGTACGCCTCGAGGAACCGCCTGCCGCCCGGCAGCTTCTCCGTCGGCGCGCCCTCGACGAACGCGAGCGTCCCCTCCGACGACGGCCCGGCCGTCTCGTTGAAGGTGTCGGACTTGATGCCGCTCGTGCCCTGGAACTGTGCGCGGACGCCGAGCTTGTCCATCTGCACCTTGACACGCACGCCGTCGGGCGTGAGGCCGCCGTACCAGATGACCTCGGGCTTGTCCGCCTTCGCGCGGGTCAGCTCCGCCGTGTAATCCTTCTGGTCCTTCGCGGTCCCCTGGGTCGAGAGGATCTTGCCGCCGGCCTTCTCGAGGAACTCGCCGAACCATTTCGCGTGCGCGCGGCCGTAATCGGTCGTGTCATGGACGAGCGCGAAGGTCTTGAACCCCAGCGTCTTCACCGCGAAGTCCGCGGCGACGTTGTTCTGGTTGATCATCGTCCCGTTGACGCGCGTGACCTCGACGTACTTGTGGCTGTACGTGATCTCGGGCAGGACCGCGCCCCACACCATGGCCGGCATGCCGGCCTTGTGGTAGGTGTCCACCGTCGCGATCGCCGTCACGGAGCAGTAATGCGTGACGCCCGCGACGATCGCCGGGTCCGACGTCGCCTTGAGCGCCGCCTGGACGGCGACCGTCGGCTTACACTCGTCGTCGAGCACCTCGGTCTCGTAGGTGTACCGGGTCTTCGGATCGGCGTTCCGCTCCTGGACCGCGAGGAGGAAGGAGTTCCGGCCGCCGAGGCCGTTCGACGCGGTCCCGCCAGTGAGCGGGCCGATGAATGCCAGCTTGACCGTCGGCTTCTGCGCCCACGCCGCGGTGGGCACCAGCACGGCCCCGAGGCCGAGGGCGGACGTGCCCTGCAGGAGTTCACGCCGGGTCAGATCGGTGCGATGCTCGGCGCTCGACATTCTGATCTCCCTCCCCGCGCGACCTTCGCCTGCCCGCCCTTTGGGCGACCCCCCCGAAGAACGCACAGTAGGGTAGCCTAACCCGGCCGAAGTTGCGAGCGGCGAACACGCTCCTCGATCACCCACGAGGCACGCGCCGCAGGCCGGCCTCGAGGCTTGCTCTCACGCCGGTAATCGGCGATTTCCGAAAACCCGGGTACGGGGAACCCCTGATCTCGAAATCCATACTCTCGCCGGTCAAAAATCATTGACTCACCGGATAGACCGCAGTGGGCAGACCTTCTTAGGCTACGCGCAGTCGGCTGAACATCACGCGGCCGCAAGGAGGAGAGAAAATGAAACGGGGAAAGATGCAAGGCGGATTCTTCAGGTTGACCACGCCCGCCGCCGGACCGGAGGCGAAAGACGGAACGACGCACTCGACGGCGAGCACAGGGACTGGAACCACTCATGACAGTGGCGGCAGTGGCAGCAGCAGCGTCGATCCCTGCGTCCTTGGTATTTGCATATCGATCCCGTAGCGTTACACGCTTGATCCGGCTGCGATCTTCCGACGGGCCCCGACGCGCGTCGGGGCCCGTCGGCATCGAGTCGCCCCCGCCGCTCTCCTTGCGGGAGCTCTTCAAGCGCTTCTGGCCCTATGCCCGCCCGTACCGCTGGTTCATCTGGCTGACCCTCCCCCTCATCGCCCTCGCCACCGCCGCCGAGACGACCAGAATCTGGCTGTTCAAGATCCTCGTGGACCGGGTGCTCGTCCCGCGCGATTTCGGCCCGTTCTGGTGGATCGCACTCGGCTACGTTGGCGTGACGTTGTTGGCTGGGGCCGTCGCGGTCGGCGATTCCTATCTTTCGAGCTGGGTCGGGGGAAAGTTCATCCTTTCGCTGCGCACCCGTTTGTTTCGTCACCTGCAGGGTCTCTCGCTCGATTTCTTCGCGCGCCGGCCCCTCGGTGACATGATCTCGCGGCTCACCAGCGACGTGGCGGCGATCGAGAGCTTTCCGTGCCCAAGCGTTTCGCTCGCGTGATCAAGCACGCCTCCCGTGAAAAGCGGCGCCGCAGCGGCTCGATCAGCTCGGTCGCGGAGGAAAGTCTCTCAAACGCCCAGCTCGTGCAGGCCTACAACCGTCAGGAAACAGAAATCGCTCGTTTTGAGCGCGAGAATCTCGGGCATTTTGAGGCGTATATGATGTCGGCTCGTGCCAAGGCGTTGGTGTCGCCTCTGGTCTCCCTCATTGGGATGGCGTGCGCGCTCGCGGTGATCGGCATGGGCGTCTGGATGCTCTCCGAGGCGCGGCTCTCCCTGGGTGAGCTGCTCGTCTTTCTCACCTACCTCGGGAGCCTCTACGGTCCCATTCGCGGTCTGGGACGGCTCGGCACCACGGTGTATGCGGCCTCGGCGGCGGCTGAGCGGATCGCCGAGTTTCAGGACGAGCAGCCCTCGGTGCTCGACCGGCCCGACGCCCGCCCGTTGAGGCACGCCCGCGGACTGATCGAGTTTGAGAACGTCTCGTTCCACTACCCCCGCGCGCAGCGGCACGTCCTCACCGAGGTCGCGTTTCGCGTTGAACCGGGCGAGACCGTGGCCCTCGTCGGGCCGAGCGGCGCGGGCAAATCGACGATCGCCAAGCTGCTGTTGCGCTTCTATGAACCAGACGAGGGAGAGATCCGACTCGACGGCCATGATCTTCGCGACCTGCAGGTGCAGGCGTTGCGCGAGAACGTCGCGGTCCTCCTGCAGGAGGCGCTGGTCTTCGATGCGAGCGTGCGCGAGAACATCGCCTATGGACGGCCGAACGCCACCGAGGAGGAGATCGTCCGCGCGGCCAAGGCCGCCGACGCGCACGAGTTCATCGCGGGGCTCCCCCACGGGTATGCCACGGTGGTCGGCCAGAAGGGCCGGCGCCTCTCCGGCGGTCAACGCCAGCGGATCGCCATTGCGCGGGCGATGATTCGCAACGCGCCCATCCTCATCCTGGACGAGCCGACCACCGACCTCGACCCCGAGTCCGGCCAGCGGATCCTCGAGCCATTGCGTCGTTTGATGAGCGGGCGGACGACGATCATCATTTCGCACAACCTCGTCACGGTCCGCGAGGCGACCGCGATCCTTGTCCTCAGGGAAGGGCGTGTGATCGAGCAGGGCACCCATGTCGAGCTCATGAGGTGGGACGGGACGTACGCAGCACTCTATCGGTTATGCCAGGATCAAGACCCGGCGTCCGTCATCCCGGGGAGAGATCTCGCCCCCCAGCGGCAGATGGTTCCGTGAGCACGGTTGCACCTCCCCTCCCCGCAGGCCGCTGGCTGACACCCGCATACAAAGTGCTGGCCTGCCTACGCCGCGGAAGGGTGGCTGACGTCTACGATGTCTGGAGCCAGGAGCGCGGGTGCCGCTGCGTCGCCAAGGTTCTCCGTCCAGAGCGTGTCAACGACCGCAAGTCGCAGCGCCAGCTGCTTCGCGAGGGACGCCTTCTCCGAGGGCTGTGCCACCCCCACATCGTCCGCCTGTACGAGATCCTGTGGGTGCCGTCGCCGGTGTTGATTCTCGAAACACTCACCGGAGCGACGCTCTCCCACATCCTCAAGGATAACCACCGCCTCGGGCCGGCCGACCTCACGCCCTTGGGGATCCACTTGTGTTCCGCCATGTACTACCTCCACCGCCGCGCGGGATTCCTGCACCTCGACCTGAAGCCTTCGAACATCGTGTCCGAGCAGGGGCGTGCCAAGGTGATCGACTTCAGTATCGCCCGGCGGCCAGGGCGTGGGCGCAAAGGGGTGGGAACCCGTCCATACTTAGCCCCCGAACAGGCTCGCGGGGACTTGCTGACCGGAGCGGCCGACGTCTGGGGGATCGGCATCGTGCTCTTCGAGGCCGCCACTGGCCGCCGAGCGTTTGCGACGGGCAATAATGGTGGCTACCCGCAGCTCGAACATCGGGCGGAATCGGTGCGCAAGGACGCTCGCTTGCCGATCCAGCTCACCGAGGCCATTGACAGTTGTCTCGAGCCGAACCCGAAGGATCGGCCGAATGTCGCAGAGCTTTCGAAGGTCCTGAGCGCGCGGACCTGATCAAGACGCCCCGGTCGACAGCGTCGTCGTGGCGTGCACCGTGGGCGTGCAGTAGGATAGGCTCACCCGGAAGGAGTTGCCAGACGCGGGCACGTGGAGGGATCGCGCCATGACCACGGTACAGGCGACGGTGAGCGGGCTCTTGCGAGCGGGGAACCTCCATGCGCGGCTCGACGCGATCAAGCGCGCAAAAGGGGCGCCGCCCTGGTCGGAGAAGATCGTGGTCAACGAGCAGATCGTGGGCACCCTGATCTGCCAGCCGCCCGGTCATCCCAACGATCGCCACTACCACCTGGTGGACGAGTGGTGGCTCGTCGTCGAGGGCGAGATCGACTGGGAGATCGAGGGGCAGGCCGAGCCCGTGCGCGCGCGGGCTGGCGACTTCGTCCTTGTCCCCGCGAATCACTTCCACCATATCCGACCGAAGGGTGAGAGCCCGACGATCCGCCTCGCGATCACGCCGCCGGGCGAGTTCCATCGCCACGAGCGGGAGCCGGGCACGGGCCCCTACGACCGGTAACGGCACGGGGGCGCCGGCCATGCGAGCCCGGCACCTGCTCGGCGTCGCGATCCTGGGCGGGCTGCTCCTCGCCTGCGCGCGGGTCCAAGACGATCGGGGCGGAGCCCGCGTCCCGATCGACCACATCGTCGTGCTCTTCCTCGAGAACCGCTCGTTCGACCACTTGTTCGGCACGTACCCCGGGGCCGAAGGACTCGCTGCCTATCGTGGCAAGCAGGCGGGCGAGAACGGCGTGACATACGCGACGCTGCCGCGTCCGCTCGGGCGCGACGGGAAGCCGGACCCGCGCTTCCCCAGCGACCTTCCGAACGCGCCGTTCCCGATGCTGAAGTTCGTCGGCCCGCTCGACGAGACGGACAATCCCGTCCACCGCTTCTACCACATGCAGCGCCAGTACGGCCCGGGCGCCGACGGCGTTGCGATGGGCAAGTGGGTTGCCGAAGGGACGAGCGGCGGCACGACGATGGGCTACTACGAGCAGGCGGCGATCCCCGTGCAGTGGCGGCTCGCCCAGGAGTTCGTGCTCCTCGACAACTATTTCCAGGGAATCCACGGCGGGTCGTTCGCCAACCACTTCTATCTGATCGCGGCGACCCTCGCGACCTATCCAGACGCGCCCGCGGTCGTACGCGCCGAGCTGGCGCCTGACGGCGGCGTCGTGAAGGACGGCGACGTCGACCCGGAGGGCCGCGTCGTCAACAACCTCGATCCTCCCTACCCGCCCCAGCGCGTCCCGAATATCCTTCAGACTCCCCAGACCGCGCCGACCATCGCCGACAGGCTCGACGCGGCGGGGGTGTCGTGGCGCTGGTACGCGACCGGCTGGGGCGCGGGCGCGGACGCGGTGAAGCAGGGGCTCATGCCCCATCACAACCCCTTCCAGTACGTGCAGCGGATCATGGAGAGCCCCGAGGGCCGGGCGCACATCCGGGACGCCTCCGAGTTCGTCAAGGCACTCCGCGAGGGCGGCCTCCCCGCCGTCGCGTTCGTCAAGCCCCACTGGAAGGAGAACGCCCACCCCATCTCCTCGACCGTCGGCGCGGCGGACCGCTGGATCGGCGAGATGGTCACCGCGATCATGGCGAGCCGCTACTGGTCGCGCGTCGCGGTCGTGATCACGTACGACGAGGGCGGCGGCTGGTTCGACCACGTCCCGCCGCCCGTGGTCGACCCCTTCGGGCTCGGCACGCGCGTGCCGACGCTGATCGTCTCGCCGTACGCGAAGCGCGGCGTGGTCGCGCACGGCCTGTACGACCACGCGTCGATCCTGAAACTCATCGAGTGGCGCTTCGGGCTCGAGCCCCTGACCGAGCGCGATCGCCGGGCGGCGGTGTTTCTCGAAGCGTTCGACTTCGGGCAACGCGCGCGCCCGCCGATCGCACTTCCGTAGGACGCGCGCGCTACTTCGCCTTCGCCGCCCAGTCGGGCCGGTCCTCGATCCCGAGGTGAGCGCGGCGCGCTTTCGCACGGGCGCGGATTCGACTAGACTGCGCCCACCGAAGAGAGCCGTCGCCCGAGACCGCGCCAGACCGGAGGTGCCGTGATGAAAGCCGCGATCCTGTACAAGGCGAACACCCCGCTCGAGGTGGTGGACGTCGAGCAGCAGGGCCCCCAGGCGGGCGAAGCCAGGGTGCGCGTGATGGCGACCGGCGTCTGCCACAGCGACTGGCACGTCATCAACGGCGACTGGACCCTGCCCCTGCCGATGGTGCTCGGGCACGAGGCCGCCGGCATCGTCGAGGAGGTCGGCCCCGGCGTCTCGACGGTCCGCCGCGGCGATCACATCATCTTCTCGTTCCGACCGCAGTGCGGCCGCTGCTTCTACTGCGCGAGCGGGCGCTCGATCCTCTGCGACGGCTACGCCTCCCCGCGCTTCGTCATGCTCGACGGCACGCACCGTCTGCGCCGCAACGGGCAGGACATCAACCAGTTGGCGCGCCTCGGGACGTTCGCCGAGCACGTCGTGTGCCCTGCCGAGATGCTGGTGCCGATCTCCACGGACATGCCCTGGCCGCAGGCGGCCCTGATCGGGTGCGCGGTGCCGACGGGTGTGGGCGCCGTGACCCGCTGCGCCCAGGTCGAAGCCGGCGCGTCGGTCGTGGTGATCGGCTGCGGCGGCGTCGGGCTCAACGTCGTCCAGGGGGCGCGCCTGGCCGGGGCACGGATGATCATCGCGTGCGACTTGCTCGAGAACAAGCTCGCCTTCGCCCGCGAGTTCGGCGCCACCCACACGCTCAACGCCAAAGAGGGCGACGTGGCCGAGCGCGTGCGGAAGCTCACCGGTGGCCGCGGCGCCGACTACGCCTTCGACGCGATCGGGAGCGAGGCCACCACGCTCCAGATCCTCGACGCGATCCGCCCCGGTGGCACCGCCGTCATCGTCGGCATGGCGCCGATGGCCGCGCGGGCGCCGATCACGCCCTACACGATGGCGCTCCAGGAGAAGACGCTCAAGGGCACGCTCTACGGCTCGGTCCGCCCGACCATCGATTTCCCACAGCTCGTCCAGCTCTACCTCGACGGCCGGCTGAAGCTCGACCAGCTGATCAGCCGGACGTACACGCTCGAGGAGATCAACCAGGGGTTCGAGCTGCTGCGGGCCGGGCAGGTGGCGCGCGGCGTCGTCGTCTTCGCCTAGCGACCCGGAGGGGAAGCCATGAAGCACGGATTCAGGGTGATGGACAGCGACCTCCACACGATGGAGCCGGACACCCTCTGGGAGCGCTACCTGGAGGCGCCGTTTCGCGCGTTCGCGCCGGCGTTCGTCCGTCGCACGGAAAACGCGCCGAACCAGCCGATCATCCGGGTCGGCGACCTCGAGATCGGTGAGATGTCCAAGCGGCCGCAGACGGCCGTCGTCGGCAAGGACCTCCAGCGGCGCGCCTTCGCCCGGCACCCGCACTACGAGATCGCGCACGCGCGCGGCTACGACCCCGAGTCGCACGTCGCGGCGATGGAGATCGAGGGCATCGACGTCGCCATCATCTATGGCACCCGCGGCCGCCAGGTGCTCATGCACGACGACCTCGAGCCCGAGGTGGCCGCCGCGCTCGCCCGCGCCCACAACAACTGGACGCGCGACTTCTGCGCCTGGAACCCCGACCGCCTGAAGTTCGCCGCTCAGGTCGCGTTCCACGACGTCCCTCTCGCCGTCACGGAGGCGACGCGGGCCGTGCGGGAGCTGGGCGCGGTCGCCGTGATCGGCAACCCCAACCCGGTCCGCGGCCGCCACATCCACGACCCGGAGTTCGAGCCGCTCTGGGACGCGATCGAGGAGCTCGGCGTCCCGGTCGGCTTCCATCCGACGGGGCAGTCGTCGCTGCGCGACGACATCGCGCGCCGCTATCTCGACCACCCGAACGGGCGCGTCATCGGCATCGCCGGCCGCAACCCCATGGAGCTGATGCTCGCCTTTGCGAGCCTCGCGGCCGGCGGTGTCCTCGAGCGTCATCCGCGGCTCCGCTGCGCCTTTCTCGAGGGCACGTGCGGGTGGCTCCCCTGGTGGCTCTGGCGACTCGACGAAGCCTGGGAGAAGTTCGGGCCGGGCTCGAAGGTGCAGATCTCGCAACTTCCGAGTCAGTACTTCTTCCGCCAGTGCTACGTCGCCACCGACGCCGACGAGAAGGTGCTCAAGCAGGTGGTCGAGGCGGTCGGCGACGACACCATCGTGGTCTCGACCGACTACCCGCACTCCGACGGGCTCTTCCCTCGCGCGATGGAGGAGTTCGTCGCGCTCGAGGGCGTGAGCGACAAGACCAAGGCCAAGATCCTCTGGGACAACTGCGCGCGCCTGTACAACCTGACTGGCATCAAGTGACCCCTCCGGGGGCCCGGATCCCTCTCACGCGCCGAGGAGTAGTCCTCCGCGGAGGACACCGATGAAAATCCAGGTCGAGCTCGAAGCCGGGCGTCTTGTGATCAGAAACGTTGGCACAGAGGTGATCTACATTGGCGCTTCGGAACACGTTTCTTTGGAGGGTCTCGGGGTCGGTCCTGATCAGGAATTCGCGACGCACGCGGCCAACGGGCTCGTGATCACTGATGGTCGCGAGAAGGTCCGCGTGACGCGTTTATAGGGCGAGAGGCCGGTTGGCTCCCCGGGCAGGACTCGAACCTGCGACATCCTGATTAACAGTCAGGCGCTCTACCGACTGAGCTACCGGGGAATTCCGGTTACGACGGGACGCCGAATGGATTTTACCGCAGCCGCGGCGGGCGCGCCTAGCGGCTCTGCTCGGCGCGCTCGCGCACGGCCTTGACGGTCTCGACGAGGCCGTCGCGCTCGGCCCTGCGGGTGAGGAAGGCGGGGAGCGTCGTGCGCGCCCCCATCGCGTACGTCAGCATCACCCCGTCGCCGCGCGGCTCGACCTGCCAGTAGCCCCACGTGTCGTGGAACAGACTATTGCGCCGCTCGCGGTCGAGCCGCCACACGAGGCGGCCATGCGCTTCGTCCGGGTAATTGTCCACGTGGAAGCCGAACGAGAGCGGGCCGACGCCGACCACGTAGCGGACGAGCGTACGGCCTCGGTCGGCCGCGAGCACTTCGGCGCTCGTGACGCGTGGGTAGAGCCCCCGGTGGCGGGGATAGTCCACGAGCACCCGCCACACCGTCTTGGGGAAGGCGTTGACGAACGTGACGGCGGTTCCGCCCTGCCCCTGCTGCCATATGCCCCCGCCGGGAGGCACGACGTCGAGGACGACGATCTCGCCGTGCTCCAGACGCCAGAGCTGGTTGGCGGACAGCCCGACGGGGTTGGCTTGCGCGGACGCCCCAGCGACAACGAGCAGGGCGACGAGTAGCACGCAACGCTTCATGCGCACTGAACCCCCCAGAAAAAACGAAAGAGCCCGAGACCGGCTCCTGGTGACCTCCGCCTTCTTGTCCCAGTCTCGCACGGGGGCCCAGGGCGGCAAAGCCAAAACCCAGTGGGTGGCGCTGGTCCTCCTCCTGGGCCTGACCGCTGTCGCAACGGGTCAACCGTTGACGCCCGCGTGGCCGAAATTCCTGGTGTCGCGCGACGCCTTTCCCCCCGACGTGGTCTCGGCGGTCGAGCACGTGTGGAGCGAGCCCACGCTACGGCGAACCGTCCAGGGACCACCCGCGCGGGCACCATTCGACGCATACCTGGCGTTCGTGGACACGCCCGACGTGACGGCCGCCGCCGCGCGTTTCCGCAAGCTGGCGCGGTATGAGGTCGAGCCCCTCGACGACGACCGCTACGTCGCCGACGATCGCGACGGCGCGCGTGGCATGTACCGCGTGCTCGTTCGCGAGCCGAACCGACGCGTGATGGTGTCGTGGGGGCAGCACGCGGGCAGCATCCTCGGGACGATCCGCGGCAGCGCGCTGACGGTCCTCGACCTCACCACGCACGACGACGCCGTGGAGCAGACGCTGACCGCCTACGTACGGATCGACAACCGCGTGGCTGCCGCCATCGCGAAACTCCTCGTCCCCCTCTTCGGCTACTTGGCCGATCGGAAGCTGGTCGAGGGGATCAGAGTGAGCGCGGCGATCGCGGAATGGGCGGTCGAGCAGCCGGCGGAGTTCTGCGCGTGGCTCGCGCAGGAGCCCCTCGGCCCCGAGCGCCGGGCGCGGATCCTCGCGGCCCTCCTGCCATGCCGAGAGCAGAGCGCGTGGCGCGATTGAGGACCGCACGGGTGGGATCACGAGACGGGCCATGTCAAGTCGCACAACCTGCCGATTTCTAACAAATTTTGCGACTACGACTTGACAGATCAGCGCTTATCGACTATAAGCTTGTCCACTGTAAGCTCGACGCGGCGACATCGCTCGCTTTGAGAGCCCGCGCGATGCGCGGGCGACGGCCCGGGCTGGAGTATTGGCCCGGGCCGTTTTTTTCAGCCGATCTCGCGCCGGCCTTCGAGGGCCTTCGACAGCGTCACCTGGTCGGCGTACTCGAGATCGCCGCCCACCGGGAGCCCACGGGCGATCCGCGTGACGCGGATTCCGAGGGGGCGGAACAGCTTCGCCAGGTACAGCGCCGTCGCCTCGCCCTCGACGTTGGGATTGGTCGCCAGGATCACCTCGGTCGTCTCGCCACCCTCGAGCCGTACCAGGAGTTCCTTGACCTTGAGGTCGTCGGGGCCGATGCCGTCGAGGGGCGAGAGAGCACCGAGCAGCACGTGGTAGCGCCCACGGTACTCGCCTGTCCGCTCCATCGCCAGGAGGTCGTTCGGTTCCTCGACGACACAGAGCAGCTGCGCGTCGCGCGTGGGATCGGCGCAGATCCGGCAGGGATCCTCATCGGTGACGTTGAAGCAGGTGCGACAGGACACGATCCGGTCCTTCACCGCGAGGAGCGATTCGGAGAGCTCGCGCACCTCCTCGACGGGGCGCTTGAGCAGGAAGAACGTGAGCCGCTGGGCCGTCTTCGGCCCGATGCCGGGGAGCCGCTGCAGCGCCTCGATGAGCCGCGCGACCGGTTCCGGGTAGTACGCCAAGCCGGCCCCGCCCTACATGCCCAGGCCGGGGATCTTGAGCCCGCCGGTGAGCTTGCCGAGCTCCTGCTGCGCGAGCTCGCGCGACTTCCTGAGCGCCTCGTTGCACGCGGCGAGCACGAGATCCTCCAGCATCTGGACGTCGTCGCGGTCCACGACTTCGCGATCGATCTTGATCGAGACGATCTCCTGCTTACCGTTCGCCTCGACGGTCACCATGCCGCCCCCCGCGGTCGCCTCCACCCGCTTCTTGCCGATCTCTTCCTGCATGGCGGCCATCTGCTGCTGCAACTTCTGCGCTTCCTTCATGATGTTCCCGAAGCCCTTCACTGACTTTCTCCTTCCGGCAGGCGCGGGCGCACCGCGACCACCTCGCCCTGGAATTCGGCGATCGCCGCCTGGACCGCGGGATCCTCCGCCACGCCGGCGGCGCCCTCGCCCGCTGCGACCACGTTGATTCGGTCGGCGCCGGCGATGTGACGCCGGACCGCCTGCACGACGAGCTCACGGTTCGCCGTGTCCGCCAGCATCTCACGGTGGAAGGGGCTCCCCGCCAGGACGATGGTGAGCTCCCCCCCACCCACCCCGCCCGGCCTCGCCTGCGTCAACACCGTGCCGAGCGTGGGCCGTTTCTTCATGACCTCGTCCACGACCCGCTCCCAGGCGTCGGCGAGCTCGCGGTTCATCGGTGGCGCGACGGCGGGGGGCGCGGCCGGAGCGCTCGGGGGTGGCACGGCAGGGCGCGTGGGCGGCGGAGCCTCCCGGCGGCGCGATTCGCCACCGGCCCGCGCCGGCGGCGACTCGGCTACCGGCAGGAGGCTCGCCTGGGCGGGCGCGGGTGGAGAGGGCGGCGCGACTGCCACCGCCTGCTGGCGGAGCAGCGCGTGCGCCTCGTCCACGCGTCTCAGCACGTCCTCGATCGCCTGGGGCGCCGGCCGCCGCGTGGCGCGGACGGTCGCGATCTCGAGCTCGACCCGCGGGTGCGGCGACTCGCGCATCAGCGTGTCCGCCTCGAGGAAGGCGCGGACCACGTAGAGGATCTCGTCGAGCGTCGCCGGCTCGCCGAGCTTCCGGAGCTCGTTGCCCTCGGCGTGCGTGAGGTCGGCGAGCTTCGTGGTGGGCGCCGCCTTCAACACAAGCGCGCGCCGCAGCAGCTCGACGACGTCGCGCGCGAACGCCTGGAGGTCCTCCCCCTCGCGCGCCGCGCGGTCGATCGTCTCGAGCGCTCCCGCGGCGTCCCGGCCGAGCAGCGCCGCGGCGAAGGCGCCCACCGCCGCCGGCGCGCTCACCCCGAGCAGCTCGGCCGTCGGCGCCGTCTCGAGCCGCCCGGCGCCGTACGCGATCGCGGTGTCGAGCAGCGAGAGCGCGTCGCGTAGCGAGCCCTCCGCCCCGCGCACGATGACCGGCAGGACGCCCGGCTCGAAGGGGATCTTCTCCGCGGTCAAGATCTGCTCGAGGGTGGAGGTCAGGGCGTCGGGCGCGATCGGGCGGAAGTCGAATCGCTGGACGCGCGAGAGGACCGTCGCGGGGATGTCACGCGGGTCCGTCGTGGCGAGGATGAAGACGACGTGGGGCGGCGGCTCCTCGAGCGTCTTCAGCAGCGCGTTGAACGCGGCCTCGGTCAGCTGATGCACCTCGTCGATGATGTACACCTTGTAGCGTCCGCGCGCGGGGGCGTACTTCACGTTCTCTCGCAGCGTGCGGATCTCCTCGATGCCGCGATTCGACGCGCCGTCGATCTCGATGACGTCCACGAGCGTCCCGGCCTGCGCCTCGCGGCACACCGCGCACCGCCCACAGGGCTCGGGGCCCGTCCGCTCGGGACAGAGGAGCGCCCGCGCCAGGAGCCGTGCCGTCGTCGTCTTGCCGATCCCGCGCGGGCCCGAGAAGAGGTAGGCGTGGGCGATGCGCCCGGCGGCGAGCGCGTTCTGGAGCGTGCGGGTGATCGCGTCCTGGCCGACGACCGCGCCGAACGTCTGCGGCCGCCATTTTCGAGCCAGTACTTGATAGCTCACGGGTCGACTCGACGAGCGGAGCCACCGGTACCTGTCACTCGCCACCCTCGGTTCAATCCGGCCTCGCGCTCCGATACAGTGACCGTGCACCCTCCTCCGAACGACCGGTACTGCGATCTCCCCATGGAGCCTGCTCCAGTCAGGTACTCCCACGGCACACGAGAGGGCCGCCTTACCGTTGCTCCCTTCCGGGCCTGGCGGGATTCGGCGATTCCCGTTGCGTGGGGCCCAACCTTCAACGCCGCCCCATGAGGCTCACTCAACACCGACCGCCCTCGAGAGGGAATTCAACCCCGCTGAAGCGGATTGCGGGTTACAGGGCACCGCTAACTCCCCGTCTAGCACGGTCACGTCGCAATTATGGCGGAGGGGGCGGGATTTGAACCCGCGGCACAGGGATTACCCGTGCACGGCATTTCCAGTGCCGCACCTTCGGCCGCTCGGTCACCCCTCCTCCGAGACTCGACGCGCGCGGTCGCAACGAGGAATGGCGGAGGGGAGAGGATTTGAACCCCCGAGGGACCTTCTGGGCCCCTATCCGATTTCGAGTCGGACGCCTTCAACCGGGCTCGGCCACCCCTCCGCGAATCGCTCACGACCGCTTCGTTTCAAAGAACCCGCGCAGCAGCGCTCCACACTCGCTGGCGAGGACACCGCCCACCGTCTCGACGCGGTGGTTGAAGCGCGCGTCGTCGAGCAGCCGGTGGAGCGACTCGACGGCGCCCGCCTTCGGGTCGGCCGCGCCATACACGACCCGCGCGACGCGCGCCTGGAGGACCGCGCCGCAGCACATCGGGCACGGCTCCACAGTCACGTAAAGCGTCGCGCCCGTCAACCGGTAGTTCCCGAGCTTTCGCCCCGCCTCGCGCAGCGCCAGGATCTCGGCGTGAGCCGTGGGATCGTTGAGGGCGATCGGCGCGTTGTGGGCGCCGCCCACGATGGCGCCGTCCTGCACCACGACGGCGCCCACGGGCACCTCACCGCCGAGGCGCCCGCGCCGCGCCTCCTCGAGCGCCGCGCGCATGAACGCTTCTTCGACTGACAACGGACCTTAACCGTAACCGTTACCCCCCCCGAAATCAACTTCTGCGGCCGCCCCTTGACTCGGCGCGCGCTTCGCCAAATAGTAAGACATCCCTCGTTCTGATCGGGGCGTCGGAGGAAGCGCGTGCTCCAATACGTCGTCTCCCGCATCCTGTGGCTGATACCGACCTTGCTCGCGATGGCGCTCGTGACCTTCCTGGTCATGCACGCCACGCCGGGCAGCCCACTCGACCCCGTGGCCGAGGGCGCGAACCCTCTGTCGCCGGAGGCGCAGAAAAACCTCGCCGCCCACTACGGCCTCGACCGGCCGCTCCACGAGCAGTTCGCGATCTTCGTGGGCAAGGCGGTGCGCGGCGATTTCGGCAACTCGTTCGTGTACAAGACGCGGACGGTGCGCGAGATCATCGTCGACACGTTCCCGATCTCGCTCCTGCTCGGGTCGATGGCGCTGGCGCTCGCGATCGTCGGCGGCCTGACACTCGGAATCCTCGCCGCCATCTATCAGAATCGGACCTGGGACTACGTCTCAGTGAGTCTGGCCACCGTCGGCGTCGCCGTGCCGAACTTCGTCCTGGCGGTCTTCCTCATCATCCTCTTCTCGTTCGTCCTGCCGCTCTTCCCCACCGGCGGCTGGGACTCGCCGCGCGACTGGGTGCTCCCGACCGTGGCGCTGGCCCTCGCGCCGATGGGGATCATCGCGCGCTTCACTCGCGCCAGCATGCTCGAGGTCATCCGCGCCGACTACACGCTGACCGCGCGCGCGAAAGGGCTGGGCGAGGTACCGGTCATCTTCAAGCACGCGCTCAAGAACGCGTTCATCCCGGTGGTGACGCTGCTCGGGCCGATGTTCGCCGCGGTGGGGACGGGATCGTTCTTCGTGGAATCGATTTTTCGGGTCCCGGGGATGGGACGCTTCTTTGTCTTGTCGATGACGGGGCGGGATTATCCGATGATCATGGCGGTCGTGCTGACCTACGGCGCCTTCCTCGCGATCATGAACCTCGTCGTCGATCTCCTCTATGGCGTCCTCGACCCCCGCATCCGGTACTGAGATGGGCCGCGCCGCCGTCGCGGTCGCCGTTCCCGTCGACGAGACGCGGATCCGCATGTCGAGTCTCTGGCGGGACGGCGCCCGCCGGCTGCTGCGCAATCGCCTGGCATTGGCCGGCGGCATCGTCGTCGTCCTGCTCTGCCTGGTCGCGATCTTCGCCGACTTCCTCGCCCCGCTCCCGTACACCAAGTCGAACTTCGGCCGTCTCAACGAGGCGCCCTCCCGCGAGTACCCCCTGGGAACCGATCAGCTCGGCCGCGACCTGCTCTCCCGGATGATCTACGGCGCGCGGGTGTCGATGCTCGTCGGTCTCGGGGCCCAGGTGATCGTCGTGCTGATCGGCGTGCCGATAGGCGCGCTGTCGGGTTACCTCGGGGGCCGGATGGACATCTTCCTCACGCGTTTCATCGACGTCATGTACGCCTTCCCGCGGCTGCTCTTCGTGATCCTCGTGATGTCGGCGCTGGGCGCCGGCCTCATGAACATTTTCATCGCCATCGGGCTGACCGGGTGGGTCGGCATCGCGCGGCAGACGCGCGCGCAGGTGCTCGCGATCAAGGAGAAGGAGTTCGTCGACGGCGCGCGCGCCCTCGGCGCCGGCTTCGGCCGTCTGCTCGCATGCCACATCCTCCCGAACGCCCTCACCCCCATCGTGGTCGCGGTGACGTTCGGAATCCCGGAGGCGATTTTCACGGAAGCCGCGCTCTCGTTCATCGGCGTCGGCATCAACCCGCCGACCCCGTCCTGGGGCCAGATGGTCGGCGAGGGGCAGCAGTACATCCGGTCCTACTGGCACCTGTGCGTGTTCCCGTCGATCGCGATTGCGATTACGATGCTCTCATTCACATTCTTTGGCGACGGGGTCAGAGACGCGTTGGACCCCAAACTGAAGTGAAGGAGGCCGCTCCCATGAAGATTCTCCCGATCGCGGATGCGCAGGTCGACCTGCTCGCGGAGCGCCTGCGGGCCGTCGGCGTCGGCCGGCGCGAGTTTCTCAAGCTCGCCGCGGGCCTCGCGGCCATGGGCCCGGCCGGCTTCAACGCGCAGCCCGTCGCCGCGGCACCGAAGCTCGCCCCAGGGGAGAAGCTCGCGAAGGACCAGACGTTTCGCTACGGCGGTGGCGGGTGGTGGCAGGATGACCCGACCAGCCACGACTTCAACAAGGATCTGTATTGCAACGGCGCGCCCGCACTCTTCGCCGGGCTCATGAAATTCAACGCTGACCACCAGTCGGTGCTCTATGTCGCGAGCAAGGTCAGCTCCAGCCCGGACGGCTCGCAGTGGATCTTCACCATCCGGAAGGACTCGAAGTGGTCCGACGGCAGCCCTTGCACAGCCCGGGACTTCGAGTGGTCGTGGAAGCGCCAGCTCGATCCGGCTTCGGCAGCGCCCTATGCCGCGTTCCTCTACGACATCAAGAACGCCCAGGCGTTCAACAAGAAGGAGATCACGGACCCGAGCCAGGTCGGCGTCCGCGCCAAGGACGACTGGACGCTCGAGGTAATGCTCGAAGGGCCCCGCGGCTACTTCCCAGTCCTCGCGGCTTTCCTGGCGGCCCTCCCGGCGCACCGCGCCTCCGTCGAGAAGCACGCCGACAAATGGACGGAGGCCGCCAACATCGTCTGCAACGGGCCCTTCGTGCTGGAGACCTGGCAGCACGGCAAGGTTATGGTGCTCCGGAAGAACAAGCACTTCTTCGGCGCGAAGGACGTCACCCTCGACACGGTCACGATCCCGATCATCCCCGTGGCCTCCGGAGCCCTGCCCTACGAGAACAACGAGATCGACCTCACCTCGCTCCAGACCGGCGATCTCAAGCGCCTACAGTCGAGCCCCAAGACGGTCGAGGAGGTCTTCCGCTACCCGTTCCCCGGCACCTGGTACCTGATCCCGCAGGTGACGAAGCCTCCCTTCGACAACGTCAAGGTCCGCCGTGCCGTCGCCCACGCGATCGACCGCGCGAACATCGTCAAGGTGGCGCAGGGCTTCGCCATCCCCGCCCATGCCATGATCCCGCCGGGCTTCCCGGGCGCGCTGGACGACCCAAAGGTCAAAGCGATCCAGCACTTCGACCCGAAGCTCGCGATGGCCCAGCTCAGGGGCACACCGTTCGAGGGGGGGAAGAACTGGCCGAAGATCACGTTGACGATGCGTGACGAGGCGCTCGGCTCGAAGCCCCTCGCCGAGGCCGTTCAGTCGGTCCTGTTGGAGCACCTGAACATGAGGACCGACCTCGAGGTCCTCGAGCCGCGCGTCTTCCGCGAGCGCCTCTGGAAGCAGGACCTCCAGTTCGTCTGGATCCGCTGGTTCATGGACTATCCCGACCCGCACAACGAGTACTTCGACACCTTCTACGGCAAGAAGACGACCGGCAGGCGTCAGGCGTGGGTCAACGACGCCTTCGACAAGGAACTAGAGGCGGGCCGCGACACCAGCAACACCAGGAAGCGCATGGCGCACTACGCGAAGGCCGAGGAGATCATGCAGACCGACGTCGGCTACATTCCGGTGGCCTGGATGGTCCGCTACGCGGCAGCCAAGCCGAACGTCCGCGGGATCGAAAAGAACCGCCAGGGCGAGTTCGTCGTCGAGGCCAACGTTTACGTCGACATGCTGCCGCACCTCTACATGATCGAGAAGGCGTGACCGCGCGCCGGGGGGCGAATGACCATGCGCGTCCTCGTCGCCACGCTCACGCTGGCGCTCGGCGCCGCGGTCCTCGCCCTGGCCCAGGAGCCTCGCACGACCCTCCCCGACGCGCTCGAGATCGAGAGCACCGTGACCACGGTGCCCTATCCCCGGGTCGAGGGCTACGTCAAGAATCGCTCGCTCTACAACCTCCAGAACGTCCGGCTGCACGTCGCCGTCCTCGATGACGGGGGCAAGACGGTCGGCGAAGCGGCCGGCTGGGTGTTCGGTAACGTCTTCTCAGGCGGCCGGACCTACTTCGTCATCGCGATCCCGCGAACGGGCGCAAGCTACCGGGTGACGGTCACGTCCTACGACATCGCGGCACGAGGCCATTGAGCGACGCCACACGGGTGGAGAGCGGGCGCGTACGGGAGACGACTGCCTCCCGTACGCATGCACGCCCGATGGTGCGCCCTAGAGGATTCGAA
>QHTD01000152.1 GCA_003220675.1 Candidatus Rokuibacteriota bacterium | reverse complement strand
GAGACACGTGACCTCCTGCAGCCCCGTGCCCGACGCGCCGACCAGCCCGATCGGGCCGCGGCGAACACGGTTGGCGAAGCCGATCCCGACTCCGTCGAGGATGGCGGTTCCGCACTCGGGGCCCATCACGAGGAGCCCGGCGCCGGCGGCGCGCCGCTTGAGCCGGACCTCCTCCTCGAGCGTGACGCCGTCACTGAAGATGAAGACGTGGTGCCCGGCGGCTAGCGCCTGATGAGCCTCGTTGGCGGCGTACGGTCCGGGCACGGAGACGACTGTGAAGCGCGCGCCCGGCTCACGCCGGATCGCGCTCCTGATGGACCGGCAGGGCTCGTCGACGGGCGCCTCGTCAGGCCGTGGCCGCTCGGCCAGCAGTCGCTCGGCGGCCTCCAGGGCCGCGTGCGCCGGCGCCTCGCCCGCCGCCCGCACGGCGAGCACGAGGTCGGTGATGCCGGCCGCGTGGCAGTCCGATGGCCACAGGCCGGATCCGGCGAGGGCGCGCCTATTCGCCTCCGTGGCCATGAGGAGCTCCACCGCGCTCACGCCGGGAAGCCGGCGCAGCGCGTCGGCCACCTGCATCAGCCTGATGGAGTCGACGTAGGCACCAGGCCAGACCTTGCCGAGGACGACCAACGAACCCGTGCCCTCCGATCCTTCCTACAGATTCCCGAGTGTGCGCCTGGCTGTCTGCCTTGACAATGTCTCCGTCGCCGGCGCAGTATCGCGTCCGTTCCGACAACGCGACGCCACCGGACACCTACCGGGAGGCCAGGGGGCAATCATGGCAACTGACGCCCGAGCCGAACTCAGGGTTGACGTCCATGCGATCGAGCCCATCCCGGAGGCGGATAGGGACTCGACCGGACTGCAGCAGATGTGGATCTGGGCCGGGGCAAACATCGCGCCGATCAACTGGGCCCTGGGCGCGCTGGGCATCGTCCTTAAACTCGGGCTCTGGGAGACCATCGCGGTCATCGTGCTGGGCAACATCGTGGGGTGCGCGATCTTCGCGGCCTTCACCGTGATGGGCCACAAGACCGGTGTCAATCAGATGGTCCTCGGTCGCTCCGCGTTCGGTCGCCGAGGGGCGTACCTGCCGAGCGCGCTGATGTTCCTCATGACCCTTGGCTGGATCGGGGTCAACACCTACTTCCCCGTCAAGATCGCGGTCGCGATCCTTGGGCAGTTCGGGATTGGCGACACGTGGCTGACCAATTTTGTCGTCGTGACCGTCGTGATGGTGATCCAGGTGCTCATCGGCCTCTACGGGTTCTACGCCATCCGCACCTTCGAGAAGTACACGGTCCCGGTGACCGCCGCCGTCATGGTGCTGATGAGCATCCTCGCCTGGACCCGCCCAGGGGTGGTCAACTGGGAGCTCACCAGTACGCTCCCGCCGGCAGCCCATCTGGCGATGATCACCCTGCTCATGACTGCGATCGGGGTGGGATGGGGGATCTCCTGGGTCACCTGGGCCTCGGACTACTCCCGCTTCGTCCCGCGAACTGTGTCCTCGACCGCCGTCTTCTGGTACAGCTATGTGGGGATGTTCGTCCCGACGGTGTGGCTCGCCATTCTCGGCGCGACCGTCGCCAGCGTGACCCTGGACACCGATCCTGCCAAGATGGTCAGCGCGGTATTCGGCGGGGTCACGAGCATCCTGGTGCTCTTGATGGTGCTGCACGGCCCCATCGCCACCAATATCCTGAATGTCTACTCCGCGGCACTTGCCGCGCTCAGCATGGGCCTTCGCCTGTCCCGGACGGCCATGGCGCTGATTGCCGGCGTCGTCGGCTATCTCGTGACGATCTACTTCGTCTTCCAGCCCTCGTTCGCCAAGGCCTTCGACAACTGGATGATCAGTCTTCTGCTGTGGATGAGCCCCTGGGCCGGCGTCGTCCTGGCCGACTTCTTCATCATGCGGCGGGGCCGCATCGACGTCGACGAGCTCTATCGGGAGCCGGAGCGGAGCGCATACGGCGACATCAACTGGGGAGCGATCGTGGCGTTCGTCGTGGGTCTGGTTGCCGGGTGGTCGGTTGAAGATGGCCTCGTTCCCGCGCTGCAGGGTCCCATCTCGACCAAGCTGCTCGGCGGCGCTGACCTGAGCTGGCTGGTCGGAATCGTGGTCGCGGGCGGGTTACACCTGGTCATCGGCCGGCGCGCCGTGCCCGCGCCCGTCCCACGACCGATGGGCGCCGCCAGGCGGTAGGACGTTCCGCGCCGCCACCGACAGGAGCGCTCGATGGACGAATTCTTGCGCGCGGCGATCCAAGAAGCGGAGCTGGGTCTCGCCGAGAGCGGCATCCCGATCGGCTCGGCGCTCGTTCACAACGGACGGATTCTTGGTCGTGGCCACAACCGGCGGGTGCAGCAAGGCAGTGTCGTCCTGCACGGTGAGATGGACGCGCTCGAGAATGCCGGTCGTCAGCCGGCCCGCGTCTATCGCGACTGCACCATTTACACCACGCTCTCGCCATGCGCGATGTGTAGCGGTGCGATTCTCCTCTACGGCATTCCGCGTGTGGTGGTGGGCGAAAATCGAACGTTTCTTGGCGAGGAAGACCTGCTTCGCAGCCGTGGGGTGGCGGTGGACGTGCTTCAGGACCCTCGATGCCAGGAACTCATGACGCAGTTCATTCGAGCCCACCCTTCCTTGTGGGCGGAAGATATCGGCACGTAGCCCTGGCGGTGGATCGGTGCCAGGGAAGCCCTGCGCGCGACCGCGCCGACGGGGTTCGGACGCTCTTGGAGCCTGGATTTCACCAGTAACTTCCCTGCACTGGCGCAGCGGGGCTCGGCATGAGCGGACGACGTGTACGACGAGACTGGCCAGGTGTCGACGAAGACTCGGGGCAGGGAGTGAGGGTGCTGACCCGAACCAAGTAATCGGCGATCAGCTCCTGGAAGAGAGTCGACAGGCTGACGCCGCGCTCCAAGGCCAATCGCCTGAGCCGGTGGAGTTGGGCCGCATCGAGTCTGACGTTCGTCGCCACCCGGGCCATAGCTGCCACAATGATATCCTGGTGGCAACGCCATCGAACCGGCACTCAGCCCCCTGGCCTTCCCTCGGGTCAAGACAGTCGCCCGGGACGCCGGGAGTGGCCCGGCGCCCCGGTGGGTGATCAGTCCAACGCCTTACTGCTCGTTGTTGCCCTCATCCTCCCCCTGGTTGTCATTGTCCCCCTGGTCATCGTCATCGTCCTGCGCGTAGGCGGTCGCTAGGCCAAGTCCAGGAAGGACTCTCCCGAACATCGGCGTGGCAAGCGCGATCAGGAACATGACCAACAGCAGCTTCTTCATGGTTGTCACCTCCCTTCTGTTTTGCCCGTCCCCTTGACCCGCTCTGGTCGTCGACGGAGAAAGAGTTTCCCGGTCCTTTCCCTCAGCACCTGTGGATGAATATCTCGTTCAGTTGCCGAACGTGTCTTCGGGCCTCGCCGGTGGACTTGGGCGTTGCGGGCTGTGGAGCAATTGAAGTGCCAAACATTTTCAGTAGAGACGAGCGTGAACGGCGTCGAGCGCGATCGGATGACCTCATGCGACAACCGCGCGAAATCGCAGAGGCGCGAGCGAAATCGCAGAGGAGGCAGGATTCGTGACGGTGCGAGCGCGGGCTTCGACCAGGGCCCCCGGCTCTGGCGTCTCCGCCAGGGATGGTCTGGCGCGGTCACCAGAGTGACAGTCGGCGCGACGGTCTGAGCGTGCCGCTCCTTCTGTACGGGCTCGGCCCAATCGGCCTCGGGTTTTGGCCAGGACGTGGCTCGTGATGCGCCGTGGGCCCCGGCTCCTCCACCAGCGTGTGCAGGCGCGCCCGGAGCGACGACGCCGGCTGCCGGCGGATCAGTCGCTTGCCGGTCCGGTCGAAGACGACGAAAGCCGGCCCGGCTCACACGGAGAAGCGGCGATAGAGCTTTCGGAATCCCTCGTCCTTGTCGGCGTTCTACGCTGACACGCGCGACGTAGAGTCGGGCGCGAAACCTCAGAGATCGATAGTTCGGTGGTGACCCCGGCGGGATTCGGACGCTCTTGGAGCCTGGATTTCGCCAGTAGTTTTCCTACACTGGCGCATCGAGGCTCGGCGTGACCAGCAAGACCGCCCACCGGGAGCGAGCAAAGAGCACCTCAAGAACGTTCCCCTTAGATCTCCTCATTGTGGTGTCTCCGGACCTGGCCATTTGTCTTTCATCGTTCGTACCAGCTCCGTCATCTGAGTTCCCGAGGCAATCAGGTGAGCGCCGCCGCACCGCATGAGACCGAGAAGGTACCTTCCCGCCCGGTCGACATGCATGACGTCCGTCAAGTCGAGGTAGAGGGGGCGATCGCCGCGGATCGAGTCGGTCGCGAGCCAGGATTCTTCCACCTCGGTGACCCACGTCCCCGAAAGATCGCCTTCGAGCTTCAGGCGGATTCGGTCTGGCTCCGGCTGAACCGTAATCCTCAGCATGTCTCCTCTCCCGCGTAAATTGGCACCGCCGTCGAGCTTCGGCAAGTGGACTTCTGGGACGCTATCATCTCCCGGAAGCCCGCGCGTCGGCGCGCGACCGGATCTCGGCCGCGATCTCACGCGCCAGAGTGCCGAGGACCCGGTTCATCCCCAGGACGAGCGACTGATAGCCGTCCCCGGCGACCGGCTCATCGATCGTGGAGCGCTTGAGCGCGAGCTCCTGGCCGTCCTGGCCGACGAGGCGCCAGCGCGCGTCGAGCGTGACCCGATGGCCCGGCGCGCCTTCGAACCGCAGCACCACGACGACCACTTGGTAGTCGAGCGCGTGGGCAATCCGGCCGCGCCACGGAAACACCGCGATCCGCTCGGTGCCGATCTGCATCGCGAGGTCGTCGGCCAGCACCTGCGCAATGCCGCTCTCCAGCGGCTCGGCCCAGCGGTGGTACGTCGAGATCTCGACGACGTCGTTGGCGCCGCGGGTGACGATCTGCGCCCGATTGAGGTAGCTGGGCACCAGCACCGGACCGATGCCCACGCCGGCGCTCGAGACGGCGGTGGGCGCGGAGTCGCCCGGCGCCGCGGTTGTCGACGAGAGCACATAGTACCGGGTCGCGTCCGCGACCGCCGCGCAGCCAACCAGGGCCAGTGCGCCGGCGGTGAGGAGCAGCGCTGCGGCGCGGCCCGCGTGATGGCGTATCATCGGCCGTTTTGGGCGGGACGGCGGATGCCGTAGACCAGCGCATCCGGATTCCGCTCCAGGAAGTCGGCCAGCGATCCGAGGGCCCGTACGGTTTCGCGAACCTCGAGCAGGGCCTTGCCGAGCTCGTAGCCGAGCGCGGAATCCTGGCTGAGCGTTCCGTCCACGCCGCCCAAGGTCACCTGTGCGCGCTCCAGGGTGGCGCCAGCGGTATCCGAAGTCTTCTCCAGCGACGTGAGCAGCGGCTCGGCGTGCGCATCGAGCTTCGCGACGACCCGTCGGACGTCCTGCACGAGCGCCGGCACCTGAG
>QHTD01000151.1 GCA_003220675.1 Candidatus Rokuibacteriota bacterium | reverse complement strand
TCCATGCCGGGCCGCCGATCGCCTGGGAGCGGATGAGCGGCCCGATGCGGGGCGCTGTGGGAGGCGCTCTCGTGTACGAGGGCCTCGCGCGGACGATTGCCGATGCCGAGCGCGCGGCGTCGCGGGGCGACGTGCGATTCTCACCCTGCCATCATCACGGGTCGGTCGGGCCGATGGCCGGTATCATCACGGCCTCGATGCCCGTCTTCGTCGTCGAGAACCGTGCCCACGGCAACCACGCCTGGTCGACCATCAACGAGGGCCTCGGCAAGGCCCTCCGCTACGGCGCCAACGCTCCCGACGTCCTCGATCGCCTCGTCTGGTTCCGCGACGTGCTCGGTGGAGCACTCGGCGAGGCGATCCGGCGCGCCGGTGGCGTGGACGTGCGGGCGCTGATCGCCCAGGCACTCCAGATGGGCGACGAGTGCCACAATCGGAACCGCGCGGCCTCCGCGCTGCTGGTGAAGCTGCTGGCGCCGGAAGTCGCGGCGCTCGATCTCCCGCCCGCCGAGCGCTCGCGCATCCTCGCCTTCGCAGCCGGCAACGAGCACTTCTTCCTGAATCTCGGCATGGCGGCGTGCAAGACGGCGACGGACGCCGCCCACGGCGTGGCGGGGTCGACCCTCGTGACGGCGATGGCGCGCAACGGCACAGACTTCGGCATCCGCGTGAGCGGCCTCGGCGATCGCTGGTTCACCGCCCCCGCCCTGACACCGGTGGGCCTCTATTTCCCGGGCTTCGGCCCGCACGACGCCAACCCTGACATCGGCGACAGCGCGATCACGGAGACGGCGGGCATCGGCGCGTTCGCCATGGGCGGGGCGCCGGCGATCGTCCAGTTCGTCGGCGGCACACCCGCCGACGCGCTTCGCGCCACGCGCCGGATGTACGAGATCACCGCCGGCGAGAGCCGCGCGTACCGCCTGCCCGCCCTCGACTTTCGCGGCACGCCCACCGGCATCGACGTGCGCCTCGTCCTCCAGACGTCCATTCTTCCCCAGATCAACACAGGCATCGCCCATCGCGAGCCGGGCGTGGGCCAGATCGGCGCCGGGATCGTCACTGCCCCGCGGGACTGCTTCGAGGCGGCGCTGGAGGCACTGGCGGAGGCGGCAAAATGACGACGCGCCTGATCGGCGCCCGGGTCCGGCGCAACGAGGACAACCGTCTCCTCCAGGGCCGCGGCTGCTTCGTGGACGACGTCAACCCCCGGGGTGTCCTTCACGCCGCGGGCGTGCGGAGCCCGCACGCGTGCGCCCGCATTGTCCGCATCGACGCCACGCGGGCCCGGGCCCTCCCCGGCGTGCACCTGGTGCTGACCGCGTCCGACCTCGGCGACCTGAACGAGCCCGGACCGCTCCTGATCCCGCACCCGGGCCTCACGCACCCGCGCACCCAGCGGCCGCTCGCGGTCGACCGCGTCCGCTACGTCGGCGAGCTCGTGGCCTTCGTGGTCGCCGAGGACCGCTACCTCGCCGAGGACGCCGTCGACCTGATCGAGGTCGAGTACGAAGGAGGGCCGGCGGTCATCGACCTCGAGCACGCGCTCGACCCCGCCGCGCCGCGTGTCCACGAGGACGTTCCCGGCAACCGGGCGGCGCGCGTCGTGCAGACCGTCGGCGACATCGAGGACGCGTTCCGGCGCGCCGCGCGCGTCTTACTTGAGCGGCTCACGATCGAGCGGAGCTGCGGAAGCCCGATCGAGGCGCGGGGCGTCGTCGCCGAGTGGGACGCGCGCGGCGGCACCCTCCGGGTGTGGAGCTCGACGCAGGCGCCGCTTCCCGTGAAGAACGGCCTGGCGAGGATCTTCGGCCTCCCCGAGTTCAACGTCGACGTGATCGCGCCCGACGTCGGCGGGGGCTTCGGGACCAAGATCATGCTCTTCTTCCCGGAGGAGATTCTCGTGCCGCTCGCCGCCATCCGGCTCGCCCGGCCCGTGAAGTGGACCGAGGACCGTCGCGAGCATCTGCTCGCCGCGAACCAGGAGCGCGGCCAGCTCCACGACGTCGAGGTCGCGATCGACAGGGACGGCCGCATCCTCGGCCTGCGCGACCGGTTCGTGCACGACGCGGGTGCCTACACCCCCTACGGCATCGTCGTCCCGCTCATCACGTCCACTCAGCTCCCTGGACCGTACCGGCTGCGCAACTACCACGTCGAGTTCGACGTGGCCTACACCAACAAGGCCGCCGTCAGCCCCTACCGCGGCGCCGGGCGTCCGCACGGCGCGTTCGTGATGGAGCGGGTGATCGGCCTCATCGCGCGGGAGCTCGGCGTCGAGCCCGTCGAGGTGCGACGCCGCAACTTCATCCGGCCGGACGAGTTCCCATGGGACGTCGGTCTCACGTTCCAGGACGGCGGGCCCACGCGCTACGACAGCGGCGACTACCCGGCGGGGCTCGAGATGGCCCTCGACATGATCGGCCACCGGGACTTCCGGGCCCGGCAGGCCGACGCCCGGGCGCGCGGGCGCTACCTCGGCCTTGGCGTCGGCTGCTACGTCGAGGGGACCGGCATCGGTCCTTACGAGGGCGCGCACGTCAGGGTGGAGTCGAGCGGCCAGGTCTTGGTCGCGAGCGGCCTCACGACGCAGGGCCAGGGGCACGCAACGACGTTCGCCCAGATCGCCGCCGAGGTTCTGGGCTGTGATCCCACGGCGGTGACGGTGGTGACGGGTGACACGCGGCGCTTCAACTGGGGCGCCGGCACCTATGCGAGCCGCGCGCTGGTCGTGGGCGGCACTGCGGTCCACGCGGCGGCATCGAAGGTGCGCGACAAAGCGCTCCGCATCGCGGCTGAGTTGCTCGAGGCCTCGCCCGACGACCTGGAGCTCCGCGATGGCATGGTGTGCGTCCGGGGCGTGCCCGGCCGCGGGCTCGCGCTCGGCGCGCTGGCCACGGTGGCCAACCCCATTCGCTACGCATACGGGAAGGAGGCCGCCGAGGCCGCGCTCCGCCTGGTCAAGCCGCGGACGGGCGCCGTCCTGGCCGAGGGCGAGGAGCCTGGGCTCGAGGCCTTCGGGTACTACGCCCCGCCGCAGTCCACGTTCGCCAGCGGCTGCCACG
>QHTD01000150.1 GCA_003220675.1 Candidatus Rokuibacteriota bacterium | reverse complement strand
GAACTGCCGTGGATAGTCGATGGTCGGATCCAGCTCGTAGCTCACCCGGGCGGCGACGCCGAGCACTTCGGCGTCGCGCACGGCCTCGTCCTCGAACTCCGCGAGGCCCGCCCGCCCCTTGACGAGGATCACGGCGAGGAGATACGGCAGGCTGAACTTCGCGGCGTACCCGTTCCGCGGCGCTTGCTTCGCCGCCAGTGGCTCCCAGAGGCGATCCACCGGCCCGGCCGCGGTGCGGCACCGGACGTCGGTGATCTGGTCGGGCCGGAGCCGGTGGAGCTCGCGGAGGCGGAGCGCGCAGTCCATGTACGGGTGCGCGATCGAGCCGCAGGGGTAGGGCTTGAACGTGAGCCGTTCGAGCTCCCACTCGCGGCCGAGGCTGGCAAGGAGCTCCTCCAGGCGCCGCGCGTCGAAGCCGCCCGCGAAGGCGCGATAGAAGCCGTGCTCGCCCTCGAAGACCGTCTCCGGTCCCGTGAAGCCGGACTGCGCGAGCAGAGTCGCGACG
>QHTD01000149.1 GCA_003220675.1 Candidatus Rokuibacteriota bacterium | reverse complement strand
ACCGGCCTGGCTGCCACAGATCCCAAAGGCGTGCACGAGCTCGTCCTCCGTCAACCCGTGGAGCTTGCCGGCGACGGCCGCCGCCCCGAAAGCTCCCGCGAGCGCGGTCGGGTGATAGTGCCGGGCGTGAAACTTCCCGGGGACGGCGAGCCCGACGCGGCACATCGTCTCGACGCCCGCGACCATCGCTTCGAGCGCGGCCCTCCCGGACGCTCCACGCGCCTCGCCGACGGCGAGGCTGGTCGTGACCGCAACCGAACCCGTGTGGACGATGGCGTCTTCGCGCGTGTCGTCGAAGTCGAGCCCGTGGGCGAGCGTGGCGTTCGCCAGCACGGCATTGGCCGCGGCCACCCGCACCTTGCTGCCGACCAGCGTGCTCTCCTGAGGGCCGCCGAGGCGCTCGGCCGTCTGGACCGCGGCCCGGCCGAAATCGTACCGCGTGGATGCGAGAGCGCACCCGAGCGTGTCGAGCGCCAGCAGCGCCGCCTTCGTCACGACCGACGACGGCACGTCGTCCAGTCGGAGGCCGATGACGAAGCGAGCGAGGCGCCTCGCAGCGGACGGCATCACGTCGCCCATTCTAGCGGATCGGGGTTAGCCGCGGATCTGCTCGAGGGCGGCGAGCATCGCGGCGTGGATCTTGCCGTTGCTCGCCACCATTACATCGTGATGTAGTGCCGGCGGCAAGGGGTGCAGCGCGGCGGTTGATTCATATACAAACCTTGTATAGACTGAGCGTACTCGACAGGAGGACGCGGTGAAGACCGTCACCGTGAACATCGCTCTTCCCAAGCCGCTTCTCGACAGGATCGACCGGACGGCGCGGAGCGAGTCCCGCACCCGTTCGGAGCTCGTGCGCGAAGCCAGCCGGCTATACATCGCCCGCAAGGAACGGTGGAAGGCGATCTTTAGATTTGGCCGGCGCCAGGCGAAGCGGCTGGGCCTGAAGGAGGGCGACGTGGCGGCGGCCGTGGCCGCCGTCCATCGGGCGCGCAGGCCGCACTGATCGCTGGAGGGACATGCGGCTTGTCCTCGACACGAACGTCCTCGTCTCTGCCATCGTCTTCGAGGGCCCGCCGCGCGACGTCCTCGAGACTGTCCTGACGGGCGCGCACCGCCTCGTCCTCTCCCCGGCCATCCTCCACGAGCTGCGTCGCGTCCTCACCGGATCGAAGTTCCGCTAGGCCCAGGCCGCCGCCGATCAGGTCGACGCGAAGCTCCGGGAGATCGCCGAGATCGTCGAGCCCGAGACCCGGCTGTCGGTCATCGCCGCGGACCCCGAGGACAATCGCGTGCTCGAGTGCGCGGTGGAAGGCGGGGCTGACGTCATCGTCTCGGGAGACCGGGATCTGCTGGCCCTTGGCCGCTACGCAGAGATCCCGGTTTGCCGCCCACAGGAGTTCCTGGCGCGGGATCGATAGATCCGATCGGGGAGGCGCGGCCTCCCGTCGTACGCGGATCGAAGACCCTCGCGCCATCCACGGTGTCTCCCCCCAGGGGAACTTCGGTCATCCGCGGATCTCCGCGAGGACGGCGAGCATCGCGGCGTGGATCTTGCCGTTGCTCGCCACCAGGGCGGGCGCGTCGAGGTCGAGCGCGCCACCCGTCAGGTTCGTCACGCGGCCGCCCGCTTCCTCGACGAGCAGGCTGCCCGCGGCCGCATCCCACGGCCCGAGCCTGAGCTCCCAATAACCGTCGAGGCGGCCCGCCGCGAGCCAGGCGAGGTAGAGAACGGCCGAGCCCATCCGCCGCACGCCGCGGGTCCGCACGGTGAACGCGGCGTACTCCCTGAGGTTGTTGTCGGCCGTCTCGCGTACGTTGTAGGGGAAGCCGGTCGCGAGGAGGCTCTCGCCGAGCGTCGCCGTGGGAGAGACGCCGAGCGGCTGATCGTTCACGGTCGCGCCGCGGCCGCGCTCCGCGACGAAGAGCTCGTCGCGGTTGGGATCGAAGACCACCCCGACCTGCATCTGCCGGTCAGCCTCGAGGCCGATCGACACGCCGAAGATCGGCAAACCGTGGGCGTAGTTGGTCGTGCCGTCGAGCGGGTCGATGATCCAGCGCCGGCCCGAGCGCCCACACCGGGCGCCGCGCTCCTCGGCGAGGATCCCGTCCTCCGGGAATGCGGAGAGCAGGCGCGCGACGATCAGCTCCTCGGCGCGCGCGTCCATCTCGGTCACGAGGTTGGTGGGGCTGCCCTTGTAGGCGATGTGCCGCGATCCCTGGAGCTCGCTCTGGAGGAGGTGACCGGCAGCGCG
>QHTD01000148.1 GCA_003220675.1 Candidatus Rokuibacteriota bacterium | reverse complement strand
AGGTGTTCGCGGCCATCGACCGGCCCGGCGTCATCGCCCACCACTTCGCCGGCCGGATCATCTTCGGCGAGCTCGACGGGCGGCTGACGCCGCGAGCGGAGTCGTTGGCCCGGGCCTTCGCCCGCGCCGCGATCGACGCCGAGCTCTCGACGGACATCCGGCGCGCACTCTGGGAGAAGTACGTGTTGATCTGCGCGGTGGCGGGCATGACCGCACTCACGCGCTGCCCGATCGGCGTCATCCGCGATACGCCGGAGTGCTGGCGGATGCTCCGGGCGATCGTCGAGGAGATCGTTGCCCTGGCCGCCGCGGCGAAGGCCGGGCTCGCGCCCGGCATCGTGGACCAGACCATGCAGACAGCGACCGCCATCGCGCCAGGGAATTTCTCGTCGCTCTACCAGGACCTCAGCCGGAGCAAGCGGCTCGAGCTCGAGGCCCTCCACGGCCACGCGGTGCGCCTGGGCGAGCGGTTCGGCGTCGCCACGCCGGCGGTCGCCGCGGTCTACGCGGCGCTCAAGCCTCACGCCGCGGGGAGGCGCGCCTGACGTCTCCCGCGCGCGCGGTCTGGCGATACGTCGCGCGCTATCGGGTCCGCTACGCCGCGGGCGTCGCCTGCCTTGGCCTCGCGACGCTTGCCTCGCTCGCGATCCCCTGGACGCTCAAGCGGGCGATCGACGCCCTCCAGCACGACGCGGCGAGCGCTCCGCTCGCACAGTACGTGCGGCTCATCATCGTCTTCGCGCTCGCCAACGGCGTGGCGCGTCTCGGCTCGCGGTTCGCGATCGTCGGCGGTGGGCAGCGGATCGAGTACGACTTGCGCAACGACCTCTACGCGAGCTTCCTCGGGTTCCCGCCGCGCTTCTACGCCGCCCACCCGACGGGCGACCTGATGACGCGCGCCTCGAGCGACGTCTCCGCCGTCAAGGCCCTCGTCGGCTTCGGCGCGGTGAGCCTCGCCGCCACCGCCTTCGCGTTCGCCGGTGCGCTGCTCGCGATGCTCGCCGTGGACCCGTGGCTGACGCTCTGGGCGCTGGCGCCATACCCGGCGATGATCGTGCTGTCCAAGCGCTTCAACGCGGTCGTCCACGAGCGGTCGCAGGCCGCGCAGGACCAGCTCGGCGTCCTGTCGGCCAAGGTCCAGGAGTATCTCGCGGGCATGGCGGTCGTGCGCGCCTACACGCTCGAGGCGCGGGCCACACGCGAGTTCGGCCGCGAGAACACCGAATACCTGGGCCGGAGCCTGGCGCTCGCGCGGAGCCAGTCGTCCTTCGCGCCGCTCATGGGGCTCATCGCCGGCGTCGGGACGCTGATCGTCCTCTGGGTGGGGGGCAGGGCGGTCGTCGACGGCCGGCTGACCCTCGGCGCGCTGGCCGCGTTCAACGGCTATCTCGCGTACCTCGCGTGGCCCACGATCGCGCTGGGCTGGACGCTGTCGATCGTGCGGCGCGGCTTGACGTCGATGCAGCGCATACAGGAGATCATCGGCGCGCGTTTGGTCGAGCCAGAAGAAAAGGTCGGACTTGGAGGTACGGAGCCATCGCGCTCCTCTCTCAGGCCACCTACGGTCGAATCCGTGCTCGCGGACCCCGCTACAGCGGACCCCGCTACAACTAGCGCACCGTCCATCCGATTTGCGGACGTGACGTTTGCGTACGACGGGCGGCCGCCCGCGCTTCGCGGAGTGAGCTTCAGCGTCGGGGCCGGGGAGACGGTCGCCGTCGTCGGGCCGACGGGGAGCGGCAAGTCCACGCTCGGGCTCCTCCTGGCCAGGCTCTGGGAGGCGCCGCCCGGGACGGTCCTTGTCGGCGAGGGCGACGTCGCGCGGCTGCCACGCGGCGCGCTCCGGGTCATGCTCGGCTACGTGCCCCAGGAGGGGTTCCTCTTCTCGCGCTCGATCGCCGAGAACATCGCCCTCGGGAGGGAAGACGTGGACGCCGCGCGAATCCGCGAGGCCGCGGTCGCGGCGGGAATCGCCGACGAGACGCAGGCGTTCACTGCGGGCTTCGACACGGTGGTCGGCGAGCGGGGGCTCACGCTCTCGGGCGGTCAGCGCCAGCGCGTGGCGCTGGCGCGCGCCCTCGTCGGCCGCCCGCCGATCCTCATCCTCGACGATCCCTTTGCGTCGGTGGACGCGGCAAAGGAGGAGGAGATCGCCGCGAAGCTCCGCGCCCTTGCGCAGGGACGCACGGTCCTCCTCATGACCCACCGGTTGCGCGCAGCCCAGCTCGCCGACCGCGTCGTGGTGCTGGACGCGGGGCGTGTCGTGGAGCAA
>QHTD01000147.1 GCA_003220675.1 Candidatus Rokuibacteriota bacterium | reverse complement strand
ACCGCCGCCCTTGCCGAACATGGGCATGCCACCCTCGCCGCTAGACGCCGATGGGACGGTCTCGCTAACGAGCGGTACGACGGTCTCAAGCTGCCTTACCGTCCCGATTTCTGCGAGCCACTCGACGGTCTGTCCGAGTTCCAGCTGGTTCGGCAACCGGCCGAAGAAGGCGTACCAGCACCGCTGCACCTGCGCAGCCCGCTGCAGGCCAACGGCGATGTGCCGCGAGCGTTGGCGCGGCCCCTGCGGCACTTTCTTGATGCCGAGCGGCCAACGTGGGGCGCGAAACTCCGACGATTGCATCAGGTTCAATGCGGCACGTTTCCAACCGTAATAGCGACCGATATCTGCCAGCGACGCTACCTCGGCAGGCGATACTTCCCTGAGCGCGAGGCCACGGTAGAATCGCGCAGCGATAACCTCCGGTGCGTCTTGGGTCACTCGCTGCCGGAAGGCCGCTGACTCCGTGTACGGTCCGACGAGACTAGCGACGTCACGGAACCGGTGCACCACCCGTCGTGTGACTCGGAGTTTGTGGCCGCGCGCCTGCATCCGTGCATGTGGCCGCGCGTGTGTCCACTCCGGTATGGTGACAGGAAGCAACGCTCCGGCGCTGACGGCCAACGATCCCACAATGAACTGACGGCGTTGCATGGACTCCATGGCTCTCATGCCTCCCAACGTGACGGGCGTCCGTGGTCTCGTACCCCATCACCTTCAGTCGCTCGGACTCGGCATGCCTTGGGCAGTGAGTGCGAGAGGCATGCCCGAGTACGGGTGCGGAAGAATCGCAGAGTTGAGGCAGCCGCCGCCGCCCGGGTGCCCTCGCGGCAGGGCGATGTGCACCGCTGGTTGGGCACCAGACGCGCGGCCCTTCACGCCCCCGCGCCGGCGCAAGGACACCACGGATCATGCGGCAACCTTCCGGTCGAAGACGACGGCGCAGGCACCGCACACGAGGCGGCAGGTTTGGCCGATGACGAAGACGATGACGGCGGGAGCGCCGCAGCGAGGGCAAGTCGACATGCCCAGCTTGGTTGGCGAAGAAGTAGGGCCGGTGGCGGTCCCGGCCCTCGGGCTACACCGGCCTACTTCGGATCGTCGAAGCCGATCACTACCTCGACGCCACGGGCACGGAGCGTATCGGTGACCAGGTCGAGCAAGGCAAGCAACTCGTCAAGCGAAGACTCCGGCGGGGGTCATGACCGCACCCCCGAGACGGCTACGCGGCGAGCTTTCCGGCCTGGTTTCCCCGGGGTATCCTCAATCCGGCCTGAGAACTCAACCGTGAAGACGTTAGGGTAGAGTTGAGGTCCGGAGGGGGCCGCCGAGGCCCCCTCCGAATGTCTAGAGGGTGACGTCGGCGGCGACGATCCGCCGGACGCCCGCCGCCGCCATCTCCCGCCACGCCTTCGCGAGGGACCCGCCGGTGTCGATCGCGCGGCACGCGTCCTCGACGACCGTCGCGTGAAAGCCTCGCCTGCGCGCGTCGAAGGCGGACCAGGCGACGCAGAAATCGGTGGCGAGCCCGACGAGGACGACGTGCTCGAGCCCGCGGTCGCGAAGGTACCCCGCGAGCCCCGTGGAGGTCTTCGGCGCCGGGCGTTCCCTGGACGCAATGGTCCGGCCAGAGCACCTGAGTGCCGTACGGGAGCTCGGTGGTCTCGAAGGGCTTCCGGCCCGGATGCGTGGACGCGAACGAGACGTGGCCGGGCGTGTGCCAGTCCTGAGTCAGGATCACGTGGCGGAAGGCGCGCGCGATCCGGTTGATGGTCGGCACGACCTCGTGCCCTCCTGCGACGGCGAGCGCGCCGCCGGGGATGAAATCGTTCTGGACGTCGACGACCAGCAGGATATCGCGCTCGCCTGGAGTCATCTCAGTCGTGCTCCTCTGCGCCCGGGAGCAAGCGCTCCACCAGGGCGCGCATCTCGTCGCTGTTCCACTCGCGCGCGCCGACGGCCATGCCCGCCACCGAGCCGCCGGGGCGGACGAGGAACGTCGCCGGCAGCCCCGTGACCCGCCATGCGCCGGACGTCTGGAGCTCGGGGTCGAGCAGGATCGGGAACGTCAGATTGAGGTTCCTCACGTACGGCTCGATGAGCCCGCGCGGCGCTCCCCGGTCCACGGACACGGCAAGGACGAGGAGGCCGCGGTCAGCGTACGCGCGCCACAGCGCCTCGAGCGTCGGCATCTCGAGCGTGCACGGCTGGCACCACGTCGCCCAGAAGTTCAGGACGACTAGCTTGTCCGCGTGGTCGGCGAGCGCGGCGGTCCTCCCGTCGAGCGTTGCGAGCCGGAACGGCGGCCCGTGCTGACCCTCGGTGAGCTCGTTGACGCCGGCCTTCTCGAACGGGTCGAGCGCCGGAGCCGCGTGTCGCGCATGATGGCCGCCCTCCTCACCTGGCCGCCTGAGCGGCAGCGCCCAGAAGAGGCCGCCGAGCAGGAGGACGGCGAGGCCTGCCCGCACGAGCGACTGATACCGGCCGACGCCGAGGAGACTAGACCCCCAGCTTCTCACGTGTCACCGGACTCTCCCGCAGCTCCTTCGCGGAGGCCGCGAACACGATCAGTCCTTTCTCCATAATATAGCCGCGGTCGCAGACGGCCAGGGCCACCCGCGCGTTCTGCTCGACGAGGAGCACCGTCACGCCGAGGCGCTTGAGCTCCGCGACCATGTCGCGGATGTGGCGGATGAACGCGGGGGCGAGCCCCTGCGTCGGCTCGTCCATCAGGATGAGCCGGGCGCCCGCCATCACGACGCGCGCGATCGCGAGCATCTGCTGCTCGCCCCCCGAGAGCGTCTTGCCCGGCTGATCCAATCGCTCACGCAGGGGCGGGAAGTGGTGGAACACCTCGTCGAGCCGCCGGCGGCGGAGCGCCGCCGAACGGTCGGCCACGGCCGAGAGACCCAGCTCGAGGTTCTCACGCACGGTCAGGCCCGGAAAAATGCGCCGGCTCTCCGGGACGAGGCCGATCCCGAGTCGCGCGATCGCGTGGGGGGTGAGCCGGGTGAGGTTGTGGCCGTCGAACTCGATCGTGCCGCGCCACGGCTTGAGGAATCCCATCGTGGTCTTCATGAGCGTGGTCTTCCCCATGCCGTTCCTGCCGAGGAGCGCGACGGCCTCGCCGGGCCGGACCTCGAGCGACACGCCGAAGAGGATCGGCGTCGCGCCGTAGCCGGCGTGGACGTCGGTGATCCTGAGCACTGTGACCGATCCGCTCCCCAGGTACCCTAGTCCCCGCCGCCCCCGAGGTACGCCTCGATCACCCGCGGGTCGTTCCGGATCGCCTCGGGCGTCCCCTCGGCGATCTTCTCACCGAAGTGGAGGACCGCGACCCGGTCCGAGATCCCCATGACGACGGACATGTCGTGCTCGATCAGGAGGACCGTGAGCCCGCGCGCCAGCGCGAGCCTCCGGATCATCTCGGTGGCGTCCTTGGTCTCGCCCGGTGTCATGCCCGCCGTCGGCTCGTCGAGCAGGAGCAGCGTTGGCTCGGTCGCGAGCGCCAGGCAGATCTCGAGGTACCGCTGCTCGCCGTGCGACAGGTTCTCGGCCAGCTCGTCGCGCCGGGCGACGAGGCCGAACGCCTCGAGGAGCTCCGTCACCCGCGCTTCGACATCGGCCGTGCGCCACAACGACGCGAGGCGGCCGGACTCCGCTGAGCGTGACTGAGCGGCCACGCCCACGTTCTCCCCGACCGAGATCTCGGGGAAGACGTTCGTGATCTGGAAGGTCTTCGCGATGCCGAGCCGGTTGATCCTCTCGGGCGGCAGGCCGGTGATCTCCCGACCGCGGAAGACCACCCGGCCCGCGTTCGGGGCGTACAGGCCCGAGACCACGTTGAAGAGCGTGGACTTCCCGGCGCCGTTCGGCCCGATGACCGAGAAGACCTGGCCCTGGGACACGGCGAAGCCGACGCGGCTCAGCGCCGCGAGCGCGCCGAAGTTCTTGGAGACTCCCTCGACCTCGAGGATTACGCCGCCTGCCGCCATCGAAGGAGCCCCTTGGGCATGAACAGCACGATCAGGACCAGGACCACGCCGATGACGATGAAATACCAGTCCACGAACGAGGAGACCTTGTCGCGGAGGATCGTGAAGAACGCGCCGCCGAGGATCGGGCCGGCGAGGGTCCCGAGCCCGCCGATCATCACCGAGATGATGAACTCGCCGGACTCCGTCCAGAGCATGAGGTCGGGCGTCGCGAACGCCGAGCGGATCGGGTAGATCGCGCCGGCCGTGCCCGTGAGCAGCGCGGAGATCATGCACGCAGCCATCTTGTAGCGCTGGACGCTGTAGCCGAGGAACCGCGCGCGGTCCTCGTTCTCGCGGATCGCCACGAGGACCCGGCCGAAGTGCGACGTGACGACGACGCGGCAGATCGCGTAGGCCACGGTGAGGTAGACGAGCACGAGGTAGTACTTCCGCAGCGGAGTATCGATCGGGACGCCGCGCCAGAGGAGGGCGTCCGGCAGGCCCTGGATGCCATCCGAGCCACCGAAGGTCTGCGTGTAGCGGAAGAACGTGTAGACGACCTCGGCGAAAATCAGCGTGAGCAGCGCGAAGTAGATGCCCCGGCGCGCGGTGGCGAAGTAGCTCACGACCGCCGCGTACAGGCCGACCACGACGAGCGCCGCCCCGAGGCACGCCCAGACCGACAGGACGCCGCGCTCCAGGAGGATGGCCGTCGCGTACGCGCCGAGTCCGTAGAAGGCGGCGTGGCCGAAGGAGACGAGCCCCGTATACCCCATGAGGAGGTCGAGGCTCATCGCGATCGCGCCGAAGAGGAGGGCATCGAAGGCGAGGAGCAGGTAGTACTTCGACACGAAGGGCAGGGCCGGCAGC
>QHTD01000097.1 GCA_003220675.1 Candidatus Rokuibacteriota bacterium | reverse complement strand
TTCGAGCGTCCAGGCCTCCCACGGGTTGTCCCCGGCTGGCTCGCCGTGGCGCAATGAGTACATGACGTTGACGACGAAGATGAGCACCCCCAGCGCCTGCAGCGGGACGCCCAGCGTCGTGACGAGGTTCAAGATATCCCAGCCGCGATCGGCGGGATAGGTGTAGATCCGTCGTGGCATCCCGAGGACTCCCGGGAGGTGCATCGTGACGAATGTGACGTTGAACCCGACGGTGAACAGCCAGAAGTGCCACTTCCCGAGACGCTCGCTCAGCATCCGGCCGGTCGCCTTGGGAAACCAGTAGTAGAGGGCCGCGAAGATCGTGAAAACCAGGCCGCCGATCAGGACGAAGAGGAAGTGCGCGACGACGAAATAGGAATCCGAGAGCTGCCAATCGAACGGCGCGACCGAGAGCATGATACCCGTCAGCCCGGCGCAGAGGAACTGGAACAGGAAGGCGCAGCAGAAGAGCAGCGGCGTCCGGAACCGCAGCTTGCCGCCGTACAGCGTGCCGAGCCAGTTGAAGATCTTCACCCCGGTCGGGACGGCGACGAGCATGGTGGAGGCCGCGAAGAATGAATTCAGGGTGCCGCCCAGGCCGACCGTGAACATGTGATGGGCCCACGTGCTCATCGCGACCGCGCCGATCGACACGGTGGCCGCCACCAGCGTCGCGTAGCCGAAGATGACCTTCCGTGAGAACACCGGAATGATCTCGGAGACGAATCCGAATCCGGGCACCATCAGGACGTAGACCTCGGGATGGCCGAAGAACCAGAAGAAGTGCTGCCAGATGATCGCGGAGCCGCCCGCCTGCGTGTCGAAATAGTGGGCGCCGAAGAACCGGTCCAGGAGCAGCATGATCTGAGCGGCGGACAGGGGCGGCAGGATGAGCAGTGTCATCGCGGAAACGGTCAACATCGTCCACACGAACATCGGCAGCCGCCCGAGCGTCATCCCCGGCGCGCGCATCGTGGCGATGGTCGCGATCAAGTTGATCGCAGTCGCGATCGTCCCGAAGCCGGTGATGAGCACGGAGAGATTCCAGTAATCGGTGGCGTTGCCCGGTGTAAAAGCGCGCTCGGACAGCGGCGCATACGCGAACCAGCCCACGGCCGGCGCCGAGCCGGCGCCGTAGAGCCCGTCCCCGCCGATGAAGCTGAAGTACAGCAGCACACCGCCGAACAGCAGCACCCAGAATCCAAAAGCGTTCAGCCGGGGAAAGGCAAGATCGCGCGCTCCGATCATCAACGGGACCAGGTAGTTCCCGAAGCCGAAGACGATGGGGATGCCGACCAGGAAGACCATTGTGGTCCCATGCAGCGTGAACAGACGATTGAACGTTTCGGCCGGCACGAGCGTGAGGCCGGGCCATGCGAGCTGCAGGCGCATGAGAGAGGCCTCGATGCCGCCGATCACGAGGAAGATGAGGCCGGTCACGACGTACATGATGCCGAGGCGCTTGTGGTCCACGGTGACGACCCAATCATGCAGTGTTGCCGCGAAACCGGAGGGGCTCGATGCCTCGACGACTTCGACTGGTGTGGGAAACGGAGCGGGCACGAGCGTCGTGGCCATGGCGTCAGCGCAAGGTCACGAGATACGCGAGCAGCTGGTCGAGCTGGGCGTCGTCGAGCTTCATCGCCGGCATGAGGGCCCCGACCTTGAACGCGGCCGGGTCCTTCACCCAGGCGCGAAGATTTTCCCGCGTGTTGCGCACGGCACCCGCGCCGAGCGTCGAGCGGCTCATCAGATGCGTCAGGTCCGGGCCGAACACGCCGTTTCCCGGCGTCCCGCGGATGCTGTGGCAGTTGACGCAGGCCAACGAAGAGAACAGATCGCGGCCCGCCCTCGCCGCCGCCCGCTCCGCCGGCGCGGTCTGTTGCGCCGTGACCCACGCCCGGAACTCCTCTTTGGGATGAACGACCACTACAAGGAGCATCAACGCGTGCTGGAGCCCGCAATACTCGGCGCACTGACCGACATACGTGCCCACCTGCCGTGGCTCGATCCAGACTCGATTCGTCTTGTTCGGGATCGCATCCATCTTCCCCGCCAGCTGCGGAACCCAGAAGCTGTGTGCCACGTCGACGGACTTCACGGTGATGAACGTCGGGGCCGGGTTGGCCGCGTCACTCACGGGGACGTGGATCTCGTTCGCGGTGACGATCCCGAGCT
>QHTD01000096.1 GCA_003220675.1 Candidatus Rokuibacteriota bacterium | reverse complement strand
CCGCAACGGCGGTATCACGAGTAGCCAGCGATAGACGAACAGCGATACGCCGCCCGACGTGTCAAGCCTGAAGGTCGTCACCTGCATGTCGCGTGTCTCCTCAAGCGCGTGCTCAAGTGGCAAATCGCGTGCCGGGCGTGAAACAAGACGTAACGCCTTCAGGAATCGTTGAGTTGCACGGCACATGACGTCAGTCGGAGCGCGTAGTCGACTACGCAGCCAACCCCGTCGTGCTAATGGGCTAGCGGCTGCCAGCCGGTTGGCATCCTTCCCTGACGGCGTCCGGAAGGTGTTCGAGGCGGCAGCGCTTCACGAACTGGTGGGCTCTCCGCTGGAAAGTTGCTGCCAAGTGCGCGCGCGAGAGGCTCCATCAAGAAGCCGTTACGGGCGTGATCTAGCTCGAGAACCCCGGCGATGGTCGGCCCGCCGCGTAGTCTCCGAACACGTATCGGCGGAACGACTCCAACCTTCGCCAGCGGATCTCGCTCAGCGGCGCCTGCCAGCGTTTGACCGACGGGTTGGGCCTGAGGTCGTAGTGGAAGATCTGCAGCTGACGGTTCCGGAAGTATTCGAGGTCGGGGGGCGACGAGACGGGCGGGCGCGTCTTCGCATGGCCCAGCATGTCGTACATCGTGAGGAACGTCGTGGTGCGGCCGTCGCCGCCGTGACAGTGGAAGTGCACCCACGTGGTCGCCGCGACGTTCCCCAGCGTCTGCAAGAACGTGCGCATGGCGTCATCCTCGGGCGCGCAGTGGTCCGTGACGTGGAGTCGGAGATAAGAGATGGCGAGTCGGTTCTCGATCCGTTCGACCACCATCTCTTCCGTTTCCGCGCGGGTGACGTGGAGTGGACGGCTGCCGAGGATCTGAAGGTTGCCGTCGGCGTCTTTGTGAACGGCGTACACGAGCGTATCTGGAGCAGCCGCCAACTTCTCGAGCTGGCACTGCTCGTCGCGGGTGATCCAGGCCGGTGGCTGACCGACATTGGACCAGTCCTTGTCGGCGCACCAGGAGACGGCCCGGCCGTCGAGAAACGCGTGTGATTCCTGGCGCAGGTCGACGATCAGCAGGCGGCGCAACTCCGGCCCGCTGTCCGCGATGCGATTGACGACGTCCGCGAGCACCGTCGCATCGAGCTGCTGGCTCCCGGACGCGCGGAGCGGTGGATCGAGAGCGCGGCCCGAACGGAAATTGCCGTCCTTGGCGGGACGCTCCGGGTCGTTGTCAAAAATTAGGTAGGCGCCGGTCCGGTACGCGGTCGTCGAGTCGCTCATGCGCGATTCGCGTCGGTCATGCCGAGCTCATTGTGTCATGGCCGAAATGCCGCCGCGTGATCCTGCGCCCACCGCTCCAGCGTTCTCGCGCGGCGACCGGTGATGCGCAGTCCGTTGGTGCCAGTCGCACCGGTTACGAGGATCATGGGCTCTCTCCGCTTCGGTTCAGCGCAGGCGATCGAACTGCAGGAGCTGGACGAAGTTCCCTTCGGGATCTTTCAGAGTCGCGACCCATACGTTGCCATAGTGCGTTGCGTCCTCGACGAACTCGACGCCCGCGTCCTTCAACCGCTTGCAGTCCGTCGTGATATCGTCTGTCGTCAGCCCGACCATGTGCCGCGCCGGGTCGGCATTTCGACCATGCACGTCGCTATGCGTGCCGAGAGCGAGCGCCGGCCCCTCACGGGTACCGAGGACGACAAAGCCCGGTGTTTGGACTCCCACCGGGAGGCCGAGCACATCGCGATAGAACGGCAGCAGGTTGTTCAGATCTTCGCTCCAGATCGTCGCACCGCGCAGTCCTGTGATCATGGCTCGGATCCCTCCGTCAATGGTGCCGGGAGAATTTCATGATTTGACAACGCCACTCCCGCATTCCGATGCCGCGATCAACGGGATAGATTCAACGATTGTCCCCGACCTAATAAAAGGCTACTGCCACCGCGGCCAGCGCAACGGGAAGTGACCATGCCCAACTGCCCAGCAATGAGACCGCTACGGCCCCCGCAACGCAGCCTGCGAAGAAGCCGGCAAGGACCTTCAAGATCCTTTTCAGTCGCTCATTGGCGCCTTCCGTCAGCGGCTGAGCTCGCGACAGCGTGTCCAGCAAAGCCAGGACGGTGTTGGTGAGGTTGGCGGTCATCACCGTCGTCGAAGGCGCGTCGGGCACCGAGAGGCGTAAGAGAGCGAACTGACACGCCATGGCGGAGACCGCGATCATGCCGGCGACGCCGGCCATGAGACCGCGTGGGTTGGCGGCGGGATCATTGATTACTCTGAAAATCAGAACGCACGCGAGTAGCAGAAACTGAACCAAAAGAAGCGGTCGGACCAAGGCCGGACCGCGTCTTTCGGACGCTTTGGCAATTAGCCAAACAGCGGCGACGGCGACAATGAAGACCGGAACAGCCAGAATCTGCGCCATGTTGGGCGGGCCGCCACGCACCAGCAGAGCGGCTATCACGACAAGATTGCCGGTGACGTGGGCGGTGAAGAGCCCGAGGCTCAAAAATCCAATCACGTCGACCATGCCGGCGATGATGCTGAGCAGAGTTGGCAGTCGCCTCCCCAACCTCGCCGTGTCGACAGGATCGTTTAACCGGCAGGGACAAGGATCGAGCGTGCTGGATTCGCGTCTGCTCAAGACTTCGACCGCGTTGCAGCGTCGCCAAGACTATCGATGACGACCTTCGGAACAATGAGGCCGAAACTCATCGCTAAAATGATCGTAATGGCAGTCATGCCATCAGCGATCGTTGCGCCCAAGAGCTCCAGAGTCGTGTTCGAGCTGCTGGTGAGCAACAGAAGGCCGCTGGTCATTCTGAAGAGAAAGACGCCGGGCATCATCGACACCACTGCGGCAAAGCCGATGGCTGCGAACGGCATCTGCCACCGACGAGCGACTGGAGTGAGGATCAACCCGACGACGAGGCAGGCAACGAACGCGCCGGTCGCTGCACTAAAGCCCACAGCAAGTGTCCACCACCTCAGGGCATGAGCGAGCATCCCGACCGCGATCGGCCAGCTCAGCATTCGTAAGGGCGTCGAGAAGAAGATGCTGTAAGCGGCGACAGCGACGCCGGCGGCGATCATGTCGACCCAGAGGGCCACCGCTCTCCCAGGCTCACCCACCGGTAAGGACACGCGGAGAAGTCCAAGCCCAAGGAGCAGTCCAGCCGAGATCGCCAGAATGACAAGGCCCGCGTAAACCAGTCGTGAGGCTCCGAGATGGATGCGCGCTGTAGAGAGGTCGATCATGCCATTGAGGAGGTGCGGCCCCGGGACCAGAATCATGCAGGGGCACACTGCGACGAGGCGCAGCGAGGAACTGAGCTCGTAGCGCACCGCTACCGCGCCAATGATGCCGGCGAGCAGTGCCGCGCAGAGCGGCTGCAGCAGCGCGTTCGTGCTGTATTGGCCGATGATGCGACGTAGAACGGCACCGCTCGCCGCGCTGACGACGATGAGCATGACTGCGGCGAGATGCTGAACCCCAAAGAGCACCGCCATCGCAGCAGCGCCCGCCGCAGCGGCGAGTGCAAACAGCCAGGTCGGCGCCGGTGGCGTCTGGCAGATCACGTTGATCGCCGCCCGGAGGGCGGATGGCGCAAGTCGGCCAGTGTCGAGGTCGTCGACTGCCTGCATGGCGGAGGCCACACGGTCCATGTCAACGCCGGTTGGATCGGCCGCCTTGACCGAGACGAGCCTGGCGTCCCCGTCTCCGGCCTGAAGTTCCAACTCGCCCCAGCGAGGAATGATGGCAGCGCGCAGATCCAGAACGTTACCGAGCCGCTCGGCTGCCGCCATGGTCTCTTCTGTTGACTGGCCATTGACATGCAGAACTCGGGCGAAACTGAGAACGAGCTCCGACCGTTCCTGCAACGTCATGACCGCCCGATCCTCGAGAGACAGAGGCAGGGGCGGCTCCTGTTGATCCCGATCTCCGGCTCTGGCGGGTGCGACGTAGGGATTCACCATCTTCTTGGGATCAACGATCGATCTAACTCAGCCTCTGTGACAAAGCCCCAACTGCACGGCGGCGGCCTTGTTCATGGCATGGTGAGCGATCTTCGATGCCTTGTCATAGCCAATCGCCGGCGCCAGCGCCGTCACGAGCTCTGCTTCGTCACCTTCCGCTTGGGCCCCGGCACCCCGACGTACTGCATGTCACGGTCTCCTTAATGTGCGGCGATCAGATGAGTGACGGCGGGTGGCGTCGCGGCGACGTGAAACCGTCGAATGCGCTCCTCGACGGCGCGATCACCCACGGTGATGCGCTCATGCTGCCGGAGATGCTCCACCCAGGACTCTACGATGAAGCTTTCGACGTAACGGCCCTTCTGTCCTGGGTCTTGATAGACGGCCCAGTTGACGGCGCCGTCGCGGCGGCGAATCGGCTCGAGGTCGCGGATGGCTTGCGTGAACCCGTCTGCCCGCGAAGGATCGATACGATATTCGACCTCGACACGGACAGGGCCTTCGTCAGGGGCCGGGACGACATCGAGGTGAGGCTCGGGCCAGTGCGCCGACGGCGTGAGATCGAGCGTGGTCACCGCCCGTAACGGCCATCGCCGGATGGCGGCAAGCCCCAGGAGCGCGCCACCGGCGGACGACGCGAGCGCGATCGACGCGCCGACGTGCTCGGCGACGAAACCCCACAATGCGCTGCCGAGGCCAAGCCCACCCTGGAACACCAAGAGATAGATGCCGAGCGCGCGGGCCCGCACCCACGCGGGGACAGCGGTCTGAGCGGATCCATTGAGACCGGCCATCATCGCGATCCACGCGACGCCGCCGAGGATCATCGCGATGCCGAGCCCTGGGATGAATCGCCAGAAGGCGGTCAGCGCGCTCACGACCGCGAACACAACGGTGGCGAGGCCGATGACCGCATCGAGCGGCAGCCGGCGCTTCACGCGCGGTAAGAGTGCGGCTCCGGCGATGGCGCCGACACCGAGGCAACCGAGCAGAAGACCGTAGCCGAAGGCACCGAGGCCCAGGTCTCGACGGGTGATGACGGGCAACAAAGCCCAGAATGCGCTCGCACAGACGATGAAAAGCCCGAGTCGAACGAGCACGGCGACGAGCGGCGGAGCGTGGCGCGCGTAGCGGATGCCGGCCAGCGTCGCGCCGATCACTCGCTCGGCGGGAAGCAGGGCACGCGGCGCCTCACGGCGCCAGCGATACACGACGACAAGCACTGCGACGAATGACACTGCGTTGAGCGCGAACACCAGCGCCGGGCCGGACGCCGCGACCAGCACACCGCCGAGGGCAGGCCCGACTGCACGGCCGATGTTCACCGGCAACGCGTTGAGCGTCACCGCGCGGGTGAGCTCGGACGGGGGCACGAGCTCTGACGTTATTGCCTGCCAGGTCGGCGCGTTCATCGCCACGCCGACCCCGAGTGCGAATGTCAGTGCGAGGAGCGTGGTCGCCGTCATCAGGCCCACGAATGTGAGCACAGCGAGGAGTCCGGCTGCCACGAGCATCCAGCACTGCGTGACGAGCAGCAGTCGCCGCCGGTCGACGATATCGGCGACCGCGCCAGCGGGTAGCCCAACGAGAAAGACGGGAAGGCTCGTCGCGCTCTGCACGAGGGCGACCATCAACGGAGATGGCGAGAGCGATGTCATGGCCCATGCCGCGCTGACGTTCTGCATCCACGTCCCGATGTTGGACACGAGCGAAGCGATCCACAGCGCGCGGAATACCCGATGCGACAGGGGAGTCCAGGCCGACTCGGCGGTATGGCCATTACCACGCAAATTTCAACTCGACGTTGACGTATGTGGAGTCATGGCCCTCGGCGCGGCGGATCACATCACCGATCTGGAAGCGGACGGCTTCGACGGCGGCCGCGAGGTTCGGCGTGATCGCCCAGTCGGCTCGTACCTGCGCGTACACCCCGGACCACCGGCCCGCCTTCCCGGCCGTTCTCGGAACGGGGATGTTCGGCTGGACGTAGACGGCGTCCGCCGTCGTCTCGCGCCACTGCATGGCGGCGGCAGCCATCAACGTCAGGTTCTTGATCGGCTTGACGGTGAGTGAAGGCTTCAGATGAATCAGGTTCACGTACCCCGTGTAGCCCGCGAGGGTGAAGTAGTAGCCGTTCGGAAACAGCGGATTGAACGTGCCGAGCGTGTTGTCTCCGGCCTTGTGATCGCCCGACGCCGCATCGATCTGCAGCCCGAGACGTGGCGCCCACGCTTGGTTGGCGATGGTGTGGCCGCTGCGGCTCCCGACGGCCCAGGCGCGGACGCTCTTGTCCCCGACGTCGCCGAACTGGGCCATCGCTTCGAGGTCCCAGTCGAAGCCGCTGCGCGCGCCGGCGTATCGGATATCGAAGTTGTTGCGGCGCTCGTCGCCGCGCGCGTCGAGAAAGCGACTCTTGTCGAGAATGAACCGCGAATAGTACGCCGCCAGGTCACCAGGGCCGACGTCCTTACGCTCGACCCTCACGCCTCCATACTGGAAATGCTCGCTGGAGAAGTCGTCGAAGAAATGCTCCTGGCGATATTGAACCGGCATGCTCCAGAACCCGATGAAGCGCCACTCGCGTTGCTCCCAGTCCAGCCACGCGGCGTCGTAGGCCTGCCGGACGTTCGGACCATCGCGCACCGAGACGAACCGTTGCAGATCGAACGCCATCTCCTGCCGCCCCACGCGGGCCTTCAACGTGCCGCCCCAGAATGAATCGCCGTAGGCGATGAAGGCCAGGCGGAGATCCAGCGGGTTCTCGTCGACAGGCGTGATGACGTCTTTCGCCGGCGCGCGGACGTCCTCGAACTCGACGAAGATCTGCCAGTGCGCATTCGGCCGAACGTCGACGTGCCACTGGAGACGGTCCAGGAGGTAACTGTCGCTTTTGTTGCCTGCGATCCCGAACAACGGCGCGTCGTTCAGCTCGAAGCGCTCGCGCACGGTGAGACCGAGCGATACGTAACTCTTCGGGTCGTCGAACGGCAGAGGGATGTATTTCAAGCTGTCGAGCGGCTCGGTTCGGGCGCGCGGGTCGGCCAGTGCCGACCAGTCTTCCAACCAACGGTAGAACGAATTGATCTTGGGGCGAGCTGCCTCGTCGTCCTCAGCCGCCGCCGTGCTCGTGCTCGCCGCTACGACGAGTAGGCCGACGGCGGCCAGGCGACTTGCGCGGGGACGCCTCATCACTTGCGAACTGTCGCATGAATTTCGGCGATATAGCCACCGGGGAATTGCACGAAGGCCGACCGCCGGTCGTCGGCCGAATAAGGTTCGACCAACACGCGCGCGCCGGCAAGCTTCGCCTTTGTCACGGTCGTATCGACGTCGAGCACCTCGTAACCTGTCAGCTCGCGTCCGTACGGGTAGGGCAGATGGCCATCGGTGACGAGCACCGTGACCTTGCCGAACGTCGATGCGATGCGGACGCGCCGGTACGTCTCGCTGGGCCGGCCGATCTCGACGCCGGGTGCCTTCGCATCGTCGCCCGCGACTGTGCCGCCGGAGAAGGCGACAAAGCTGCGGATGAAGGCGTCGGCGCGGTCGGGCGAGACGTAGACCCGGTTTTCGGGAATGGTTTGCAGCTTGGCGTAGTTCGGAGCCGTCGTGTGCCAGTAGAGCTGCATGTTGACGCCGCCCGGCCACTGCACGATGGCATCGCGGCCGATCGGATCCTTGAACGGCGCGACGATCACGTCCGCCCCGCTCGCCCTGGCCGCACGGACCGCGGCATCCAAATCGGTCACCAGATAGCCGGTTCGCTCACTACCGAACGGATAGGGAACCGGCGTTGTGAAACCGAACACGGAGAGCGTGCCCACCGGCGTGAAGACCATCTGTAACACCGTGCTGCTCGGTGTCGGCGTCACCGTGGCCACGCCTTGCTTCGACGTGCTGCCGCCGAATGTCGCCAGGAAGCTGGTTACGAATCGATCGAAGTCTTCGGCGGCGACGTAGACATGGGTAGTGTCGTATTGTGGTGCGACCGCCACGGCGGGCGAACTCACGGCCGAGCTTGTTTGCGCGCCCGCGTTCACCGAGCTC
>QHTD01000146.1 GCA_003220675.1 Candidatus Rokuibacteriota bacterium | reverse complement strand
CTGGAGCCGGTAGAGCCGGGCGTAGGTCTCGTTGGTCGCCAGGATCTCGGCGTGGCGCCCGACGGCCTCAACGGTCCCGCGGTTCAGGACGACGATCTTGTCCGCGCGCATGACCGTCGAGAGGCGGTGGGCGATCACGATGGATGTCGTGCCCTGGATCACGCGGTCGATCGCCCGATGCACCAGGCGCTCCGACTCGCTGTCGAGCGAGCTCGTGGCTTCGTCCAGGATCAGGATCGGGGGGTTTGCGACGATCGCGCGGGCGATCGCAACGCGCTGGCGCTGGCCGCCCGAAAGGCGAATCCCCCTATCGCCGACCATCGTGTCGTACCCATCGGGCAGCGCCATGATGAAGTCGTGCGCGTTCGCGATCTGCGCGGCGTTGAGGACGTCCGCCTCCGCGACCTCGTCCCGGCCGTATGCGATGTTCTCGCGGATCGTCGCGTTGAACAGGAGCGCCTCTTGCGAAACGACGCCGAACAGCCGCCGGTACCCCGTCTGCTGGAGCGTTCGCAGATCCCGCCCGTCGATGGCGATTGAACCCCGGAGGGGGTCGTACAGGCGCAGCACGAGGTCGGCGAGCGTCGACTTGCCCGCGCCGCTCGGTCCGACGAGCGCGACGATCTCGCCCTTCGTGATCTCGAAGCTCACGCCGCTCAGGACCGGCTCGCCGCCGTAATCGAACGACACGTCACGGAGGACGATCCGGTCGCCGAACCCCGTGATGGTCTCATGGCCGTCCTTCACCGCGGGTTCGAGGCGAAACAGCTCGTCGATCCGACTCGACGCCGCGAGCGTCGTCTGCAAGGACGTGTAGGCGCCCGCGAGCAACCCGACCTGCCCCATCACCGCGCGCCCGACGTAGAGGAACAGGAAGAAGGTCGATGCCGCGAGGCGGCCCGCCAGAAGCTCCCAGGCAGCCAGCGACAGGAGCGTCGCCTCCGCCAAGTAGTTGAGAACGGCGCGCGCCGGCTCCTCCGCGTGCTTGTACGCGCCGAACTTGACGTTCACACGGACGACCGCCTGGATCGCGCGCCCCAGGCGCCGGAGCTCGAACGCCTCGGCACCGAACGACTTCACGACGCGGATCGAGAGGATCGATTCCTGGAAGCGCGCCGCGAGATCCGCGAGCGCGGAGAACTGGTCGCCCGCCAGCCGCCGGATCGGGCCCCGGACCGCCCGGGTGAGCCCGGCATGGAGGAGCACGGCGCCGGCGGCGGCCGCGACGAGCTTCGGGCTCGTGCGGACGAGCAGCCAGCCGTAGAACGCGATGAGCACGGGCGCCGTGAGCACGGTGGTGACGATCGTCTCGAGACCGTATGTCGCCGCCCCTGTGTCGTCATCGAGATGCGAGACCAGCTCGCCGGTCCGCTGGCGGCTGAAGAAACCCATCGAGAGCCCGAGCAGATGGCGGAACAGGTCGCGCTGCAGCGCGGCCGCCGCGCGCACCCGAATCCAGAGCGCGAGGAGGTAGTTGCCGAAATCGATCCAGCCCTTGAGGAACCCCGCGCCGACGTAGACGGCGCAGAGGACGATGATGGCGCGGAACCGGTCCTCCACGGAGGTGATCGAGAGCCAGCCAGAGACGGCAGCGCCGAGATTGCGGAGCGACAGCCCCGCAGCCGCGTCGCCGCCCGCCGCGCCAGCGGGCGCGCCGAGCGCGAGATCGAGAATCGGCGCCATGAGGACGGGGAACAGCGCGGCCACCGCGGTGGCGACGTAGCTGCTGACGAGAAGGAGCGCGACCGCCCACCAGTAGGGCGCCGTGTAGGTACGGAGCAGCCACAGGAGCTGGCGTAGGTCGCCGGCGCGTCTCACGTCCGGCTCGTCTCCCCACCCGCGGGCAGCCGGCGGCGAAGCGTCAGGAGCTTCTCGCCTGGGACGCCGAGGCGCGTGAGCTCGGCGATGTCCGACTCCGGGCGCTCGAACGTCGCGATGACGAGCGCGTCGAGCTCCGCGTCCAGGGCCTCGGCAATCGGGCGCACCGGGAGACCGAGGAAGGACCCGCCCGTGTCGCGTTCGAAGACGGCGACCGGCTCCAGGCCGAACTCCTTCAGCGTGACGTACGCGAGCTCCGCCGCCTCGCCCGTGTGATAGAAGGCGATCCGCTTCAATCCCTGGCCGTGGAGGAGGTGGCCGAGCGCCTCGCGGAGCGTCTCGCGCGTCCGCCGGTAGATCGCGAGCGAGTAGCTCATGTACTCGTAAGTGAGCCGGCTCTTCTCGAGGAGCCCCTTGGGCGTCAGGACGTAGCGAAGCCGCTTTCGGGCCGACGGCTTTCGCGGAAACTCCGTGATCTTGATGAGGCCCTTGCTGGCCAAGCGCTTGAGATAGAGGTTGGTCAACCCCAGCGCCACCCCGAGGCGCTGGGCCAGCACGCGCTGGGTAAGGGGGCGCCCTTCTTCGATCGCCGTGAGGATCTCCAGGTCCCGCTCGCGGTAGCGCTCCATAATCCGCCGTGTTCAATCTTTGAACAAAGCCTGGCGTGTGGTCAACCGAATTCGACAGCCCCCCAGAGGCCCTGCGCCAACCGCTCGCCCAGCTCGCGGACGAACCGCACCTCACGGCCGCGGACCTCGTCAAGGCGCGCGCGGAGCCACGGAAGGCCGCCGAGCACGACGTCGCGGTCGTGGAAGACCACGCCGCACTCGTTGCCAACCACGGGGAGGACACCGCTTCGGCTCGTCGGCGCCCCGTAAGAGAGATAGCGCACGCCGTGGCGACGCGCGATCTCCGCGGTGACCGGCTGGAGCAGGTTGCCCGGCGGCACGAGGGTCACGACCTCGGTCGTGAACGCCTCCGCGAGGATCGCCTGGGCGCGCGCGATGTTCGCCTCCTGCGTCTCCGG
>QHTD01000095.1 GCA_003220675.1 Candidatus Rokuibacteriota bacterium | reverse complement strand
CTACGTGACGGACGCACCGATCGCGACGTCCGTGTACCTCGCGATGCGCCTCCAGAAGCCGCTCCTCATCGAGGGGCCGGCGGGCGTCGGGAAGACCGAGGTCGCCAAGGTCATGGCGCGGATGCTGGGGACGAACCTGATTCGGCTCCAGTGCTACGAAGGGCTCGACGCCTCGACGGCGCTTTACGAGTGGAACTATCAGAAGCAGCTCCTGCACATCAAGCTCGAGGAGGCCGGGCACAACAACCGCGCGATGGACGAGAAGGAGCACGAGATCTTCTCCGAGCCTTTCCTGCTGCGGCGCCCACTCCTCCAGGCGATCACGCAGGACTCTCAGTCGCCCGTGCTGCTGGTCGACGAATGCGATCGGTGCGTGACGGCGAACACACTCGTCGCGACGAGGGCAGGGCTGAAGCGTGCCGAGGATGTTTGTCGAGGAGACGAGCTCGTGAGTTTCGATCCGGAGGAGTTCAGGGTCGCCCGTGCGACGGTCAAGAAGGTGATCCCGCGGGAAGCTTCGACGGTCCTGCGGGTCTTGGTTGGTGGGCGATTTCTCGAGGTGACTCCGGAGCACCGGTTCCTCCGCACCTCGGATACTGGTAACGAGATTGTACGCGCTTCGGACCTGCGGGTGGGCGACCGGATTCCTCTCCATAAGGCGCTCCACCTGAGGAAGATCGAGGAACCCCGCTTCGAGTTTCTCGATAGCATCGTGAAGCTCGCGCCGGCGGGCAGGGAGCTGCTGCACTCCGCGTACAAAACCTCGGGAAAGAGTTACGACGAACTGGCGGTACGTGTCGGCGTCTCTAGAAACCACCTCCGGAACGTGATCCAGCCACGACCTTTCAGGGACTCGCTGCGCGCGGGGGTTCTAGATCGGCTGTCTGCGGAGCTTGAGCTTAACGGAAGTCTGTCGCTGGGCAGCTACGCCCGGGGTCTTCGGATCCATCAGTCAGTGGCCTTCTATGAGGTACTTGGCTACATCGTCGCCGACGGGTGCTTCACGAGTGACCGTCTGTGCATTGCCGACAAAGATCGAGACAACCTGGACGTCTATGCTGCGAAGTTCGAAGAAGCATTCGGAGACCGGCCAAGGATTCTGAAAGGACCCCACAAGAACTACGAGCTGACTTACCACTCGCTCCCACTGGGGCGGTTCCTCAGGAGAGTCCTTGGACCGGGGATCGCTCGCAGCAAACGGCGGAGGCTGCCGGACTTCGTATTCTCGCTACCCCCAGGGAAGCGCGCGGGGCTTGTCCGGGGGTTCTTCGACGGCGAGGCTTGGGTGGCACACCACCAGGTGTCGGCAGTATCTTCGTCGCCATACCTTCTCGTGGGAATCCAGCACTTGCTGAGCTCGCTTGGGGTGGACAGCCACATTTCTCGGACTCATTCGAATTCCCGGAGCTTCGGCAAAGGCCCGTACTTCGTCCTCTCGGTGTCCGACGTCGGGGCCTTTGCCGATGCCGTGGGTTTCTGCTCACCGGCCAAGCAGAGGCTTCTTACAGAGCGTCGCATCGACGTCTCGCCTCGGAAAGAGACTCTGCCGAGGGAACGCGTCGCGCGCGTGCTCACTGGGCTCTGTGAAGAGCGGGTCCTCCACCGGGTACCCTTCCATCAGACTGTTTACGACGTGCTCTCCGGACGGATTCAGCCCAACGTGTCGGCGGTTCGGAGGATCGCTGACGCGTTTGCCTCGCCGGAGTTGAGAGAACTGCTGGAGCGAGAGCTGGTCCTGGGTGAAGTCACATCGATCGAGACGATCGAAGGCACCCAGACCGTCTTCGACTTCGTGCTGGAAGGACACCCGTACTTCGTCGCCAACCAGATCATCACCCACAACTGTGACGAAGAATTCGAAGCATTCATGCTCGAGATCTTTTCCGACTGGCAGGTGACGATCCCCGAGATCGGGACGATCAAAGCCACCCATCCGCCGCACGTGGTCATCACGTCAAACCGCACGCGCGAATTGTCGGACGCGCTCCGGCGGCGCTGCCTCTACCTCTGGATCGACTACCCGTCGCTGGAGAAGGAGACTCGGATCATCGCGCGCAAGGTGCCGGGAATCAACGCCCGGCTGTCGCGCGAGATCGCGAAGTTCATGGAGACGCTCCGCCAGGTGCGCCTCGCGAAGGTGCCGGGGGTCGCCGAGACGCTCGACTGGGCCCAGGCGCTCGCCACGCTTCACGCCGACCATCTCGACGAGTCGGTCGTCGCCGAGACGCTCGGCTGTCTCCTGAAGGACGCCGACGACATGAAGCGGTTCCGCGCGGAGGTCGCCAAGGCGGGGTTGACGCCTTTCGTTCCAGCCCGGAGCTAGCACGATCGCGCGCGAGCTGTCGACGGCGGTCGCGCGGTTCGCGATGCTGCTCCGGCAGCGCGGGCTCCCCGTCACCCTCATCCACGCGACCGATGGAGTGCGCGCGCTCGATCACCTCGACATCGGCGACCGCACCGAGCTCTACCTCGCCTTCAAGGCGATCTTCGTGGGCCGTCCCGAGGAGGTCCCGGTCTTCGACCGCTGCTTCGACGCGTTCTGGCGGGCCGAGCCGGCCGAGGAGGGGATCCCGGGATTGATCCAGGTCCCGCCCGCCGAGGCGCCGGAGGGCGACGCGCTCATCAAGTCGTCGAGCCAGAGGCGCGAGAGCCTCGCGCTGGAGACGTGGGGCGCGGGTGAAGACGCGGGCGACACGAGCGAGCCGCTCAGCGTGCCGGCGGCCTCGGAGAGCGAGGCGCTCATCGGGCAGGACTTCTCGACCTTCGGCGCCGACCAGCTCGACGAGATCCTCCGGCTCACGATCAAGATCGCGCGGAGGCTCGCCCACCGCATCACGCGCCGTCGCCGACCCGTGCGCCGGCGTGGGCGCGTGGACCTCAGACGGACGCTCCGGGCCAACCTGACGCGCGGCGACCTGATCGAGCTGCGCTACCGCGAGCGGAAGCGCAAGAAGGTCCGGCTCGTCCTGCTCTGCGACGTCTCGGGGTCGATGGACCTCTACAGCCGCTTCCTGCTCCAGTTTCTTTTTGCGCTCCAGAACGTCTTCGGCCGGGTCGAGACGTTCACGTTCTCGACGCGCCTCACGCGCATCACCGAGCACCTGCGTGGTCGCGCTTACCGGCAAGTCCTGCGCCGGCTCACCGCGGTGCGCGACTGGTCGGGCGGGACGAAGATCGGCGAGTCGCTCGCTCAGTTCAACCGGGAATCGCCGAGGCTCGTGGACCGGCGGACGATCGTGATCATCCTCTCCGACGGCTGGGACACCGGCGAGCCCGAGCTGCTGGCCGCCGAGCTCCTTCGCATCAAGCGCCGCGCCGGCCGCGTGATCTGGCTCAACCCGCTCCTCGGCAACCCGTCCTACGAGCCGCTGACGCGCGGGATGGCGGCGGCGCTGCCGCTGATCGACGACTTCGCTCCCGGCCACAACCTCGCCGCGCTCAGGGACCTGGCGAACAAGCTGAGTTTGTAGCGGGTGGTGCCCATCGCCGTTTGGAGCGCGGCTCCGGTCGGCGTATTATTGGGTTCCCATGGCCGAGCTTTTCGATCACCTCGACGACCTCCGGCGCTCCGCCCGCAAAGTCGCTGTCGCCACGCTCGTGAACACCCGTGGCACGACGCCGCGCAAGGAAGGCGCCAAGATGGTCGTCGGCGAGGGCGGCGCCATCCTCGGCTCGGTCACGATCGGCGGGTGCGTGGACGCCCAGGTTCTCGAGCAGTCCGAGGACGTTCTCGCCACGATGCGGCCCCGGCTCCTCGAGCTGAACCTGGGCGATGAGGAGGCGTGGGAGATCGGTCTCACGTGCGGCGGCACGATCGAGGTGTTCGTCGAGCCGCTCGCGCTCGATCGCGCGGACGATGCGGCCGCGCGGCTCTACGAGCGCGCGCGCCGTCACGCCGCTGCGGGCCATACCGCCGCCATCGTGACGCGGCTCGACGGCGAGGCGGGCCGGAAGCTCCTCGTGCTGGACGACGGCGCCGTCGAGGGGACGCTGGGCGACGCCTTCCTGGACGAGCGATTCTCCCGCGAGGCGCGCGAGGCGATGGCGACGGGTGTCTCCCGCACCCTCTTCTTGGAGTCCACGCGCGCGTTCGTGGAGGTCCTGGCGCCGCCCGCGCAGCTGATCGTCGTCGGCGCGAGCCACGTGGCGATGCCGCTCGTGGCGCTGGCGAAGGTGCTGGGCTACCGTACGGTCGTGCTCGACGGTCGGCCGCGGTTCGCGACGCGCGAGCGGTTCCCCGACGTGGACGAGCTTCGCGTCGGTATCCCGTCGGAGCTCGTCGCCCAGTATCCCCTGATTGCCTCGACCGCGCTCATCCTCGTCGCCCACGACTACAAGTACGATCTGCCCGTGCTGCGCCGCGCGCTCGTGACCGACGTGGGCTACATCGGCATGCTCGGGTCGTCCCGCCGTGGTGGAGCGATCCTCAAGTTCCTGACCGAGGAAGGCGTGAGCGACGCTGAGCTCAAACGTATCCGGGTCCCGATCGGCCTCGACCTCGGTGCCCGGTCGGCGCCCGAGATCGCGCTCGCGATCATGGCCGAGATCCAGGCCGTGCGCGGGGGCGGCAGCGGCCAGCCGCTCTCGGCGAAACCCCACAAGGCATGAAGGCCATCGCGCAGCGACGGGAGACGGCGACGCTCGAGAGCCTGCTGGACCGCGTGCTGTGCCACGACGTGCGCGACGGGGCGGGCAAGGTCGCCGTCGCGAAGGGCGCGCGCCTCACGTCGAAGGCCGCCGAGACGCTGCTCGCGACGCCCTGGGAGGAGATCCACCTCCTCGCGCTGGAGCCCGGCGACCTCCACGAGGAGGAGGGGGGGCGCCGGCTCGGCGCCGCGGCCGTCGGCGAGGGCGTCGAGGTCAAGGGCTACGGCGGCGGGCAATGGACCCTTACGGCGACCCGACGCGGCCTCCTTAAAATCCGCCGTGGCCCGCTGGCCGACGCGAACGCGCTCGAGGGCATCTCGATCTTCACTCTCTTCGACGGCCAGCCCGTGGAGCCCGGCGAGACAGTCGCCAAGTGCAAGGTGACGCCGCTGGTCATCGCCGAAACCACGATCCGGGCCATCGAGAAGACGGCGCGCGACGCGGGCGGGCTCGTCATGGTGCGTGCCTTCCGCCCAGCGACGATCGGCGCCGTCGCCCAGGAGCGCCTTGAGCCCAATCAGCGCGCCCGCTTCGAGGCGGCGCTCCAGCAGAAGGTCGAGTGGTTCGGGAGCCGGCTCCTACCAGTGCGCTTCGCGGGCGGCTCGCCGCGCGTCGTCGCCGACGAGCTGGCCGCGCTGCGACGCGCCGGGGCCCAGGTCCTCATCGTCGCCGGCGCGAGCGCGCTCGATCCGCTCGACCCCGTGTTCGGCGGACTCACGCTGCTCGGCGCTCGCATGGAGCGCCACGGCGCTCCGGCGCATCCCGGCAGCCTCCTGTGGCTCGCCCTCTGGGACGGCCAGCCCGTCCTCGGCATGCCCACGTGTGGGATGTTCTCTCAGGCGACGACGTTCGACCTCGTGCTTCCGCAGATCCTGGCGGGTGAGCACATGGACAACCGGACGATCGCCGAGCTCGGCCACGGCGGCCTGCTCTCGCGCGACATGGCCTACCGCTTCCCGCCCTATCGGGCGAACGCTGCGCGTGGGGAGCTCGAATGAGCGCCACGCAGGCGGCGCGGGGACCCTACAGCGATGTCATCCGGGAGCGATGGCGTCGGCCGCGCTTCCGCGGCGAGCTGCCGGGAGCCGGTGCGGTCGCCGAGGACGTCAACCCGCTCTGCGGCGACCGCGTGCGGCTGATGCTGGCGCTCGAGGGCGAGCGCGTCAGCGCGGCCCGGTTCGTGGGCGACTCGTGCGCGATCTGCGCGGCGTCGGCCGACGTGCTCGCCGAGCTCGTCGTCGGGCGCTCGCGCGCCGAGGCCCTGAGGGTGGGGGCCGCGGACCTGCTGGCGGTGCTCCAGGCGGACATTCGTCCCACGCGGATGCGCTGCGTGACGCTCCCGCTCTCGGTGCTCGCGACCGCGTTGAACGGCAAGCGATGAGACTCGACGAGCTGACGCGCCCGGACTTCCCGATCCTGGAGCGAGTCGTCAACGGCCACCCGCTCGTCTACCTCGACTCGGCCGCGTCGAGCCAGAGGCCGCGGACGGTGATCGAGGCGATGAGCCAGTACTACGCGCGGAGCCACGCCAACGTCCACCGCTCCATCCACACGCTCGGCGAGGAGGCCACGGAGCTCTACGAGGCCGCGCGCGACCGTGTCCAGCGGTTCATCGGCGCCCAGCACCGCGAGGAGGTCATCTTCACGCGCGGGACGACCGACGGCCTCAGCCTTCTGGCCGAGACGATCGGGCGCACGCTGCGGGCCGGCGACGAGGTGCTCATCACCGAGCTCGAACACCACTCGAACATCGTTCCGTGGCAGCTGGCGACGCGGGACCGAGGTGCCGTGCTGAAGGCCGTTCCCCTCGGGGATGACGGCACGCTCGACCTCGGGGCGTTCGAGCGGCTTATCACCCGCCGGACGCGCGTCGTGGCTTTTGCGCACGTCTCGAACGTGCTGGGCACGATCAACCCGGTCGCCGGGATGTGCGCGCGCGCCCGGCAGGCCGGGGCGTTCTCGGTGGTCGATGGAGCTCAGGCCGCGCCTCATCTTTCGCTGGATATGTGCGCTCTGGATTGTGATTTTTACGCCTTCTCCGCCCACAAGATGCTCGGGCCCACTGGCCTCGGTGTCCTCTACGGGCGCCGCAAGGTCCTGGAGGCTTTGGAGCCTGGACGCGGCGGGAGCGAGATGATCAAAGAGGTCTGGATCGACCGGGCCCAGTGGAACGACCTGCCCTGGCGCTTCGAGCCCGGGACTCCGCCAATCGCCGAAGCGGTGGGGCTCAGCGCCGCGATCGAGTACCTGGAGAAGCTCGGGATGGACGCGGTCGCGGAGCACGAACGCGCGCTCACACGGCAGACACTCGAGGGGCTCGCGGCCATTCCTGGGGTGAGGGTCTACGGTCCGCCGGCGAGCGAAGCGCGGGGAGCGGTCGTCGCCTTTAGCGTAGAGGGGCTCCATCCTCACGACGTCGCCGCGCTGCTCGACGCGGAGGGGATCGCGGTGCGAGCCGGCCATCACTGCGCGATGCCGCTCATGCGACGGCTCGGCGTGGTCGGGACTTCGCGCGCGAGCTTCTCGGTGTTCAACTCGCCCGAGGAGGTCAGGCACCTCCTGGCCGCCGTCGGGGAGTTGCGGACGGCGCTGTAGGCGGAGGGCGAGAGGCGTGAGTCACCCGGAGCCGCGCAATGCCTTCGTGTCTCCCCGGTTCGGCCAGATCGCGACGTTCATGCTCCTGCCCGCCGTGGCGACCGCCGAGGGGCTCGACGTCGCGCTCGTCGGGATCCCGTACGACGGTGGCGTGTCGTACCGCACGGGCGCGCGGTTCGGCCCGCGCGCGGTGCGCGAGCAGTCGTCGCTCATCAGGCCCTGGCACCCGGTGCTGAAGGTCCATCCCTTCGAGCGGCTGCGGGTCGCCGACTGCGGCGATGTGGATGTGGCGCCGATCTCGATCGAGCGCACGTACGCGGCGATCGAGCACCGCGTGAACGAGATCCTCGCTCACGGCGCGGTGCCTGTTTCGGTGGGTGGCGACCACTCGGTGACGCTGCCGATCCTGAGATCGCTCGCGCGCCGTCTCGGGCCGCTCGGGCTCGTGCACTTCGACGCGCACCCGGACACCTGGGACGAGTACTTCGGCTCCAAGTTCTTCCACGGGACGCCGTTCCGTCGGGCCGTCGAGGAAGGGCTCCTGGACCCGCGCCGCATGGTCCAGGTGGGCATCCGCGGCCCGCTCTACGGAAGCGAAGACTTCGCCTTCCACGAGCAGCACGGGATCGAGGTGATCCGCATCGAGACGGTGAAGGAGCAAGGCGTCGCCTGGGTGGGTGACCGGTTCGGCCGCCTCCGGGGCGGGCCTGTCTATTGCTCCTTCGACATCGACGCGGTGGACCCCGCGTATGCGCCGGCCACCGGCACGCCCGAAGTGGGCGGGCTCACCTCCTACGAGGCGCTCACGCTCGTGCGCGCACTCGCCGGGCAGGCACTCGTCGGTGCCGACGTCGTGGAAGTCTCGCCACCCTACGACGGCCCCGGCCAGATCACCTCCCTGCTCGCGGCCAACCTCCTCTTCGAGATCGTCAGTCTCCTGGCGCTCGGGAAATGACCGTTGTAGCGGGGCCCGCGAGGCCGGCTCGAGCCGCGGGTGGCCCGACAAAGGTGCTCGGGGCTCCTCTCCTGCTGTCGCTTGCGCTGCTGTTCCTCTCGCCCCCGTGGGCTGGCGGTGCGCCGGCGCCCATCGCGAAGATCGATATCGAGGGCGTGATCAGCCCCGTCACGCTACGCCTCGTCGGGCTCGCGCTCGACCGCGCGCAGGCCGAGCGTGCCCAGGCGCTCGTCATCCAGCTCGACACCCCCGGCGGGCTCGAGAGGTCCATGCGGGCGATCGTCCAGCGGATGCTCAACGCCGAGGTGCCCGTGATCATCTACGTCGCGCCCACCGGCGCGCGGGCCGCATCCGCCGGCGTCTTCATCACGATGGCCGCCCACATCGCGGCGATGGCGCCGGCGACCAACATCGGCGCGGCGTCCCCGGTCATGCTCGGCGGCGGAAACGCCGACAAGACGATGATGAAGAAGATCGAGAACGACGCCGCGGCGTTCATCCGGACGATCGCGCTCGAGCGAGGGCGAAACGCCGACTGGGCGGAGAAGGCGGTGCGCCAGGCCGTCTCGATCACCGAGCGCGAGGCGGTGAAGCTCAAGGTCGTGGACCTCGTGGCCGACTCCCTCCCGGACCTCCTGGACAAGATCGACGGGCGCGCCGTCAAGACGCCACGGGGGGTCGTGACGCTCGCGACGCGCGGCGCCCCGGTGACGCCGATCGAGATCGGCTTCCGCGACCGGGTCCTCAACGTCATCACCGACCCGAACGTCGCCTACGTGCTGATGATGCTCGGGATGCTCGGCCTCTTCTTCGAGCTCTCCAACCCGGGCGCGGTCCTGCCCGGAGTCATCGGCGGGATCTCGCTGATCCTCGCGTTCTTTGCCTTCCAGAGCCTGCCGATCAACTACGCGGGGCTCCTCCTGATCCTGTTCGGGATCGTCCTGCTGGTTGCCGAGATCAAGATCGTGAGCCACGGCATTCTCGCGATCGGGGGTATCGTCTCGATGGCGCTCGGCTCGCTCATGCTGTTCGACGCCCCCGAGATCGGCCTGCGTGTGTCGTGGTGGGCGATCGTGCCCATGGTCGGCGCGACGGGCGCGCTCTTCCTGTTCGTCGTCGCGGCCGGGGTGCGGGCGCTCGGGCGCCGCCAGCTCCTGGGCCCGAGCGGCCTCGTGGGGCAGCTGGCGACGGTCAAGGAGCGGTTGGCTCCGGAGGGGCAGGTCCAGGTGTACGGAGAGATCTGGCGCGCGGTGGCCGAGGGGGAGCCGGTCGAGGCCGGCGCGCACGTGAGGGTGGTCGCGGTGAACGGGCTCACGCTGAAAGTCGCCAGGGCCGACACGAAGGGAGGAGCCCCATGATCTCGGTCGATTCGCTGCTGATCCTCGTGGTGGTCTTTGCGGTCATCTTCTTCATCGGCTCGTTCGCGAAGATTCTGCGCGAGTACGAGCGCGCCGTCATCTTCCGGCTCGGACGCAGCGCGCGGGCCATCTTCAACCCCGGCGGTCAGGGCAACGGCCCGGGGCTCGTCCTGCTCGTGCCGCTGATCGACAAGATGGTCAAGGTGAGCCTGCAGACGGTCGCGCTCGACGTGGCGCCCCAGGACGTGATCACGCGCGACAACGTCTCGCTCAAGGTCAGCGCGGTCATCTACTTCCGCGTCGTGGATCCGGAGCGGGCGGTGATCGCGGTGCAGGACTATCTCTATGCGACCTCGCAGATCGCGCAGACGACACTCCGGAGCGTGCTCGGCCAGGTCGAGCTCGACGACCTTCTCTCGGCGCGCGACAAGATCAACCAGCAGCTCCAGCGGATCATCGACGAGCACACCGAGCCCTGGGGCATCAAGGTCGCGACCGTGGAGGTCAAGCAGATCGACCTCCCGCAAGACATGCAGCGCGCGATGGCCAAGCAGGCGGAGGCCGAGCGCGAGCGGCGCGCCAAGGTCATCAACGCCGACGGCGAGTTTCAGGCGGCGGCGAAGCTTTCGGATGCGGCCGAGGTGCTCACGCGGCACCCGATCGCCGTCCAGCTCCGGTATCTGCAGACCATGCGGGAGATCGCATCCGAGCGGTCCACGACGACCTTCTTTCCGCTGCCGATGGATCTCTTCACGCCGCTGCTCCAGGCCTTCAACAAGGGCGGGGACGGCGGCAAGCGGTGATGTAGTATCGTTTGTGGCCTCGGGGGGTTAGCTCAGTTGGGAGAGCGCGGCGTTCGCAACGCCGAGGTCGAGGGTTCGAATCCCTTACCCTCCACCACTTAAAAACTTCCAAACACTCACTGAATATTCTGACTCTTCAGTGACGCTGATTGACGCGTACTGACGGTATCGCGCCCAACCGAGGCTCGTCGCGCCGCTACTTGATCATGGGAGTCGGAATGGGCATCGCCGCGCGATGGGTGTCGGTCCTCAACCGGGGCGGGTTCAGCCCCATTCCGTTCTTCTACGTCATGGCGGGTCTCTCGTCTTCCTCTCCCTGACCTGGCACATCCCATCGGTCGCGGCCGCGATGATGGTCG
>QHTD01000060.1 GCA_003220675.1 Candidatus Rokuibacteriota bacterium | reverse complement strand
CGCTCGCTGCGGACCTCGGTATTGGCCTGGGCGGCCATCTCCTTGACGAGCTTCTGTAGCTCCGACGCGGCGACCGCGGGCGTCGCCGACGTGAGGAACCGCGCGGAGACGGCGTTGAGCCGCTCGGTCAAGCTCCGGAGCTCGGCTTCGATCACGCCCTTGCGCGCGATCAGGTCGCGCCTCTTTTCCAGCATCTGCTCGCGCGCGGGCACCAGCTCGCCGGCGCGGCGGTTCGACTCGAGGATCGGCTCGACCACGAACGACCAGCCGCCGAGCAGAATCCCGACGAGAAGCCCCGCCGCGATGACCGTCCGTTCGCGCCGCGAGAGGTTGGCCATCATGGACGGCGGACTCCTGGGGGAACGCGCGGTGGTGTGCCGGGAGCCGGCCGCGGCGGGGTGGGGGTTCCCCCGAGCGCCGGTAGCTCCTCGTCCGCCTCGTCGCGCTTGGGGCGCGTCGCCGCCGGGGACTCGGGCGCCCGTGGGCCGGCGGGGGTAACGGCTGCGGGCGCTGCCGCCGGGCGCCGGGCCTCCCACGCGGCGCGAATACGGAACTGCTCTCTGTCGCGGCCTCGCGTGACGGGTGACGCGAACTCGACGCGCTCGAGCAGGGGCGAGTTCTCGAGGAGCGGGATCAGCGCGCTCGCCTGCGCCGCCTGGCCGGTCAACTCGACGCCCTTGGCATCCAAGGAGAGCATCGTGAGCCAGGCATCGCCGGGCAGGATCTCGGTCAGCTCGCGGAGCAGGGGCAGGGGCCTGATCGCACTCGCCTCGATGTTCTGGACGGCGGCGAGGAGCTGGCGCTTGCGCTCGAGCTCCGCGACGATGCGCTCGACGCTGCGGACCCCGGAGTCGATGCGCCCGATCTCCCCGCTCAGCGTCTCGAGCCGGCGGTGCTCGCGGTAGCCCGGGACCAGCAGCGCGGCGATCGACAGGACGACGGACGCCGCGAGCACTCCCACCGTGATCCACTGCGAGCGGGTGAGCCGCCGCCGACGCAGCGCGGGCGGGATCAGGTCCAGCGGTCGAATGCCCCGGCCGGACGCGACGGCGACGGCGAGCTCGCGCTCGCCACGCGGTTCCTCCGTGATCGCGGCGAGGCGCCGCTCCGCGCGCGGCGTGTAGGGCGGGCGCGTGACCGGCGCGCCGAGCGGGAGGAGCGCAGCCGTGAGCGCGTCGGCCTGGTCGCCGGAGACCCAGATCGCATCGCACGCCCGCCAGCGGGCGACGGTGAAGCTTCGGAGAGCCTCGGCGGCGACCTCCGCCTCGTCCGTCGCGCGCACGCTGCGGCTCAGCACGAGGGTGGGGCCATCCAGGAGCAGCACATCCGCGGTGTCGCCGCACCGGTGGAGCCACGCGACGTGCTGGCGGCGGGCCGTCTTGACGAGGGCGAGGAGATCGTGGGCCGCCACCGTGATCGAGACTGGTCGCAGCTTCGCCTCCTCGGCGAGGCGCAGGGCAGTGTCCACCACGCGCCGGTCCGCCGCGGCGATGAGCACGCGTTTCGTCTCGCTCGTCGGCTGCCCGACCTCGCCGTCCGGCGGCAACGGGAGGAAGTCGAACGGCGCGTCGTCCGCGGGGAAGGGCAGGTGGCGGTCGAGCTCGAACCTGACCATCTCCCGCAGCTTACCCACGACCGGCGGGAGGTCGATTGGCTTGACAACCACAACCGTGCGGGCCAAGCCAACTGACACGCTCCGGGGCGCGAGCCCGCGCGCGTCCAACTCCGCACGGAGCGCCGCGGCCGGGGTCTCGGCGTCGATGACGAACGTATCCACGCGATTTTGCTGGACGACCGCCCCACTGAGCCGGTCGCCGAGAAGGACGACGGCGAGCCTCACTGGTCCGAGTCTCATCGTTATAAGGTCTGCGCGAAATTTACCACGAAATCCGGCAGTTTCCGCGCGATTCCAACCCGCTCAGCGCAGGGTGGACCACTCGAGGATGGGGACGGTGGGGGGGGTGCCCTGCGGCCGCTTCTGGACGATGGCGCTGACCCGTGCGGCGACGCGCCCGTCGACGATTCCCTGCGCCTCGATCCGGAAGGTCTGCGTCGTAGCGCGGAACCCCCGACCGCCGAACCGGCCGGGGGTCGTGTAGGGGGCGAGGCTGCGCGACTGCATGATCTCGCTGATCTCAGCGTCCGAAAGGCCGAGCGCCTGCATCGCGCACGGCGTCGCGGTATTGATGTTGACCTGGCCTGGGGTCTTCACGGTCACGACGTCCCGGAGGCCCGGCCGTTCCTCCGTGCCGTAGAAGATCGCCGGCTTCTCGAGCACGCCATGGATCTGCAGGAGCTCGGTGACCGACTCGAGGTTGGCGTTGTGCGCGCGGTAGGGCAGCGGGAGCTTCAGGTAGAAGTCCTCGCTCTCGGCGCCGTTGAGCCTGTGCGCTTCGTTCGCGTCGCGCCAGTCCTGGAGGGAGTCGCCGATGACGTCTCGGTCGCTCTTGTCGAGCCCCAGGCAGAAGTTCAGGAGGCGGTCGATGCGATCGGGGGTCGAGGTGTTGAGGTTGATCCGTGCCTCCTCGTCGGAGAGCCGGTACGAGTACTGGCCGCCCCCGAAGTCCACTTTCTCCCGGGGCAGCTGCGGCAGCGGGAGCCCGTCGCGCGTGTAGAAGGTGAGCAGCCCGTGCTCGTCGGGGGTGACGTACGCGGAGTCGCCGACGACCTCGCGCAGGGCCTGCGCGACCGCCGCTTCGGCCAGGTGGCTGGCACGGATCTGGTCTTTGTACGCGCGGACGGCGGAGGCCTCGAGCCGCATCGAGTAGGCGAACTCGGCGCCGACGACGCCCACGAGCGCCATCACGAGGAGGACGACGATCAGCGCGACCCCGCGCTCGGTCCTCATTCGGTCCCCACGCGGAGCGAGACGGTCAGTGGCGGCAGCGTTTGGGTCTGACCGTTGAGCGTGGTGCTGACCGTGATGCGGACGGCGCGCGGGAGGGTCTTGTCTTGCGCGCCGTCCCACGTATCCCGAAAATTGCCGCTCTCGTCCATGTACCCCAGGGCGAGCGACGTGACCGTCGGGTCGTGGAAGGCGACCTCCGCCTCGGAGAACGGGTTCCGGTTCGGCAGCGCGCGCTGCCGGATGACGAGCCCGGGACGCTCCACGCTCTCGTCGAACGCGACGACGACCGCGGTGAAGGCGATGGGGACGGGAAACGGCGCCGGCGGCGCCTGTGCGACGAATTCGAGACGTGTCTCGCTCCCGGAGAACAGGAGCACCGAGTCCGGCGCCTCGCCGCGTGGTGCCGAGTATGGATGCGCCGAGCCCACGGTGCGCGCCAGCGAGAGCGCGACGCCGCGCACGTGCTGGTACGCCTCGGCGCGGTCCTCGCCTTGGCGCCACGCGCCGAGCGCCACGCGCATGCCGCCGAGGGCGATCACGAGGAGCGCACCGACGATCGCCAGCGCGATGAGCACCTCGAGCAGCGTGAAGCCGCGCGGACCGCGCGTCACGGGCGGGCTCCCGGCGTCTCCGGCGGTTGGGCCGAGGAGCGTAGCGTGGCGAGTTCGATCGAACGCGTGTCGCCCCAGCTCACCTTCACCGTGATCAGGTAGAGGTGCCACATCTCGGTGGCGGGTGTCCGGCTGAGCTCGGGCGTCGGAACGATCGTGATTGTCCGCTCCCACTTGTACGCGCCCTCGACCTCTTCCTGTCGCGCCTCGGCCGGCGTGACGACTTCGCGGATCTTCTGGTCGGCGAGCAGGATCGCCTGCTGGTGCTCGCCCGCCAGGCGGAGCAGCCGCAATCCCCCCGCAAACCCCTGGATCGCCGCGACCACCGCGAGGCTCAGGATCGTGAAGGCGACGAGTACCTCGAGCAGCGTGAACCCGCCCTCGCGGCGTGAGGGAATGGCGCCCCCGCGCCGGGCTCGGGGCACCCCTCCTCGACCACGACGGCTCTCAAGTGCGCCGCGTCGGGCCCTGCGCGGTGCGGCGCCCGCGCGCTGACTACACGGGTCTCGGAGGGGTGCCTCCGAGCCCGGCGCGGGGGCGCATCCCCAGCCACCCGCCTCGCGCCGCACCGTGGTGACGCCGCTCACTCGCGGACGCTCCGCACGCGGCCGGTGGCCGCGTCCACGGTCACGCGGTAGGTCGTGGCGCCCGAGGTGAGGCGGAACGCGCCGCCGCTCGACGTCCCCTCGGGCTCGAAGCGGACGACGAGCGTCGCGGGCGACGCCGGCTCGATGGTCAGGTGCTCCGAGAAGACACGCTTCTGGCGGATGGTTTCCTCGCCGACCACGACTGTCAACCGGTGCGCGTCCGGCTCGACCACGACGCGCTGGGGCTCCCGGCGGGTGATCGCCTGCTCGCGCGCGTGCCGGAAGAACGCGGCGAACCCTGCGACCTCCGCGCGCGTCCGGATGGCCTGAGTGCTACGGCCGATCGACGGGCCGACGAGCCCGACGGCGACCACGATGACGAGCAGCGTGACGACGACCTCGAGGAGCGTGAAGCCGCGCGATGCTACTGCTGCGCGCTCGCGTCCCATGACGTGATGTCGGCGTTCTCGCCTTCCCCGCCCGGCTGCCCGTCGCCGCCCTCGGACCAGAGGTCGTAGTCGCCGTGCTGGCCCGGGCAGCAGCGGTACTTGTAAGCGTTGCCCCACGGGTCCTTGGGTACGGCCTTCTTGAGATACGGGCCGTTCCAGTTGGCCACGCCCGGATTCCTCTGGAGCGCGTCGAGGCCCTGGCTTGTCGTCGGGTAGGAGCCGGCGTCGAGCCGATACTGGTCGAGCCCGGCGCCGAGCAGTTCGATCTGGGCTCGCGCCGCCGCCTGCTTGGACTGGCCGACGCGCCCGAACAGGCGCGGGCCCACCAGGCCCACGAGCAGCCCCAGCACGATGATGACAACGAGCAGCTCGATCAGCGTGAACCCCCGTTGCCCCCGGCTCCGGACGGTTGCAACGGCTCTGATCGCGGACATGAAGAATTCCGGCGAGTGATCGCGGCGGGGCACGGGCGTGGCGCCACCACGATGAACGCCACGAGCACCCCCATGCCGAGGATGATGGCGGGCTCGAGGAGCCCGAGCACCCGTTTGAGCTCGATGCGCACGTCGTTCTCGAAGGTGTCGGCCACCTTGAGAAGCATCTCCTCGAGCCGCCCGGTCTCCTCGCCGACACGCACCATGTGCACCGCGAGCGCGGGGAACTTGCCCTCGGCCTGCATCCCCGCCGCGATCGTGCCGCCGCGCGTCACGCCGTCGGCCAGCCGCCCGATGGCGCGGCCGATCGCCTGGTTGGTCATCATGTCGCCGACGACGGCGAGCGCGCCCATGACCGGCACGCCGCTCTTGAGCATCGTGCCGAGCGTGCGCGCGAAGCGCGCCGTCTCCACCCGCATCGCGAGCCGCCCGATGAGCGGAAGCCGGAGCACCGTCTGGTCCCACGCGAGGCGGCCCTCGGGCGTCCCCGTCGACACCCGCCACGCGAGGACCGTCGCGAGGATCGCGAGGAGCAGCACCCACCAGTAGTGCTGGAAGCCCGCGCTGACCGACAACAATATCTGCGTCGGGAGCGGCACGGCCTGGCCGAGGTCGGCGAAGATCGTGGCGAAGCGCGGGATCACGAACGTCATGAGGAACACGATTGCGCCGATGCCGACCGAGAAGATCACCACGGGGTAGGCGAGCGCCGAGACGAGCGCCTCGGTGAACGCGGCGCGCGACTCGAGGAACTCGGCGAGGCGCCGCAGCGTGACCTCGAGGACGCCGCCCTTCTCGCCCGCACGTACCATGTTGATGTACAGGCGCGAGAACGGGCGGGGGTGGTGCTTGGCGAGCGCCTCGCTGAGCGATGAGCCGCCGCGTACGCTGTTGAGCAGATCGCCGACGATCGCCTTCACGCGCGGGTTGGGCGCGAGCTCCTCCTGGATCGCCAGCGCGCGGTCGAGCGGGAGCGCCGCCTCGACCAGAGTCGCGAGCTGCTGGGTGAGCGCGAGCAGGTCACGCTGGCCGACGCGCGCGGAGAGGCCGAACGCGAGCCAGCGCGCGCGCTCGGCGTGGGGGACCACGCGGATCGGGAAGTAGGAATCTTTCTGGAGGCGCTCGACGACGGCCCGCGCGTCGGGCGCCTCCATCACGCCGTCGATGGTCTGGCCCCGTCGGTCGGCCGCCTGATAGACGAAGACGGGCATCTGGACTAGGCGTCTTCCTGGGTGACGCGGAGGATTTCCTCGACGGTCGTCACGCCCTCGCCGGCCTTGAGCCAGCCGTCCATCCGGAGGGTGACCATGCCCCCCTCGATCGCGTGGCGACGGATGTCGCGGGTCGGCGCGCGCCGTAGGATGAGGCTACGCGCCTCTTCGGTGATCGGGAACAGCTCGTAGATGCCGGTGCGCCCGCGGTAGCCGGTCCCGCGGCACTCGTCGCAGCCACGTCCGCGGTAGAGTTGCCGGTCCGCTGCCCCCTCGATCCCGAGCGCCTCGAGGTCGGCGGCGCTGGGCGTGTCGGGGACGCGGCAGGCGGTGCAGATCCGCCGCACGAGCCGCTGGGCGAGCACGCCTTCGAGCACGGAGGCGACCAGATAGGCCTCCACGCCCATATCTTGCAGTCGCGTGATCGCGCCGGGCGCGTCGTTCGTGTGGAGCGTCGAGAAGACCATGTGGCCGGTGAGCGCCGCCTGGATAGCGATCTCCGCGGTCTCGAGGTCGCGGATCTCGCCGATGAGGATCACGTCCGGGTCCTGCCGGACGATGTGCCGGAGCCCCGTGGCGAACGTGAGCCCGATCTTCGGCTTCACGGGGATTTGGTTGACGCCCTTGAGCTGATATTCGACCGGGTCCTCGACCGTGATGATCTTTCGGTCGGGCAAGTTGATCTTGTCGAGCGCCCCGTAGAGCGTCGTCGTCTTGCCGGAGCCCGTCGGCCCGGTGACGAGCACGATACCGTGCGGGCGCTTGATGAGCGACTCGAAGTGCCGGAGCGTGCCCGGCGCGAAGCCGAGCTTCTCGAGCGCCAGGAACACGCTCGAGCGGTCGAGCAGCCGCATGACGATCGACTCGCCATGCACGGTCGGGATCGTGGAGACGCGGATGTCCACCCGCCGGCCGGGGACCGTCACGCGGATGCGCCCGTCCTGGGGCAGCCGCCGCTCGGCGATGTTCATCTCCGCCATGAGCTTGATGCGCGAGGTCACCGCGGCCTGCAGTCGCCGCGGCGGCGCCTCCTGGTCGAACAGGATGCCGTCCAGGCGGTAGCGGATCCGGAGCGTGTCCTCGAAGGGCTCGATATGGATGTCCGAGGCCTGGGCGGCGATCGCATTCTCGATGAGGAGGTTCACGAGCCGGACGACCGGCGCCTCGAACGCCATGTCACGGAGCTGGTTGACGTCCTCCTCGCCTTCACCCTTGCGCTCGTCTTCCATGCCGTCGACGATCCGTTGGAGCGGCGTGGCCGCTCCGTCGTACGTCCGGTCGATCGCCTCGGTGATCGCCTCCGCGGAGCTGACGACCAGCTTCACCGCGAGCCCGGTGAACTGGCGGAGGTCGTCCACGACGACCGGGTTCAGCGGGTCGGCCGTGGCGACGGTCAGCTGGCCGTTCTCGACGCTCACGGGGCACACGGCGTACTGCCGGAGGTACTTTGCCGAGAGGTTCTTGACGATGGGCAGCGGCGACGGCAGCTCGTCGCGGGACAGATAGGCGAGGTTCTGCTGCTGCGCGAGCGCACGCAGCACCTCCTCGCTCTTGACCGCGCCGAGCGCCACGAGCGCCTCGCCCAGGCGCTCGCCGGTCGTCTTGGCGCGCGCGAGGGCTTCCTCCACGACGTCAGGGGTGGTCAGGCGTTCCTGGACCAGGATCTCGCCGAGACGGCGAAGAAGCGCTGCGATGACCATGCTATGCTCGCGTGACCATGTTAGCATACCTGACCTTCGCGACGGTCGCGGCGGCCGCCGATCTCGCGGGCGCCGTGCTCGTCGTGACCGCCCACCGGAAGGGGCAGGCGCCGCTCCGGTACTTCGTCGCCGCCGGGGCCGGCTTCATGCTCGCGGCGGCATTCGTCCGGATGCTGCCCGAGAGCGCTAACATCCCGCACGCCTTCCTCTTCGTCCTCATCGGCTACTTCGGCATTCACCTCTTCGAGCACACGGTCGCGCCCCACTTCCACTTCGGCGAAGAGGTGCATCCCGAGGCGCTCCTCGATCCCGCGGCGGGCTGGCTCGCGCTGCTCGGCCTCGGCGTGCACACGCTCTTCGACGGCGTCGCGATCGCCGCCGGCTTCATGATCGGCCCCGCGCTCGGCGCGCTCCTCTCCATGGCCGTCTTCCTCCACAAGGTGCCCGAGGGCTTCACGATCGCGTCGATCATGCTCGCCGGCGGGCACTCGCGCGCGGCGGCGGTCGGCGCGGGTGCGACGCTCGGCGCGCTGACGATCGCCGGCGCGATCGCGACCGGCTTCGTCGCCGAGCACCACGTGGGGTATGCGCTCGCCGTGTCCGCCGGCGTCACGATCTACGTGGCCGCGTCGGACCTGATTCCGGAAGTGAACCGGGAGGGCGGCCCCGCGCTGGGCTGGACGGTCTTCGCGGGCCTGGCCCTGTTCGCGTTGTCCGACTGGCTCCTCGCCCCGCTCGGCGGGCGCTGATTCGCGCGCGCACCGCCGTGCTATCCTGCCCGCCATGAGCGTGCGAGCAGCGCTCGTGCTGCACGGTCCCAACCTCAACCTCCTCGGCTCGCGGGAGCCGTCGGTCTACGGGCGCGTGACGCTCGCGCAACTCGACCGCCTGATCCGCGAGCACGCCCGGCGCCGAGGCATGCGCGTCGAGTGCCGTCAGTCGAACGTCGAAGGCCAGCTGGTCGACTGGCTACAGTCGGCGGAGGGCGCGGGCTTCGGCGGCGTCATCCTCAACCCCGGCGCGTACACTCACTACTCGATCGCGCTGCGGGACGCCGTCGCCTCCATCAAGCTCCCGGTCGTCGAAGTTCACCTCTCCAACGTGCACGGGCGCGAAGAGTTTCGCCGCCACTCGGTGATCGCCGCCGTCGCGCGCGGCCAGATCTCGGGCTTCGGCACGCAGAGCTACTTGCTCGGGCTCGACGCGCTCGCGGCGCTCGCGCGCGCGCGTCCGCTTGCGCGCGCCCGTCGGTGAATCGCCGCATCCGCGCCGCCGTCTAACCGGCGACGTGCGCGGGGCGCGCGGGTGATCCGTGCCGGACCTCGACGATCTCGCCCTGGTCGAGCGTTGCCGCTCGGGCGACGTCACGGCGTTCGAGCCGCTGGTCCAGAAATACCGTCAACGGGTCTACCGCCTCGCGTTCAACGTCCTGCGGGACACGGAGGAGGCGTGGGACGTCGCCCAGGAGGCGTTCATCCGCGCGTGGGAAGGGCTCCCGTCGTTCCGGCGACAGTCGGCCTTCTACACGTGGCTGTTCCGAATCACCATGAACGTCGCGTCCGATCGCGCCCGAGCGCGGGCCGCGCGCGGGCGGGCCTTCGGGACCGAGCGCGTCGACGAGGAGCAATGGGACCGCGAGCTGATCGACTCGGGTGAGGCGCCCGACGCGCGTGCGGCGCGCGCCGAGGAGCGGCGGCGAATCGAGCGCGCGCTCGACGCTTTGCCGGAGCATCACCGCGCGATTATCATGTTGAGTGATCTCGAGGGCCTCTCGTACCGCGAGATCGCAGAGGTGCTGGGGATCCCGATGGGAACCGTCATGTCGCGTCTGCACCACGCGCGCAAACGCCTGCGCGCGGCGCTCCGCCCCCTGCTCGGCGTCGTGCTCGCCCTGCTGGCGCTCCTCGGCACGACCCCCGTGGCGGCGCAGCAGATCGTGCTCTTCGGGACCCGCGTCGTTCTCGCCAGCGACACGCCGCCGCCGCCCGGCATGCGGCTCGCGCCCGCGGGGCCGGACGAGCGCCTCCAAAGCTTCCTGCCGAAGCTCCGGCAGCTTTTCCGCTACAAGGAATACACGTCGCTCGAGCGCTACCGGGCCGAGGTGCCTGTCGGCGCGACCCAGCGCTGGCCCGTACCCGGCGACCGCCAGCTCGAAGTCACGCCGGAGAGTGTCCGGGGGGCCACGCTGAAGCTCAACGTGCGCCTCACACGCGGAAGTCTCACCGAGGTCACGACCAACATCCAGACGCAGTCGGGCAACCCCGCGGTTATCGGCGGGCCTCGCTACGGTGACGGTACGCTCATCATCATCGTGTGGGGCCACCCCAACCCGTGATCGGAGCGTAGGGTGAGCACAGGCGAGGAGCGATACTTCCAGGAGCGGGCCCGGATCGAGCAGGGCCACACGAAGTACCGCGAGAAGCTTCGCGAGGAAGGCAAGCTCTTCGTCCGCGACCGCCTGAAGCTCCTCCTCGACCCCGGCTCCGACTTCCAGGAGGACTGGCTCTTCGCGCGCTCGCAGGAGCCGGACACGCCGGCGGACGGCGTCGTGACGGGGGTCGGCCGGGTCGGCGGCCGCCCGGTGTGCGTCATGGCCAACGACTACACGGTCAAGGCCGGCTCGTGGGGCGAGAAGACCGTGCAGAAGATCGTGCGCATCCAGGAGAAGGCCGCGCGCCTCCGCGTGCCCCTTCTATACCTTGTGGACGCCGCCGGCGGTCGCATCTCGGAGCAGATCAAGATCTTCCCCGGGCGCTTCCACGCGGGGCGCATTTTCTACAACGAGGTGCAGCTCTCGGGCGTCGTGCCCCAGGTCTGCATCCTGTTCGGCCCCTCGCCGGCGGGCTCGGCGTACTTGCCGGCCCTCACCGACGTCGTGATCATGGTGGACGGCAAGGCGTCGCTCTACGTCGGCAGTCCGCGGATGGTCGAGATGGCGATCGGCGAGAAGACGACGCTCGAGGAGCTCGGCGGCGCGCGGATGCACTGCGAGGTCTCCGGGTGCGGCGACGTGCTCGCGGCGTCCGACGAGGAGGCGATCGAGCTTGCCAAGCACTACCTCGGGTACATGCCTCAGTCGTACCGGGAGCTGCCGCCCACGCGCGACGCCATCGACCCCAAGGCCGGCAGGTCGATCGACGAGATCGTGCCCTACGACCAGCGGAAGTATTTCGACATGTACGAGGTCATCGACCGTGTGGTGGACGCGGGGTCGTGGTTCGAGATCAAGCGCCTCTTCGCGCGCGAGATCATCGTCGGCTTGGCGCGCCTCGGCGGCCGGCCCGTCGGGATCGTCGCCAACCAGCCGAAGGTGAAGGGGGGCGTCCTCTTCGCGGACTCCGCCGACAAGGCGGCGCGGTTCATCTGGCTCTGCAACGCCTACAACATCCCCCTCGTGTACCTCGCCGACGTCGCCGGGTTCATGGTCGGGACCAAGGTCGAGCGCGAGGGGATCATCCGCCACGGCGCGAAGATGATCTTCGCGACCTCGCAGGCGACCGTGCCGAAGATCTCGGTGATCGTCCGCAAGTGCTACGGTGCCGGGCTGTACGCGATGTGCGGGCCGGCGTTCGAGCCCGACGCGGCGCTCGCGCTCCCGCAGGGGCAGATCGCGATCATGGGGCCCGAGCCGGCCGTGAACGCGGTCTACTACAACAAGATCATGGAGCTGCCCGAGAGCGAGCGCGCGGCCTACGTGAAGGCGAAGCGCGAAGAGTACGCGCGAGACGTCGACATCGCCAAGCTCGCCTCGGAGATGCTCGTGGACGACATCGTGCCGGGCTCGGTGCTCCGCGACGAGCTGCTGAAGCGCCTCGCGTACGCGCAGACCAAGGTCCACGAATTCCCTCCGCGCCGCAACGGCGTCTACCCGGTGTAGCGCCGCCCGGCGTTCCCGGTGGCGCGCTAGGGGAGAAACCAGCCGCCGATCACGCTGATCACGAAGAAGATGGCGGCGGCCGCGACGATGACTGTCGCCGCATACCCCACGACGTTCTGTTGGGGCACCCTCATGAGCACGGGCGCACCCAGGTAGAGGAGGTAGAGGCTGTAGAAGCCCAGGAGCACCAGGAAGTCCAGCGCCGGGATCAGGCGGAAGCCGCCGGCCAGCAAGGCGGGGGTGCTGGAATAGGCCGCAAGCTTGAACGCCTGGCGCTGATCCTCCCAGCCCGAGAAGAATGGGGTCAGGCGCTCGATGATGACCGCGAGCACGTAGATGCCGATCAGGCTGGAGACGTACGTCACGACGGCCTGGGTGATGGAGTTGCCGAATGCCACGCGGTAGTGCCCCGTCACGGGGTTACCATAGCCGATCACTGAGAGCCCGACGACCGAGGCCAGGGGGCCGATGGCTGCCAGCGGGGCGACGTACGACAGGTACAACTCGCCCATACGCGAGCGCTCCCCGGCGATCACCGTCCACTCCTCTTGTGGCCGCAGCAAGATATTCGTGACCCGATCTTGTAGGCTCATCCCGTCCCTCCTTTCGCATTCCTGATCGAAACCGGGACGTCCGATCTAAGCTTTCGGGCCCTGTCGCGGAATTGAATGACCCCGGCACTCAAGCCCGTTCACCGCTCCCCACGCAGTCGGCGTGTGGATCGACACGGCGGAGCCTCCGGCGAGCGCGTAGGCGACACCACCGGCTCGGGCGACTCGGCGATGCGACGGAGCTCAACATCGAGGTCGAGCACCGCCGTCCACTCTAACACCGAGCGCGCTAGGGTCCCGACCAGACGAAGGCGGAGTAGTGGCCGTTGCGGCCGGTGTGGTTCCAGTTGAGGCCGTGGTCCCGGTAGGACATCCGGACGGCGCGCGCGGCGGCCAGCCGGGTGGAGACCGGGTGCCTGACGTTGTCGATCCAGGTCTCGGTGTCGGGCTGGCGCCCCTCGATGCCCTCGATCTCCACCTCCAGGTGATCCCCGATGCGAGCCGAGCGCCGCCGGCCGTCCTTGCCGAACTCGATGGGCGCCACACGCGTCGGCAGCCGCTTGGTCGCGAGGCCCCAGAGTACCCCGAGGACGCCGCCGGCGTGACCGGTGAAGATCTGTTCCAGCGCGCGGCGCTGCTCGTCGCTCGCCCGCTGGTCGAGGTAAGCGCCGATGGTCCAGTTCCCCTCGCCCATCGGGCCGGGGGTGTGGATGACGAGCGCGGCATGGGTGCCGCCGAGGTCGAGCCGCCCATACTGACCTCGCTCGATGCGGAAGACCAGGGGTACGTCGCAGTGACCCTCGGTCGGTCGCGCCGTTGCGCCGCCTCGCGCGTTGCGCGGCCCCAAGAGACAGGGACACAGAACCTCGCAGTTGCAGTTCTCGAGGTACTCGCCTTCGATCCGCCAGGGCTCTGCCATGGTTCGCGTGCGCCTCCGAAGTGCCGTCGAGTCCCGCGATTGTTGCTGCAGGGCCGAGCCCGTGTCAACGACAAGCCGTTCCACCGTGCTAGCATCGCCGGGTGACGGGCCTTGCCCTTGCTGTGCGCTTCCTGACGATCGTGCCGCTGCCGGGGCGCACGGCGCACGACGTGGACGCGCTCGGACGCGCGGCGGTCTGGTTCCCGGTCGTCGGGCTCGGCATTGGGTTCGTGCTGGTCGGCGTCGAGCGCGTGACGAGTGTCCTCTTCCCCTCGCTCCTCGCCGCGCTCCTCACGGTGACCGCGTGGAAGGTCTTGACCGGCGGCCTCCACCTCGACGGCCTGGCGGACTGCCTCGACGGCCTCGTCGGTCGCGACGCCGAGCACCGGCTCAGCATCATGCGCGACAGCCGTATCGGCGCCTTCGGCGCGATCGGTCTCATCCTCTTCCTGCTTCTCGAGATCGCCGCGGTCGCCGAACTCCCGGCCGGCCTGCGCTGGCGCGCGCTCCTCGTTCTGCCGTCGCTCGCCCGGGCGACCCCGCCCCTCCTCGCGCGGTGCTTTCCGCCGGCGAGGGTCGAGGGCCACGGCGCTGCGTTCCGAGCCGGCCTCCGCGCGAGCGCGGCGCCGATCGCCCTCGCGCTGGCCCTGGTCCTTGCCTGGCTGGGGCTCGGCGTCGCCGGGCTCCTCGTCGCTGCGGCAGCCATCGTGGCCGCCCTCGGGCTCGCGGGCTTCATGGCCGCACGCCTCGCGGGGGTCACGGGCGACGTGCTCGGCGCGGCGGTCGAGGTCGCCGAGTTGGCGGGGCTCCTCGCGGTGTCGGCATGGGCGCACGTCAAACCCTGATCTACCTCCTGCGCCACGGCGAGGTGGTCCTCGCCGAGACGCGCCGGTTCATCGGCCACCTCGACGTGCCGCTCTCCGCGCACGGCGAGCGGCAGAGCCGGGCGCAGGCCGCGCGGCTCGCCGGCGCCCGGCTCGCCGCGGTGTTCACGAGCGATCTCGAGCGCGCGCGCCGCACCGCGGAGATCATCGCCTCGCCGCACGGGCTCACCCCGACCATGATCCCTGCGCTGCGGGAGATGGCGATGGGCCGCTGGGACGGGCGGACTGCCGAGGAGATCCGGCGCAGCGAGCCGGCAGCATTTGCGGACTGGATGGCGCGCGTCGGCGAGGTCCCGTTCCCGGAGGGCGAGAGCGTTCCTGACCTCCGCGCCCGCGCCTGGCCCGCGTTCGTAGCGATCGTGGCCGCGCACGCGGGTGAGTCCATCGCCATCGTCGCTCACGGCGGGACGAACCGCGCGCTGCTCTGCACCGCGCTCGGGCTCGAGCTCCACCGGATTCTCGCGCTCGGTCAGGACTGCGGCGCGCTGAGCGTGCTGGAGCGCGTCGCCGAGGGGTGGCGCCTCGCGCGGCTCAACGAGCCGCCGATGCTATAATGCGCGCGCGTTCTGAGCCACCATTTGGAATGAAAGGCGACATGCGAAGCGGAGCCGGGGCGCACCTCGTCTCAGGCCGCCCGCCGAACGCGCCGGGCTCGCAGCCTCTGGGTGGAGTGGGAAGCGACATGCGAAGCGGAGCCGGGGCGCACCTCGTCTCAGGCCACCCGCCGAACGCGCCGGGCTCGCGGCCCCCGTTACAATGACGCCCGCTCCCGACCGGCTGCTCGCGATGTACGCCGGGATGCTTCGCGTGCGCCTCTTCGAGGAGCGCGTGCGCGAGCTCTTCGCCGGCGGCAGGATCCCGGGCTTCCTCCACACGTCGGTCGGCCAGGAAGCGGTCGCTGTGGGCGTGTGCGCGGCGCTGCGCCCGGACGACTACGTGCTCTCGACCCACCGAGGCCACGGTCACCTCGTGGCCAAGGGCGGCTCGCTTCGCGGCCTCATGGCCGAGCTCTACGGCAAAGCCAACGGGATCTGCCACGGCAAGGGCGGTACGATGCACATCGCCGACGCGTCGGTCGGGTACCTCGGCGCCAACGGCGTTCTCGCCGCCGGATGCGTGCTGGCGCCGGGCGTGGGGCTCTCGATCAAGCACCGGAGGTCGGGTCAGGTGGTCGTCGCGTTCTTCGGCGACGGCGCCGCCAACCGCGGCCCGTTCCACGAGGGCGTGAACCTGGCCGCGCTCTGGAAGCTTCCGGTCATCTTCGTCTGCGAGAACAACCGCTGGGCCTCGACCAGCGCCCACGCGCTCTCAACGGCCGGCGGCTCGATCGCGGCGCGCGCGGCGGGCTACGGCATCCCGGGCGAGTCGATCGACGGCAACGACGTGCTGGCGGTGTGGGACGCCGTCACGCGGGCCGCCGCACGGGGGCGGCGCGGCGACGGGCCGTCGCTCGTCGAGGCGCACACGATCCGTTGGGTGGGGCACTTCGAGGGTGATCCGCAGGCGTACCGCTCGAAGGAGGAGGTTGCCGCAGGACGGCGCACGGATCCAGTCGCGCGCCTCGAGCGCCTCCTGAGAGACGCAAAGGTCCTCGACGACGCCCACGCGCAGCGGGTCCGCGACGGGATCGTTGCCGAGATCGACGACGCGGTCGCCCACGCCGAGGCGAGCCCGCTGCCCGAGCCTCACGAGGCGCTGACCGACCTCTTCGCTTCGTACCCCTGGCGCGACTGACGTGCCCAGCATGGACTTCGGCGACGCGCTCAACAAGGCACTCCGCGAGGAGATGCGGCGCGACCCGCGCGTGTTCTGTATCGGCGAGGACATCGTGCTCGGCGTGCCCTTCGGCGTCACGAAGGGGCTCTGCGAGGAGTTTGGGCCCGAGCGGGTCCTGAACGCGCCGATCTCCGAGGCGGCGATCGTCGGCTCGGCGATGGGCGCGGCGATGACGGGCCTCGTCCCTGTCGTGGACATGCACTTCGCCGACTTCGTCACGTGCGCCATGGACGAGGTCGCGAACCAGATCGCGAAGTCGCGCTACATGTTCGGCGGCCAGATCGACTGCCCGATCACGCTGCGGATGCCGTACGGCATCGGCCGATCCGGGGGCGGTCACCACTCGAACTCGGTGGAGGCGTGGTTCGTCAACATCCCGGGGCTGAAGCTCTGCATTCCGTCCACGCCCGCCGACGCCTACGGACTGCTCACGACGGCGATCCGCGATCCCGATCCGGTGCTCGTGTTCGAGCACCGCGGCCTCTACCGGGTCACGGGTGAGGTGGGCGACGCGGAGACGCTCGTCCCGCTGGGCTCGGCGGACGTCAAGCGGCCCGGGCGCGACGTGACCGTCATCGCCACGGCCCGGATGGTGCACGAGAGCCTCGCGGCGGCGCGCCGGCTCGCCGAGGATGGCATCGAGGTCGAGGTGGTGGACCCACGGAGCCTCGTGCCCCTCGACCGGGCCACGCTCGCGGACTCGGTGCGGCGCACGCACCGCGTCGTCATCGCCGAGGAAGGGCCGATGCGCGGGTCCACGGGGGCGTGGCTCGCGTGGGTGATCATGGAGGAGTGCTTCGACGATCTCGACGCGCCGATCGCGCGCGTCGCCGGCCCCAACGTGCCGATCCCGTTCAGCCCGCCGCTCGAGGCCTTCGCGACACCGAAGGCTGAGGACGTCGAGGCGGCCGTACGCCAGGTCGTGAAGTAGGCGCCCGCGCGGCGCCGGAGGAGTGTGCCATGCGCCGATTCGTCCCGCTGCTCGCCCTCGCCCTCGTCGTCGTCACCGCCCAGCCCTCCGCGGCGCAGAGGACCGGCGGTGTCCTCAAGGCCGGAATGATCGGCGAGCCGCCGTCGCTGGACATCCACTGGACGACGGCGGTGATCACGCAGCAGATCACTTGGCACGCGGTCGAGACCCTCTACACGTACGACCGTGTCTTCAACGTCGTGCCGATGCTCGCCGAGGGCCACACGGTGGCCGACGGCGGCCGACGCTACACGATCCGCCTCCGCAAGGGCGTCAAGTTCCACACCGGCAAGGAGATGACCTCTGCCGACGTCGTGGCCTCGCTGATGCGCTGGGGGAAGATGGCGGGCACGGGCAAGGCGATGTGGAAGAACGTCGAGGCGGTGGAGGCGAAGGACCCGCTGACCGTCGTGATCCACATGAAGCAGCCGTCGGGCGTGCTCCTGGCGGCGCTCGCGCGCCCGAACAACGGCGCCGCGATCTTCCCGAAGGAGATCGTGGACGCGGCCGGCGAGAACCAGATCAAGGAGCCGGTGGGTACCGGACCGTTCCGCTTCGTCGAGCACAAGCCGGACCGCCACATCAAACTGGCGCGCTTCAAGGAGTACGTCGCGCGGAGCGAGGCGCCCGACGGCTACGGCGGCAAGCGCACCGCCTACGTGGACGAGATCCTCTTCATCCCCGTGCCGGACGTCGCCGTGCGCCTCGCGGGCGTCGAGTCGGGCGACTATCACTTCTCGCAGCAGATCAAGCAGGACCAGTACGACCGGGTCAAGACGATTCCCGCGGTCGTCGCGTCCGTCGTCAAGCCCTACGGCTGGTCCACCGCGGTGCTGAACCACAAGCAGGGCATGATGACCGACAAGCGGCTGCGCCAGGCGTTCCAGGCCGCGCTCGACATGGAGCCGATCATGGCCGCCGGCTTCGGCCACAAGGATTTCTACCGGCTCGATCCGGGCCTCCTTTACGTCGAGCAGACCGGCTGGCACACGAAGTCCGGCGGCGAGGCGTACAACCAGCACAGTCGCGCGAAGACGCAGAAGCTGCTGAAGGAGGCTGGCTACGCGGGCCAGCCCGTGCGCTGGGTCACGACGCAGGAATATCAGTGGATGTACAAGAATGCGCTCGTGTCCAAGCAACAGCTCGAGGAGGCCGGCTTCAGGGTGGACCTCCAGGTGGTCGACTGGGCGACGCTCGTCCAGCGGCGCAACAAGCCGGAGCTGTGGGACGTCTTCTCGACGGGCTTCACCTTCACCCACGAGCCGGCGTTCGCCACGGCGGTGGACTGCAACTGGCCTGGCTGGTGGTGCCAAGAGGAGAAGAACCGGCTGATGGAGTCGATGCTCACCGAGCTCGATCCCAAGAGGCGCCGCGCGATCTGGGAGCGCGTGCAGGTGCTCTTCTACGAGGACGTCGGCCGGATCAAGTTCGGCGACTACTTCCCGCTGGACGTCCTGCGCAAGGAGATGCGCGGCTTCCAGCCGTCGCCCGAGCTGTTCCTCTGGAACGTTTGGCTCGACAAGTAAAGCCTCCGCGGTGAAGACGTACGTCGTCCGCCGGCTGCTGGCGCTGATCCCCGTCGCGCTCGTCGTCGCGACGGTCGCCTTCGTGCTGATCCACTTGGCGCCGGGCGATCCCGCCTCTGTCATCGCGGGGCCCTACGCGTCGGCCGAGGACGTCCAGAGGCTCCAGCACCAGCTCGGTCTCGACCAGCCGCTCTGGATCCAGCTCGCGCGCTGGTACGGGCGGCTGCTGCGCGGCGACGTGGGCGACTCGATCTTCCTGCGCAAGCCCGTGCTCGACGCGATCGCCGACCGCGTCGAGCCGACGCTGCTCCTCACGGTCTTCGCCACGGTCGTGGCGGTGCTCATCGGCGTGCCGGCCGGGATCGTCTCCGCCCACCGGCACAACACGGCGGCGGACCAGACGGTGATGGTCTTGGCGCTCGTCGGCATCTCGGTCCCGAACTTCCTGCTGGGGCTGCTGCTGATCCTGTTCTTCTCGGTCCAGCTCGGCTGGTTCCCGGTGGCGGGTTATTCGCCGCTCGAGTACGGCTGGGCGAAGACGCTCCGCTCGCTCGTCCTGCCGGCGTTCGCCCTTGGGGTGGTGCAGTCGGGCCTCATCGCCCGGATCACGCGATCCGCGATGCTCGACGTCCTGCGCGAGCAGTTCATCCTGGCGGGCCGGGCCAAGGGGCTCGGTGAGCCCGCGCTGGTCTACAAGCATGCGCTCAAGAACGCGATGATCCCGACGATCACCATCATCGGCATCAGCTTCGCGATCCTCATTGGCGGCGCCATCGTCGTGGAGACCGTGTTCAACATCCCGGGGCTCGGCCGCCTCATCATCTCCGCCGTGCTCCGCCGTGACTATCCGGTAATCCAGGGAGTGGTGCTCTGCATCGCCGGAGTCTACATGCTGATCAACCTGGCCGTGGATCTCTCATACCCCCTCTTCGATCCGCGGGTGCGGTACCAGTGAGCGTCATCGCTCTCCCCCGCGAGGCGCCGGCGGCGCGCACCACGCCGCGCTGGCTCGTGCTGCTCGCACGGCGACGCACGACGCTCGTCGGAGCGACACTGATGGTCGCGGTGGTGGCGATCGGGCTCGGAGCGCCCCTGTTTGCGGGGAGCCCGACCCACATGGACGTGGCCGCGCGCCTCACGCCGCCGAACCGGGCCCACTGGTTCGGCACCGACGATGTCGGGCGCGACGTCTTCAGCCGGGTGATCCACGGCGCGCGCCTGTCGGTGCTGGTGGGAGCGGCGGTCGTCGTGTTCTCGTTCGTCGTCGGGGTGCTCTCCGGCCTCTTCGCCGGCCACTACCCCCGCCTCGACAACCCGATCATGCGGGTCATGGACGGGCTCATGGCGTTCCCGGCGATCGTGCTGGCGATCGCGCTCATGGCGTCACTCGGGCCGAGCGTCGTGAACGTCATCATCGCGATCGGCGTGGTCTACTCGCCGCGGGTCGCGCGCGTCGTGCGCGGCTCGGTCTTGGTCATCCGCGAGACCGCCTACGTCGAGGCCGGTCGCGCGCTAGGCGCCTCCGACCTCACGCTGATGGGGCGGCACATCCTGCCGAACTGTCTGTCGCCCGTGATCGTGCAGGGAAGCTTCGTCTTCGCCGCCGCGGTCCTCACCGAGGCCGCGCTCTCGTTCCTGGGCGTGGGCGTACCCCCCTACGTGCCGTCGTGGGGGAACACCCTGTCGGAGGGGCGCCTCTACATCCAGCAGGCCCCGTGGCTCGTCCTGTACCCCGGGGCGGCGATCATGCTGACCATCTTCGCCCTCAACCTGTTCGGCGACGGCCTGCGCGACCTGCTCGACCCGAAGATCCGGGGGCTCCAGACCGAGCGCCAACGCGCCACCTGAGGAGACCGTCATGCCTCCACACAAGAGAGCCTATCGTCCGGTTGTCATGGGTAGGCGCGGGGCCGTCGCCTCCGCGCACCCACTCGCGTCGATGGCGGGGATCCAGATGCTGCTCGCCGGCGGTAACGCGGTCGACGCGGCGGTCGCCGTCGCCGCGACCCTCAACGTCGTCGAGCCGTTCATGTCAGGCGTCGGCGGGGTCGGCCTGATGCTGCTCTCGCGCGGGTCCCAACGCCACGTCCTCGACTTCATCGGGCGAGCCCCGCGCGCCGCCGATCCCGCGGCGTGCACCGACGACGAGCTGGCCGGTGGCCCGAAGTCCTGCGCGACTCCGGGAAACCTCGGCGGCTGGCTCGTCGCGCTCGAGCGGTTCGGCTCGATGGACCCGGCGCGCGTGCTCGCGCCGGCGATTGCGCTCGCGGAGCAGGGCGTGCCTCTGACATTCAAGAACGTGGACTTCTTCGAGGCGGCGCGTGCCACCCTCGGGCGCTCGCGGGAGGCAGAGCGCCTCTACCTCGGCAACGGCGGCCTGCGGCCCGGCGCCGTCGTCACCTACAAGGAGCTGGCCGCGACACTCCGCCAGGTCGCGGAAGGCGGGAGCGACGTCTTCTACCGAGGGCCGATCGCCAAGGCGATCGCCCGCGCGGTGCGCGAGGCGGGCGGCTGGCTCGACGAGGAGGACCTCGCGGCGCTCGCGCCCGAGTGGCGGGAGCCCGCGACGATCGCGTACCGCGACCACCAGGTGTCCTCGGTTCCCCCGCCCTTCTCAGCCTTCCAGATGCTCGAGACGCTGAACGTCCTCGAGGGTTACGACGTCGCGGCGTGGGGCCACAACTCCGTGGAGTACCTCCACCACCTGATCGAGGCGGTCAAGCTCGCCTCCGCCGACCGCCTCGCGTACGCCTACACGCCCGAGGTCCCGATCGGAGGGCTTCTCTCGAAGGCGTACGCGGTGTCCCAGCGCGCGCGCATCGACCCCGTGCGGGCGGGCCGGAGCGAGGGCGAGCGCTGGAACCGCGAGAAGCTCCCGACTCAGATCCTCGAAGGTCACCCGGCGCACTTCGTGAACGAGCACACCACCCACTTCGCCTGCGCCGACGCGAGCGGCACCGTCGTCACCGTCACGCAGACGCTCGGCGTGCCGTTCGGCTCGGGCTTCGCCGTGCCCGGCACGGGGATCGTGCTGAACAACATTTTGAAATGGATGGACCGCGACCCCGAGTCGCCCAACGTTCTGCGCGCGGGGCGCCGGGCGGGGACCATGATGTCACCGACGCAGGTTTTCAGGGACGGCGCGTTCGCGATGTCCATCGGCACGCCGGGCTCCTACGGCATCCTCCAGACGACGCCGCAGATGCTCCTGAACGTCCTCGAGTTCGGGATGAACATCCAGGAGGCGATCGAGGCGCCGCGCGTGCGCATCTATCGCGACCGCCGGATCGACGCCGAGGCGCGGATTCCCGCTGACACGCGCGCGGCGCTCGCGGGACGCGGCCACCAGGTCAACGTGATCGACGAGTGGTCCTGGATCGTGGGCGGCGGGCAGGGGATCGTGCGTGACCGCGAGTCGGGTGCCCTGATGGCCGGCGCCGACCCGCGCCGCGACGGCTACGCGCTGGCGATCTGAACGGGTCGCCGACGCGTCAGACGCGCGGCAGGAACCTCTCGATCAACGCGGGCGCGCCTTGGAGCGAGACGACGCGCGCCGTCTGCGCCATGAGTAGCGCCCCCGCGACGGCGAGGGCGACCAGCGCCCCGAACCTGGCGGTGCGCGGCCAGACGCGCTGACGGCCCGCGAACTCCTCGATCATGATCGACCGTGGCCGCTGGCTACCCAGCCCGGCCGCCAGGCGATGCTCGAAGCTCCGACGACGCTCCTCCGCAGTCAGTTGACTCATCGCTTGAACCCTCCTCCTGCGGCGCAATAGGAACGCCAAAAGCCAAGTGCCCTTAGATTCTGAAGAGGTAAGCCGTCGGTGTGGGTGATTCGGTTTCAGCCTGGCTCGTTTCTGGCCAGCCTGGCACTGTTGACGTCACGTAAGTACCTGACTGAACAGGCCCAACCCCCTGAGGCATCGCTTATGCACTCTCCGGCGAGGGGTGCCTGAGGCACCCCTTGAAGGAGGCAGTGATTGGTCCGCGGCTACACGCTTTGTTCCGTGCTCGCAGTAACGCTCGTGTGGGGGCCCTACGCCTCACACGCTGCGATTCCTGGCAGCGACGCGGAATCCGGGCCGGCTTCTCCCGTCGAACGTCCCTCTGAAATCACCGCTGCCGCTGTCGACGAGCTCCTCGAGCTGTCCGGCCTGAAGGAGAGGCTCGTGACTCTCGCCGCCGGGCTCCGGGCCCAACTCCACCATCCTGGGATGACCGAGCAAGAGCACGCTACGGTGGACCGGGTGGTCGCGCGGTACCTGGGGCCTGAGATGCTCTACGCCCGCACTCGCCTAGCCTTCGGGAGCGCGGTGAACTCCTCGACGGTGGCGGCGGCGCTCGCCTGGTACCGCTCGCCCCTCGGACGTCGGATAGTCGCCGCCGACCTCGATGTCTTGGCAGACGGCGGCCGGCCCGTCACGATGGGCCAGCCCTCGGCCGAGCGGCTACCTCTGATCGAGCGGCTCGACGAGGCGGGCGGCGCCTCCGAGGCCGCGCTCGACATCACCATGGCCCTGGTCCGGAGCCTGGCGCGCGCCGCGGACTGGATCCTGCCGGTCCACGCGCGGCTCGGGCCCGGGCGGCTCGAGCAGCGGATCACCCTCACGCGGTTTGCGGCTTTCCCGGAGATCAGGCGCGCCTACCTCGTGAACATGCTGGTCGCCTATCGCGGGCTCGACGACGACGAGCTGGCGGCCTACGCGCGGTGGGTCGAGTCGAGCGCGGGGCGCTGGTTCGTGGAGGCCATGAACCGCGCCGTCGTGGACGCGGTAGGCATGGCCGCCGAGCTCGCAGCGGTCGAGCTCGTCACCCTCCTACCGCAAACCGTCGGCGACAGCCGATAACTGACTCGGAGGGGGGCTTCGCCCCCCTTCCGACTCCTCCCCCCAGACTTTCTCTGGTCCATATCAAGCGATTTTTGTCTGCGGCTGCCGCAGCTGCTGCCGCGCCATCGTCGCGAGGTGGTACGGCTCGTCGTAGGATGCGTGGCGTTGCCACATGACGAAGATGATCTTCAGCCACTTCGCGCCCAACGCCCGGAGTGCCCGGCGATGAGAATGCCCCCGCCCCCGCTGCTGGTCGTAGTACGCCCGGGCCCACTCACACGACCGGAGCGAGAGGAACGCGACCTGATCGACCACGTACCGCAACGCCTTGTCGCAGGCGACGCGGAAGTGCACGACCCGCTGCTGCTTCCCGCTCCGCTTGGTCACCGGCACGGCTCCAGCCTGGGCCTGGAGATGCCGAAACGCCTCCCATCGCCCGGGGGCGTCGCCCAAGCGGGCCCAGAGCGTCGGGGCCGTGATGCCGTGGTCACCGATCGGCAGCGTCCGAATCCACTGCGCGGTCGACATACGGGCGAAAAAATCCTCGATCGCCTCCCGGTACTCCCCGACGGCCGCTACGACCGGCGTCAGCTGCGCCACGAGGCTTCGCATCAACCGGGCCTTGGCTCGCACGACGTGGGCGGGCACGGGCAGCTGCGGTCGCTGGAGGACCTCCCAGAGCTCCCGGGTCCGGGTCGCGCTCAGGCGATGCGCGCGGGCCCACCGCTGCCACTGACGTTCGGTGAGCGCCGCCACGGCCGCCGGCGTCGGGTACGCCTGCAGGAACGCCTGCGCCAACCCCGTCGTCAACTCCGCCACCTCGAGGGCCCGCGGATAGTACGCCTTGAGGGTGATCGTGAGCTGGTTGACTAGGCGCGTCTGCTGCCGGACTTGCCGCTGGTAGTCCTCCGTGAGGAGTTTCAGCTCTTGGGCCGCCTCCGAGCTCGGCCGCAAGGGCCGGAGGTGGGCATGATCCGTGCGGAGGAAGTCGGCCAGCACCCGGGCGTCGAACGGATCATCCTTCGCTCCACTCTGCCGAAACCGATCCCGGGCCCGGTCCAGCGCCTTGGGGTTCACGGGATAGACCACGATGCCATGGTCGAGCAGGAAATCCACCACCCGGCCCTCGGGCCGCTCAATCGCCGCCCACAGCTCGATCCCGTGCGCCCGCCACTCGTCCAGCTCCCGGCCCCACTCGCTCAACCCCTCCGCCGTGTGCGGCACCGTGCGCGCGGTGATCTTGGTCCCGCGCTCATCCACGACCCAGACCGCATGCGTCTGATCCGCCCAATCGACTCCGAGGTGGTAGCGCACTGGTCCGCCTCCTTCGGGCACCGCGCTCGCGGCCGCGGAGCGGGAACGGCAGGTTGCCCTTATACCGGCCCTCCGGGGGGCCACTTTCTCTTGAACCTTCAGTGCCGTTCTCTTGCCGACCGGGACACTCTGGGGGTGAGCCTCCGGGGGCTCCGATCGTTTTGGTCCTCTGGTCAGCAAGCCCTTGGCCGCCATGCTCGGCCGCCGCGTCTCCTCTTCCTGCTTCTCCCCTCGACAGGCGAGTCTCCTCTCTCCTGACCTACGACTCGCGACGGATGCAGTATAAGGATCGATTGCGCGGGCGAAGCCCGCGCTCGAACTGCCGTTATTCCGACACGCTGCGAGGTGATCCGCTCTCATGCGCCGCGGTCGACGCGGGCGCGGTGGGCGCGGTAGGCGGCGAAGATCTTCTCGTTCATCTCCCGGCACGCCGCGCGCGCCCGCTCCTGCGCCGCGGGAGTGTCGGCGAGCAGCGAGAGCGCCTTGCGGCCGATCGCCGCGTGGCGGTACTCGTCCGGAAGAATCTGCGTGCGATAGAGCTCCGCGGTTTCGGGATCGACGTCCTGCGCCAGCTCGATCAGCGCCTCGAACCCCTCGCACGACTGAGTCTCGCCGGCGAACTGGAACATGGCGAGCTTCTCGAGCGTCGGCCGGGTCCGGCAGGCGACGAGCCAGTCGAAGAGCGCCTGCCACTCGGGCAGGGGACGGTAGGCGTCCGGGTCCTCGCCGAGCCCGAAAAGGCGCGTCCGCAATAATTGGTAATGGCGCTGCTCGTCGTCGAGCTGACCCGGCAGGAGCTCGCGGATTTCGCGCTCGGGCACGTACGGGATCCACGCGGCGATCAGCTCGACGGAGCGCAGCTCGTTGTAGACGCCCTGGCGCATGCGGTAGCGGATCTGCTCGCGCCTCACGACGGGCGGCGCCTCGGGGTCGAGGCGCACGTCGCGGCCGCGCCAGAAGGTCGCGTTCTCGTGGGCGAGCTCCCGCACGAAGTCGCGCGCAGCCGTCACGGCTTCGTGAAGACGATCGGCCCGAAGAAGGACTCGGCCGAGGAGTTCGTGTCGTCGGAGTCGATCGCGATCGAGAGGGCACCGGGCTTGTCCGGCGGCTCGCCGTAGAGCTTTTTGTAGTCCTCGACGACGTTCCGCCGCTCGGTGAGCCACTTCCCGAGCTCGGCTGGGCCGGAGCGCACGACGATGTAGGTGACCGTGAGTGCCTTCTGGCTCTTCACGACGAGGCCCTCGGGTGCCTGCGTGTCCCAGATGTACCCGATGATCCGCGAGCGGAACTCCTGGGGGAAGCGTGGCCACACCACGTAGAGCTGTGCCGCCTGGTCGTCGGTCTGTCTGCTGCGCGCGTCGGCGCCCTTCGGGAGCGTGACCGCCATCCAGCGCCACTCGAGGACCGGCGTCGACTTGAGGTTGACCGCCCCGTCCAGCTCCTTGGTGATCATCGAGCTGTCGCCCTCGCTCCGGAGGTGGAGCGCGCGGTGCCCCTCGTTCTCTACGATCGTGAAGTCGTGTTTCGGGAGGCCCCACATCTGGCCGCTCTTCCAGCCGTCGGGGATGCCTTTGGCGCCGAGCTTGGGCTTCGTCCAGTCCTCGACGATGACCACGTCGGCCGCCCACGCCGAGACGACGAGGAGGAGCGCCAGGGCCAGGCACACGGCCGGGGCGACCCTCGTTGACGTATCCGGGGTCATGGCAGGGCTATGATACCGTTTGGGCGTGACGGATTCGCCGGATTCGCTCCGCGTGGACAAGTGGCTCTGGGCGGCGCGCTTCTTCAAGACGCGGAGCCTCGCCGCCGCGGCGTGCGCCGGCGGCAAGGTGGACGTCAACGACGGTGCGGCGAAACCGGCCAGGCTCGTGCGGGTGGGCGACCTGCTCCGTCTCACGCAGGGCGGGGACAAGCGGATCCTGAAGGTGCAGGCGCTCGCCGACACGCGCGGGCCCGCGCCGGTCGCGCGCGCCCTCTACGAGGACCTGACACCCCCGGCGCCGCCGCGCACGCGCCGGGCGCCGCCGCCGTGGCGACCGCCGGGTGCTGGCCGGCCGACCAAGCGCGAGCGTCGGGAGCTCGAGCGCCTGCGGGGGTTTTGAGATGGCCACCGAGACCTGCGGCTAACGTGGGCCGTGCAGAGCGAAGGGAAGCGTGATGGAGCTCATCGGAAAGATGTTCAACGCGTTCCACGTCGCCCGTGACGAGAAAATCACGCACCTCGAGCGCGTTCCGCTCTTCGAAGACTGCAGCCTGCGCCAGCTCCGCGCCGTGGCCGACATCTCCACAGTCGTGGAGGTGCCGGAGCGCACCGTCCTCACCCGTGCGGGCGAGCCGGGCGACGAGTTCTTCGTCATCATCGACGGCACGGCGCTCGTGACGCTCTCTCCCCAGAAGCGGCACCGCATGCAGCCCGGCGCGTTCTTCGGCGAGATGAGCCTGCTCGACGGCGAGCCCCGCTCGGCGACCGTGAAGGCGGAGACTGACCTGCGGCTTCTCGTCATCGACCGCACCCACTTCTGGCGCCTCCTCAAGGAGGTCCCGGGGCTCACCGAAAAGATCCTCGTGACGCTCTCGCGGCGCGTCCGACAGGTCGAGGAGCCGCGCGGCACCTGACATTCCCGGACGGGCGCGCGAATCCTGGAGCGGCGCGCCGCCATCAGAAGGCCATGCACGATACGCTCCAGTTCCTTACGGAGTATGGCTACCTCGTGCTATTTGGCTTCGTCTTCGCCGAGCAGGTGGGCCTGCCGATCCCCGCGGTGCCGACGCTGCTCGCCGTGGGCGCGCTCGCGGGGACGGGGCGCATCAATCTCCTGCTCGCGCTCGTGATCGCAACGGTCGCCTCGCTCCTGGCCGACCTGATCTGGTACTACCTCGGGCGCCAGCGCGGAAGCCGCGTGCTCGCGCTCCTCTGCAGGCTCTCGCTCGAGCCCGACTCGTGCGTCCGGCGCACGGAGAACCTCTTCGCGCGCCACGGCACGCGCTCGCTCCTGATCGCGAAGTTCGTCCCCGGGCTCAGCACCGTGGCGCCGCCGCTCGCCGGGATCTTCGGCGTGGGCGTTGCGCGCTTCGTGCTCTACGGTGGCGCGGGGGCGCTGCTCTGGACAGGGATCTGGTCGGGCGTGGGCTACCTCGCCGGCGAGGCACTCGAGCCCGTGGTGGGCCGGGCCGAGCGCCTCGGCGCCTGGCTCGTCGCCACGGTGATCGTCGTCGTCGTAGGCTACGTGGCGCTCAAGTTCATCCAGCGCCAGCGCGTCAGCCGCCGGCTGCGCGTCGCGCGGATCAGCCCCGACACGCTGAAGCAGAAGCTCGACGCGGGCGAGCCCCTGGTCGTGGTCGACCTGCGCGCGGCGCTCGACGTCGAGGCGGACCCGTACACGATCCCCGGCGCGCTCCGGATCACCGCGGAGGAGATCGAGGAGCGCCATCGGGAGATCCCGCGCGACCACGACATCGTCCTCTACTGCACCTGACCGAACGAGGCCACGAGCGCCCGTGTGGCGATGAAGCTCCGCGGTAACGGCGTGACGCGCGTCCGCCCGCTCCTGGGCGGGCTCGAGGGGTGGCGGGAGCGCGGGCTCCCGCTCGAGGCGCTGAGCTGACTCGGAAGGGGGCTTCGCCCCCCTTCCGAAACCTCGGCCGCTAGTCCTCCTAAAAGGTGAGCTTGTCGCTCGGGCTGATCGGGAAGACCTGGACCGTCGTCTGACCGAGTGCCCCCTGGTACTCCTGCGGCGTGCCTCGGAGCACCGGGAACGTCCCGTAGTGGATCGGGATCGCGTACTTGGGCCGGAGCATCTCCTTCGTCGCGTACGCCGCGTCGCGCGGGTCCATGACGAAGTGGCCGCCGATGGGGATCATGACCAGGTCGGGCTTGTAGTACTCCCCGATCAGCTTCATGTCGCCGAAGAGTCCCGTGTCGCCCATATGGTAGAGCTTGAACCCGTTCTCGAACTCGACGATGAAGCCACACGGCTCGCCGCCCGGATAGGTCGTGCTCTTCTTCGTGACGGGATCGACGACCGTGACCTCCGACGAGTGCTCCGCGCGCACCTGCGTGATCGTGACCTGCGGGCCGAGCGGGTTCACGCGGCCGCCCTTGCCGAAGCGAACGCCCTTCTCGGGCGCGACCCAGCCGAGGTCGATCATGGTCGCGATGAGCCCTGCGGGACCGAGTACCGGGGCGCCCGTCCGCGCCGCCAGCTCCTTCACGTCGCCCGTGTGGTCGCCGTGGCCGTGGGTGACGAGGATCACGTCCACCTTGCCGAGCGAGTCCAGGTTCTTGTACTGGGGCGGCGTCTTCGGGTTGTTCGTGAGGAACGGGTCGATCACGATGACTTTGCCAGTCAGCGTCGTGAGCCTGGTCGACGCCTGGCCGAGCCACTGCACCTCCACCTTCGTCGTCTGCGCCCAGGTGGATTCGGTGGCGAGCGCGTAGGTGAGTGCGCCCGCGGTGAGCTTCAAGAAATCGCGCCGCTCCATCTCCATGTCGGCTCCTCCTTGTCGGCAAACATAGCACGCGGATCTACAACGCGTACCCGCGCAACGCGGTTCCGGGCCGCCGGAGCGCCTGCCGGGCGCGTTGCGCAGCGCGCGCGATTCTGCTACCGTCTGCGCGTTGTTCGCGCCCCGGGATGCCCCGAAGGGCCCAGGGAAGGCGGTTGAAGGCCGCCGCGACCCCGTCACTGTAATCGGGGACGAAACCCGCCGGAGAGCCACTGGCCGCGAGGCCGGGAAGGCGCGGGGAGTAGGACGATCCGAGAGCCAGGAGACCTGCCCGGGCGCGCACCAGTACACCGGTCTTCGAGGGAGGACCCGGAGCATGGCGTCGTCGCTTTTCATCCTCGGGGGCGCGCGCAGCGGTAAGAGCCGCTTCGCCGTCTCGGATGCCGCGCTCTCCAGGCGCGTCGCCTTCGTCGCGACGGCGCGCGCCGCCGACGACGACATGGCGCGCCGGATCGCGCGCCACCGGGCCGAGCGTCCCCGCCACTGGAAGACCGTCGAGGAGCCGTACGATCTCGTCCAGCACCTCACCGGGCTCGAGGACGCCTTCGATGCGGTCGTCGTGGACTGCCTGACGCTCTGGGTCTCGAATTGCCTCCTGCGCGGCGACACGGACGACGCGATCCTCGACGAGGCCGAGGCGCTTGCCAAGTTGATCGGCCGCCGCGCGACGTCCTTCACGGTCGTCTCCAACGAGGTGGGCGAGGGCGTGCACCCCGAGACCGCGATGGGGCTCCGCTTCCGCGACCTCCTCGGCTTCGTCAACCAGCGGGTCGCCGCCGCGTGCGACCGCGTCGTGCTGATGGTGGCCGGCGTGCCGCTCACGATCAAAGCCGTCGCCACGCCGGGCCCGCCGGCGGGGTCCGTGAGGCCAGACGATGCTCTCCAGTCTCCTTAGCGCGATCGCCGCGCCGCCGGCCGACGCCTTCGCGGAGGCGCAGCGTCACCTCGATAGCCTCACCAAGCCGCCCGGAAGCCTCGGGCGGCTCGAGGAGATCGCGGCGCGCCTCGCCGTGTTGCGGGACGGGACGCCGTGCGTCGAGCGACCGGTGATCTTCACCTTCGCAGCCGACCACGGCGTGGTCGCCGAGGGCGTCAGCGCCTATCCTCAGGTCGTGACCGCGCAGATGGTCGAAAACTTCCTGCGGGGCGGAGCCGCGGTGAACGTCCTCGCGCGCCAGGCGAGGGCGCGCGTCGTCGTCGCCGACTTCGGCGTGGCCAACCCGATCCCGGGCTCGCCGGAGCTCGTCTCATGCCCGATGGCGCCCGGCACCGCGAATATGGCGCGCGGTCCGGCGATGACGCGCGAGCACGCCGTGCGCGCGATCGAGACCGGAGCGCGGCTCGCCGAGCGAGCGCTGGACGCGGGAGCCGACCTTCTGGCCACCGGCGAGATGGGGATCGGCAACACCACCGCGGCGAGCGCGATCACCGCGGCGATCACCGGCGCGGCCCCCGAGCGAGTCACAGGTCGCGGCACCGGCGTGGACGACACGGCGTTCGCCCGCAAGGTGGACGTCGTCCGCCGCGCGCTCGCCGTGAACGCCCCCGATCCGGGCGACGGCGTGGACGTCCTCGCCGGGGTCGGCGGCTTCGAGATCGCCGGGCTCGTCGGCGTGATCCTCGTCGGCGCCGCCCGCCGCGTGCCCGTGGTCCTCGACGGTTTCATCGCTGGCGCTGCGGCTCTCGCCGCCGTGACGCTCGCCCCCGACGCGCGCCACGCGCTCTTCGCCTCCCACCGCTCGGCCGAGCCGGGCCACGCGGTGATCCTCGAGCGCCTCGGGCTCACGCCCTACCTCGACCTCGAGATGCGTCTCGGGGAGGGGACGGGCGCCGCGCTGTTCATTCACCTGGCGCGCGCCGCCGCCCTGATCTGGAGCGAGATGGCCACGTTCAAGTCCGCGGGCGTGAGTACCTCGGAGGGGGCCTCGGTGGCCCCCTCCGAAGCCACCCCCAGCGACAGGATTGCGCCGGCGAAGCCGGCGCTCGAACGGGGCCGATGACAACGCGTGTGATCGTCGTCGCAGGGGTGGCGAGCGGCGTGGGCAAGACCTCGATCACGCTCGGCCTGCTCGAAGCGCTGCGAGCGCGCGGCCTCCGGGTGCAGGCGTTCAAGGTGGGGCCCGACTTCATCGATCCGGGCTTCCACGCGCTCGCAACTGGGCGCCCGTCGTACAACCTCGACGGCTGGATGTGCGGATACCGGGCGGTGCAGGCGTGCGTCGCTCGCCAGTCCCAGGACGCGCACCTGGCCGTGGCCGAGGGCGTGATGGGGTGCTTCGACGGGATCGACGGCACGAGCGAGGAGGGCTCGACGGCGCAGATCGCGAAGTGGCTGGGCGCTTCCGTCGTGCTGGTGGTGGACGCCTGGGCGTCCGCTCGCAGTGCCGCAGCGGTGGTTCGTGGCTTCGAGAGCTTCGATCCGGCGCTGAACCTGGCCGGCGTCATCGTCAATCGCGTGGGCGGTGATGCCCACGGCCGGATGGTGCTCGACGCGATCGCCGCCACGTGCCGCGCGACACCGCTCGGCGCCGTCGCCCGCGATGAGACGCTGACGCTCCCGGAACGGCACCTCGGGTTGGTGACGGCGGCGGAGGGAGTGCTCGATGCCGGAAAGCTCCGCCGTCTCGCCGATGCCGTCGAGCGCTCTGTGGATCTGGACCGCCTGCTTTCGCTCGCGACCCCGCTGGCGATCGGGTCGGGAGGGGGCCGCCTCCCGGGCGAGTGTAGTACCGAGCAGAGGGAGGCGGCCCCCTCCCGACCTGTTCGAATCGGCGTCGCGAGCGACGCGGCGTTTCAGTTCTACTATGCGGAGAACTTCGACCTGCTTCGCGAGGCGGGCGCCGAGCTCGTGTTCTGGAGCCCCCTCCGCGACTCTGAGCTCCCGGACGTGGATGGCCTCTACTTCGGCGGCGGCTACCCCGAGCTCCACGCGCGGCGGCTCGCCGAGAACGCCGCGATGCGGAAGGCGGTGAGGCGGTTCGCCGAGGCGGGGCGGCCGGTCTATGCCGAGTGCGGCGGCCTCATGTACCTCGCCGAAACGTTGGGGGACGCCGACGGCGTGGCCCATCCGATGGTGGGCGTGCTCCCCGCCGCCGTCAGGCTGGAACCGCGACGCATGGCGCTCGGCTACGCGGAAGTCGTGCTCACGCGCGACACACCGATCGGGCCCGCGCGTGCCGTCGCCCGCGGCCATGAGTTCCACTACTCGACCCTCGACCCGGTGCCGGCAGGGATCGAGCGTGTCTACCGGGTCGCCCAGCGCGGCGCGCCCGCGCGCGCGGAAGGCTATCTCGTCGGCCGAACGCTCATGAGCTACATCCACCTCCACTTCGCCTCGAACCCCGAGCTGCCGCGCGCCTTCGTCGCCGCGTGCGCCGGGTCGCGCGCGTGAGAGCGCCCGCCCTCGCCGTCGGGGTCCTCCTTGCGGTCGCCCCGCCCGCCGCCGCGTTCTCGGCGCGCGACATGCTCGGTCGCGAGGTGACGCTCGCGGCGCCGCCCGCGCGCATCGTCTCGCTCGTCCCGAGCGTCACCGAGATCCTCTACGCGCTCGGCGCCGAGGAGCGGCTGGTCGGCGTGACCGACTTCTGCGACTACCCGCCGGCGGCACGCCAGCGGCCGAGCGTGGGCGGCATGGTCAATCCCAACCTCGAGGCGATCGTCGCGCTCAAGCCCGACCTCGTGATCGCGACGACCGAAGGCAACAGCGAGGAAACCTTCGCCCAGCTCAAGCGCCTCGGCATCCCGACGTATCTCGTCGCCGCCCACCTCGTGAGCGACGTCACCGACCTCATCGCGCGGCTCGGTGCCTTGACCGGGCGCGAGCGCGCGATGGGCCCCGTGCTCGCGCGCCTCGAGCGGCGCATCGAGGCGGTCAAACGCGCGGTCGCGCCGCAGCCGCGGCCGCGCGTCCTCTACGTGCTGTGGCCCGAGCCGCTCATCGTCCCGGGGCGCACGGCGCTCGTGACCGAGCTGATCCGGCTCGCCGGCGGGGAGCCCGTCACCGCGGGCGAGGCGGACGCGTACCCGCGCTACAGCCTCGAGGCGGCCGTGGCGAAGGCGCCCGAGGTGATCCTCCTCGCCAACCACGGCGCGAACACCGGGCCGATCGACGAGACGAAGTGGCAGCGCCTCACGAGCCTGCCCGCGATCCGCGCTGGACGGCTCCACCGCGTGGACGGGAACCTCCTCCACCGCTACGGTCCGCGCGTCGTGGACGGCCTCGAGCAGCTCGCGCGCGCGATCCACCCCGAGGCGTTCAAGTGAGTCCGCAGGGACGGCTTGCTCTCGTGCTGGGAGGGCTCGTCGGGCTCCTCGTGGCCGTCGCCGCCGCGGCGCTCTTCCTCGGGAGCGCTGCGATCTCGCCCGGCGCCGTGATCGGCGCCGTGACGGGGCGCGCGGCCGCCGAGTCGGTCGAGCGCGTCGTGACCCTCTCGATCCGCCTGCCCCGAATCGCCGTGGCGGCGCTGGCGGGCGGGGCGCTCGCGGTCGCCGGGGTCGCGTTCCAGGCGCTCACGCGCAACCCGCTCGCCGAGCCCTCGGTGCTCGGCATCTCGGGCGGCGCCGCGTTCGGCGTCGTCATCGGCCAGAGTTTCGGGCTCGGGCTCACGGTGGTCGAGGCGGTGGGGCTGACCGGCTTCGCTTTCGCCGGCGCCCTTCTGGCGGCGGCCGCCGTCTACCTGATCGCCGCGGTGGGCCGGGCGGCGATCCAGATCCAGACGCTCCTTCTCGCGGGCGTCATCGTCGGGATCTTCTTCGCCTCCGCGATCACCGTGATCATCTCGCTCCTCGACTTCAACCGGCTCGGCGGCGTGATCCACTGGCTCCTCGGCAACCTCGCGCCGATCCCGCCGGGCGCGCTCGGGCTCTTTGCGCTTCTCCTCGCGGCGGGATTCGGGCTCGTGCTGAGCCACGCGCGCGAGCTGAACCTCCTGGCCCTCGGCGAGGAGTCGGCGCAGCAGCTCGGCGTGAACGCCGAGCGCCTGAAGCTCATGATCTTCACCGGCGCGGCGCTCCTCACCGCGAGCGTCGTCGCCTTCGCGGGACCCATCGGCTTCGTCGGGCTCGTCGTCCCGCACACGCTCAGGATGCTGCTCGGGCCCGACAACCGACTCCTCGTGCCGACGTCCCTCGTGGGCGGCGCCATCTTCCTCCTGGTCGCCGACACGGTCGCGCGCAACGTCGTGGCGCCGGCGGAGCTGTCCGTCGGTGTGATCACCTCGTTCTGTGGCGCGCCCTTCTTCGTCTATCTCCTCCGCACGCGCTACCGGGGTACGCTGTGACCGCGCTCGCCGAGTTCCGCGCCGTCGGCTTCGCGTATCCCGCGTCGGCGAAGTACCGCGCGCGCCCGTTCAGGCTTGCGAATCTCTCCTTCGCGATCGCGCCGGGCGAGATCGTCGGCGTCATCGGTCCGAACAGCTCCGGCAAGACCACGCTGATCCGGCTCCTCACGCGCGTGCTCGAACCCGGAGAAGGCGAGATCGCGCTCGAGGGCAAGCGACTGCGCGACTGGGGACGGGCAGCGCTCGCGCGCCGGATCGCCGTCGTCCCACAGGGCGTATCGCGGGACTTTCCGTTCACGGTCGAGGAGCTGGTGCTGATGGGTCGCTACCCGCACGCCCCTGGGCGCTACTTCGAGAATCCGGCGGACGTGCGAGCCGCGCGCGCCGCGATGGACGCGACAGGCGTGCTCGACCTCGCGCCGCTGGCGCTCGCGTCGCTCGGCGGCGGCGAGACCCAGCGGGCGATCATCGCACGGGCGCTGGCCCAGGAGCCGCGCCTGCTCGTCCTGGACGAGCCGACCGCGCACCTCGACCTCCGCTACCAGGCGGAGACGGCCGCGCTCTTGCGGCGCCTCAACCGGCAGCGGGGCCTGACGGTCCTGCTCGTCTCCCACGATCTGAACCTGGCAGCCGAAGTCGCCGATCGCCTGCTGCTGCTCGCCGATGGACGGGTCGCGCGGCTCGGCGCGCCTGCCGAGGTTCTCGACGAGTCGTTGATCGCGTCGGTGTACGGCTGCGCGGTGCGTGTGGACACGGATGCCGGGACCGGCCCGCCCCGCGTGCGGCTGCTGTACGGCCGCGGCGTCGCTGGCCACGTGTAGACGGAGGAAGACCCGCATGCGCATCTGCTCGCTGCTGCCGAGCGCGACGGACATCGTCCTGGCCCTGGGCCTCGGCGATCAGCTCGTCGCCGTCACTCACGAGTGTGATCTCCCCCCCGGGCTGCGCGAGGTTCCCGTTATCACGCGCAGCCGCGTCGATCAGGGGCAGGCCAGCAGTCGCGAGATCCACAACCACGTCACGGCGGCTGCCCACAGCGGCAGCAGCATCTACACGCTGGATCAGGCGTTGCTCGAGCGGCTCGAGCCGGACCTGATCCTGACCCAGGAGCTCTGCGACGTGTGCGCCATCTCGTATGAGGAGGTGGCGAAGGCGGTGCACCGGCTCGATGTCGCGCTGCCGGGCACGCGCACGGTCCTGTCCCTCGAACCGCAGACGCTGGCGGGCATTCTGGAGGCCATCGAGCAGGTCGGCGCC
>QHTD01000272.1 GCA_003220675.1 Candidatus Rokuibacteriota bacterium | reverse complement strand
ATCACCGGATGGAAGCCGGAAGGGAGACGGTACTGATGCAAGCGACACTCAAGGTCTACCGACACGATCCCGACGCTGGCGGGAAGCCGACCTTCCAGCCGTACCCGCTCGAGCTCCCCGAGGACGCGACGGTCCTGGACGGCCTCGTCAAGATCCGAGAGGAGCTCGACGGGACGCTCGCCTTCCGCGCTTCCTGCAACCGAGGGTTCTGTGGCGAGTGCACCCTGAGGATCAACCGGGGTGGGCGGCTCGCGTGCATGACGCGTGTCGCCTCCGCCCGGACGAAGGAGGGCGAGGTCACGGTCGAGCCGATCCGCAACGTGCGCGTCCTCAAGGACCTCGTCTATGACGTGGACCAGCTGCTCTGGCAGAAGATCAAGGCGGTGGAACCGTGGCTCCAGCCGACCGTCTCCCAGCCCGAGCGCGAGCACGTCCTCTCGGACGAGCAGCTTCGACCCGTCCGAAACGCGATGAAGTGCTACTACTGCGGGCTCTGTGACGAAGGGTGTAGCGTGATCCCGTTCGACAACACGTTCCTGGGCCCGGCCGCGCTCACCAAGGCGTACCGCTTCGTGTCCGATCCCCGCGATGGCGCGCGGGCGCATCGCTTGCGGGCGATCGGCGAGCCGAGAGGCATGTGGGACTGCGTGCACTGCTTCGAGGCGGACGAGCACTGTCCTCGGGGAATCGGCCCGACCCACCGCATCATGGATCTCCGCGATGCGGCGGTCGGCATGGGAATCAAGTCGGGCACCAGGAATCCCCAAGTCGCCCGGCACTACGACAGCTTCGCCGCCTCGGTCAAGGCGAGCGGATGGCTCGATGAGGGACGGTTGGCGCTGGAGACCTGGGGGGTGCGGCGGATCTTCGACCTCCTACCGGTCGCCTGGCGGGCGCTCCGGCGGGGGAAGCTGCCGACTCCCTACCGCCATCCCAAGCGGCCGGGCGCCGAGCGGATCAGCCGGATCTTCGAGAAGGTCGAGAGGAGATCGCCATGAGCTACGCCTTCTACCCCGGCTGTGTATCGCGGGGCGGCTGCCCCGAGCTCTATCCATCCGCCGTCACGGTGGCGGCGCGGCTGGGCCTCGAGCTCGAGGAGCTGACCGACGTGGGGTGCAACGGCGCCGGCGTGCTCAGCCGCGAGGTCTCGGACCCCATCAACGCGCGGACGTTCGCCAAGGCCGAGCAGCGAGGACTGTCGACGGTGATGACGATCTGCAGCACGTGCACCGGGGTGATGGGCCAGGCCAACATCAAATTGCGGGAGGACCCCGCGTATCGCGAGCGGATCAATCGGGAGTTCTTGGCCGACGAGGGCCTCGAGTACCGCGGGACGGTCACCGTGAAGCATCTGCTCTGGATCCTTCATGAGGAACACGGGCTGGAACGGCTCAAAGCGGCGGTCAGGCGCCCGCTTCGGGGCTTGAAGGTCGCGCCGTTCTACGGCTGCTACATCCGCCGGCCCGACGCGATCATCGAGGGCAAGCCGCAACGGAAGCAATATCTAGAACGGGTCATCGAGGCGGTGGGCGCCGAGGTCGTGGATTTCGGCGGCAAGGGGAAGTGCTGCGGGTTCCCGATCCTCACGGCGAACGAGACGAACTCGATGGCGATGGTGGCCGCGCATACCGGCGAGGCGAAGGGCAAGGGCGCCGACTGTATGGTCACGCCGTGTCCACTCTGCCATCTCAACCTCGACGGCGGCCAGCCCAAGGCCGAAGCCCAGAAGGGAGCGCCGATCGGCTTGCCGATCCTGCACCTGCCTCAGCTCATCGGATTAGGTCTCGGCTTCAATCCTGACGAGCTCCAGCTGAAGCGGCACATCGTGCCGACGCGGACCGTGGCGGAGAAGGTGCAGCTCCTGACCTGAGCAATGGACGACTCAGTTCGGTTGCGTCTCGCGGGATTTCCTCGGGAACGCACCTGGCTGCTCCCGGCCCTGCTGGCAGCCCAGGAGACCGAGGGCTGGCTGAGTTCAGAGGCGCTGACCGCCGTCGCCGAGCACGTTCGAGTTCCCCCGAGCGAGACGTGCGCGATCGCGACCGACTACGCGACGTTCCGCCGTGTCAAGCCAGGGCGCCACCTGGTCCGGGTCTGCGCCGGTCTGAGTTGCCGTCTGGCCGGCGCCGCGGATCATCTTCGTGCCCTCGAGGACCGCCTGGGTATCGCGCGTGGAAGCACGACGCCTGACGGACGGGTCACGCTCGAGGAAGCCGAGTGCCTCTCGGTGTGCTCGCTGGCCCCAGTCCTCGAAGTAGACGGTGCCTCTCATGGCCGGGTGACCTCGGTCGCAGTCGAGCGTCTGCCGATGTGGTTTCGCACCCGGCGCCCGTGGCAGGGGGATGTCGAAGCCTCCGACCTCCCCCAGATTCGAGCCCTCGGCCGGACCGCGCAGGAGCGTCTGGCCTATCTCCGCTCCCACGCGGAGGCCCGAATCCGTCAGCGGCCCGAATTCCGATTCCTGGTTCAGGGCGGCTCGTGCGGCGAGGCGCTGGGCGCCGGGGAGATGCTGAAGGCGCTTCGGCTGCTGGCGGCCATGCGAGGGCTCGACGCAGAAGTTCTCGACGGGGCCTGCCATGGGATGTGCTCGGCGGGAATCGTTGTCGAGGTCCAGCGCGCCGGCTGGCCCCGGCTGACCTTCACACATCTGACGAAGGACATCGTTCCCGACTTGCTTTCTGCACTGGTGGGCAGCGCGCCGCCGCTGACGCGCTTCACGGGAGTGGCCTGGAACGACGAGGGTTGGCGAGGCCTTCCTCCGGCGTCTCGCCACCCGTTCTTCGCGGGGCAGCGTCGATTGATCATGGAGCGATGCGGTCACCTCGATCCCGACAGCCTCGATGACGCCCTCCTAAGCGGGGGTTACTCTGCACTGGCGTCTGTCCTGGACCGTCAGGCCCCAGAGGATGTCGTCGAGCAGGTCAAAGCATCCGGACCTCTCGCGCTGTCCGCCGCCGAGTGGGAGGTCTGCCGAAACGCGTCGGCCGCTCCAAGATACTTCGTGGCGAACGCAGAAGAGGGGGCACCCGGCCTCTTCGCGGATCGCCACCTCATGGAGGGCGACCCGCACCGTGTCCTCGAGGGG
>QHTD01000271.1 GCA_003220675.1 Candidatus Rokuibacteriota bacterium | reverse complement strand
GCGCACGCCGAGGTACGCGAAGCAAGCGGCCGTGATCAACCACGGCAGGAGACGCGGCCAGCGAAGGGAGATGACGCTAGCCCGGCTGGACGCGAAACACGTACACGCGGCTCGTGTCGGACAGTTGCTGCCGCGGGTACTTCTGCGCCTTGGTCTGGAGCACGGCGTCCTTTTCGGCCGGATCCGTGACGAGCGCCACGGTTCGGTCGAACACCTGGTCGCCGATCTTCAGACGGACGTGCGGATCACGGACGATGTTCCTGTTCCACAACCGATCGCGGGGGAACTGACCGCCTGGACGATACACGGACGTCAGATAGAGCTGACCGTCGTGCGCGGTGCACGACGTGGTCACCGAGTGAGGCAGCCCGTACCAGGACCGGGTCTGCACGAAGATCGTCGGGTACTTGTCGGTGAAGGACCAGTCGGTGACCGGCTTGGTGACGAGCTCGCCCGTGAGCCAGAGCCCGGGCCGACGGTCCTTGGGGTCGAGTCCCACGATGCGCAGCGTGACGAGCGCGACCGCCACGCAGGCGAGCAGTGCTCCAACGAGGATCAGCAGGGTCTTCGCCCTTCCGCGCATGGCGACGATTATACCGGCAGCGGGAGGGCGTGGCTTGACACGACTGAGCTCGATGGGTACTGTGCCGGCGGGTCGACCTTCGGTGGACGGGAGGAGCCATGAAGCGCGCGGTGCTCATGCTCGTCATCTCGCTCGTCGTGGTGTCGTGCGCGACGATGGAGCAACGGAGCGAGGACCTCGTGAGCCGAGCCGTCCACGCGATGGGAGGGACCTACACACTGGCCGGCATCAGGACGCTCTCGGTGAAGGCGACGGTGCGCGAGTGGGAGCCCGAGCAGTCGATGGTCGCCGGCGGCGAGATGCGCTTTGCATGCGAGTCGACGTTCGAGGCGGTCACCGACGTCGGCAGCGGCGTCACGCGGATCAATTGGGTGCGCAAGTTCGCGTATCCCGCGCCTCGCACGTTCACCTTCAGCGAGATCGTCTCGCCCGAGGCCGGCTACGTGGCCGGCATCGACAGCAACGGACGCACCAAGCAGAGTCTCGAGTCGAAGCCGCCCGCCCACGCGATGTCGGGGCTGCGCCTCGCCGCCACCCAGCGTGAGCTGCGACGTGGCTCGTCCCTGCTGCTCCTCGAGATGCTCAGGAACCCCGAGCGCTTCTCTTACGCCAGTGAGATCGCGGTCGGCGGCGTCGCCTATCCCGCCGTCGACTACCGCGCGGGCGATCAGACGTTCACGGTCATGTTCGATCGGGGGACGGGGTTGCCGGCGCGCATTCGCACGCTCGACTATGACAACGTCTGGGGCGACGTCACCTATGACCTCGTGCTCGCCGACTGGCAAACGATCGACGACGTGCGCGTCGCCACGACCCGGACGTACGAGCTGAACGGCCGCCCGATCGCGGAGATCAAGATCACGGACGGCAAGATCAACGCGCGCGTCGCGGCTGAGCGGCTCACGATTCCCGTCAAGTTCAAGGCGGGGGCGCCGAGGCCCGCGACCGGCCCCGTGCCGTATCAGTGGGTCATCCGGCGACAGTTCATCGGCACCTACCTCGACTCCGACGTGGCGAGCTACGATACGCGAGCCACGTCGGGGCTGCGGCTCGTGGAGCTGGCGCCCGGTGTCCAGCACGTGGTCGGCGGCACCCATCACAGCCTGCTCGTCGAGATGCGTGACCACCTGATCGTGTTCGACGCGCCGGTGAGCGATTGGCATTCGAACTGGGTCCTCGGCGCCGCGCGCGCGAAGTTCCCCGGGAAGCCCGTGAAGTATCTCGTGCTCACCCATCACCACATGGATCACGTCGGCGGTCTGCGCGCGTACGCCGCCCAGGGCGCGACGATCGTCGTCGGCAAGGGCAACGGCGAGCATTTCCGCCGCGTCCTGGCCGCGCCGTTCACGCGCAATCCCGACCTCCCCACGCGCGATCTGAGCCGCACGGAGATCGTCGAGGTGGCGGACAAGCGTGTGCTCACTGACGGCCAGCGGGAGGTCCACGCGTACCTGATCGAGAACCCCCACGCCGCCGGCCTGCTGATCGGCTATGTTCCCGACGCGCGCCTCGGATTCGCCACCGACATCTGGAGCCCCGGCGCCGCGCCGCTGCCCGCGAAGCTGACGCCGCCGCTCGCCGCCCTCGTCGCCGGAGTGAAGAAGGCCGGTATCTCGCCGGTCAAGTTCGCGGGCGGCCACGGCTCGGTGGCCGACTACGCGCCGCTCGCCGCGTTGGAAGGAAAGTAGCGCTCGTCACGCGTAGACGTCCTGATCCACCTCGCTCGCCTCGGGGTAGGGCGCGGCCAGCGCGTACTGCACGCCGCCGTCGATCTCCGCCTTCACGTCGGTTTGGATCCGCTCGAAGACGCTCGCGTCGGCGAGCCCTTGCGCCGTGAGCCGTGAGGTCAATGTCTGGAGCGGATCGTGCTGCGACATCCACTCCCGCTCTTCCTCCCGCGTGCGGTACTCGCGGTTGACGTCGCCGACGTGGTGGCCGTAGTAGCGGTAGGTCTTGCACTCGAGGAAAGCCGGCCCCTCCCCGCGGCGCGCGCGCTCGACGAGCCGGCGCATCGTCGCGTTGACGAGCTGGACATCTTGGCCGTCCACGCTTTCGGCGTGGACGCCGAGGGCCCGGGGGCGGGCGAGGATGTCGCCAGCGATGGTCTCGCCGCAGGGCGTGTACTCGCCGTAGAGGTTGTTCTCGCAGACGTAGATGACGGGTAGCTTCCAGAGCGCTGCCATGTTCATGGCCTCGTAGAGCAGGCCCTGGCCCAGCGCGCCGTCGCCGAAGAAGCACACGGCGACCTGGCTGGTGTCGCGCATCTTGGCGGAGAGCGCGGCGCCCGTGGCGATGCCGGCCGAGCCGCCGACGATGGCGTTGGCGCCGAGGTTGCCCGTCTCGACGATGGCGTTGGCGCCGAGGTTGCCCGTCTCG
>QHTD01000270.1 GCA_003220675.1 Candidatus Rokuibacteriota bacterium | reverse complement strand
CGTCGTCGGCGAGCGCGGCGTGCGGCTCTCCGGCGGTCAGCGCCAGCGCATCGCGATCGCACGCGCGTTGCTGCGCGACGCGCCCATCCTCGTGCTCGACGAAGCGCTCTCGTCTGTAGACGCCGAGAGCGAGGCGCTCATCCAGAGCGCGCTGGATCGGCTGATGGAAGGCCGGACGACGCTGATCGCGGCGCATCGCCTCTCGAGCGTGATCGGCGCGGACCGCGTCATGGTCCTCGACCGCGGCCGCGTCGCCGAGAGCGGCACGCACGCCGAGCTGATGGCGCGTCGGGGTCCGTACTGGCGGCTCATGAGTCCCCAGGTGGAATCGGCGGCGCGCCCGGATCTGGTGATCGCGGTCGACGGCCGTCGTGCCGAGTCCGACCCCGCCGAGACCGACGGCACGGGGTCGCCGAGCACGGACAGGAGCGCCGTGCGCGCGGCGGAGGTGGGTTGGCTCCAGGCGCTCCCGATACTCTCGAGATTGATCCGCGGCTACCGCGCGCGTCTCGTCACCACGTTCGTGCTCGGCATCGCGCGGGTCGCCGCGATCATCGCGGTCGGCGTGCTGAGCGCGCTCGTCGTGCGCGCGGTGACGCACGGCGCGCCGTTTGGTGCGCTGCTGATCGCGCTCGCGGTGACGGCGCCGCTCGCCGGGCTGCTCCACTGGCTCGAGTCGTGGCTCGCGCACGACATGGCCTACCGGCTGCTCAACGACATGCGGCTCGCGCTCTTCCGCAAGCTCGACGCGCTCTCGCCCGCGTACCTCACGCGGCGCCGGAGCGGCGACCTCGTGGCCGTGGCCACCCACGATGTCGAGCTGATCGAGTACTTCTTCGCGCACACGGTGACGCCGGTGCTCGTCGCGATCATCGTGCCGCTGGCGGTGCTGGCGACGCTCGCCGCGTTCGGCTGGCCGCTGGCAGTCGCGCTCTTGCCCTTCCTCGTGTATGCCGCGCTGAGCCCAGTCCTGCGCCGGGCGCACATCGACCGCCTCGGCTCCCGCGCACGCGAGGTCTCGGGCGATCTGACCGCGCACACCGTGGACTCGATCCAGGGCATCGCGGAGATCGTCGCGTTCCAGCGCGAGCGCGCGCGGGGCGAGGACCTGGCGACGCGCGCCCGCGCCTACCTCGCCGCGCGGATGCCGTTCCTCGCCGATCTCACGCGCGAACAGGCGCTGCACGAGGCGGTGACCGGCCTCGGCGGCCTCGCCGTCGTCGCGGCGGGCACCTGGCTGGTGGCTGCGGGCCGGCTCGACGCGCCGGTGCTGCCGCTCCTCACGCTGCTCGCGCTGTCGGCCTTCATCCCGCTGTGGGAGGTGGCGCAGGTTGGCCGACAGCTCGCGGACACGCTCGGCGCCACGCGTCGCGTTCACGCCATTCATTCGGAACCCGTGCCCGTGCGCGACGGGGCGGGCGTGCCGGGTCCGCGCGCGACCGGCGCCATGCTCACGGTGCGCGACGTCACGTTTACCTACGCCGGCTGCCGGCGCCCGGCGCTGGCGGGCGTGTCACTCGTCGCACCGGTCGGCGGCACGGTCGCGCTCGTCGGCTCGTCGGGCGCGGGCAAGACGACGCTCGCGCATCTCTGTCTGCGGTTCTGGGATCCGGACGCGGGCGAGATCAGGCTTGCCGGCCACGACCTCCGCGCGTGGCGCCTCGACGATCTCCGGCGCGAGATCGCGCTGGTCGCGCAGGACACCTATCTCTTCAACGACACGCTGCGCGCGAACGTGCTGCTCGCGCGCCCGAAGGCGACCGAGGCGGACCTGTACCGGGCGCTCGAGCGCGCGTCGCTCGGTGATCTGGTCGAGTCGCTGCCGCAGGGCGTCGACACGGTGGTGGGCGAGCGCGGCATGCAGCTCTCGGGCGGGCAGCGCCAGCGCGTGGCGATCGCGCGCGCGTTCCTGAAGGACGCGCCGGTCCTGATCCTCGACGAGGCGACGTCGCACCTCGACGCGCTGAACGAGGCGGTCGTGCACCAGGCCCTGGATGCGCTGGCGCGCGGCCGGACGACGCTGGTGATCGCGCACCGCCTCTCGACGGTCCGCAACGCGGGTCTGATCGCGGTCCTGCACGAAGGCCGCATCGCCGAAACGGGCCGTCACGAGGCGTTGCTGTCGTCGGGCGGCTTCTACGCGCGCCTGGTCTCGCGTCAGGTTGCGGCGGTGAGGTCTTGATCCGCAAGGAGATCTTGGTGGACAATCCAGCGATGCCCGTCATCACGCGCCAGATCGGCCCGTGCTTCGCCGCCGAAGTCGAAGGCGTGGACATGACCAAGCCCCTCTCCCCAGACGACGTGGCGGCCATCCATGCCGGAATGGACATGTACGCCGTCCTGGTCTTCCACGACCAGCGGATCGACGACGAGCAGCAGCTCGCCTTCAGCCGCAGCCTGGGTGAGCTCGAGCACGCGATCGGCACGAGCCTGCGGGCGCCGGAGGAGTACCGCCTGCCCACCACCTTCGCCGACGTGTCCAATCTCGACAAGGACCACAAGGTGTTCGCCCGGGACGACCGGCGGCGGCTGTTCGCCATCGGCAACCGCCTCTGGCATTCCGACAGCTCGTTCAAGCCGATCCCGGCGAAGTATTCCCTGCTGCACGCCCGCAGCATCCCGTCGAAGGGCGGCAACACGGAGTTCGCCGACATGCGCGCGGCGTACGACGCTTTCGACGACGGGACCAAGGCCGAGGTCGAGGACCTGATCTGCGAGCACTCGCAGCTCTTCTCGCGCCAGCAGCTCGGCTTCACCGACTTCACCGACGAGGAGCGTGCGCGCTTCGAGCCCGTGCGCCAGCGCCTTGTGCGCACGCACCCGGCAACGGGGCGTAAGTCGCTGTACCTGTCCTCTCATGCGGGCGGTATCCTCGGCTGGCCGGTGCCGGAGGCGCGCGCCTTCTTGCGCGACCTCGTCGAGCACGCCACCCAGCGGCAGTTCGTCTACACCCACACCTGGCGGGTTGGCGACCTGGTGATGTGGGACAATCGTCGAACCATGCATCGCGCCCGGCCCTTTCCCGCGCACGAGCCGCGCGATATGCGCCGCACCACGCTTGCCGGCGACCAACCGACCGTGACTCAGGTCGCCTGAGCGCCCGTGTTCAATCCTGCCAGGAGGCCATCATGAGCTACGAGGTCAGGGTCGAGGATGTCGAGTACCTCAGTCACGGC
>QHTD01000269.1 GCA_003220675.1 Candidatus Rokuibacteriota bacterium | reverse complement strand
GCGTCGGAGCCCTACGCCGCGGGCTTCAATCTGAGGCTGGGCGCTGCTGGGCTGGGCGCCGCTAGTGTATCCGATCTGAGGCATTGCCGGCGCGACGAGTAGCGCGAAGCTGGAGGTATGACACCGCCTCCCTCGTACGTGCCGATCGACCCCGACGTATTGAGGCGGCTGTATGTGGAGGAGCGGCTGACCAGCAGCCAGATCGCTCACCGCCTCGGCTGTGCAGAGATCACAGTCCTCCGCCGACTCCGACGATTCGGGATTCCGGCTCGACCGCGCGGGCCACTCCCCGGACACAGCGATCGGGCCAGTGCTGTCGTTTCAAGAGCGCGCTCGACATGGTCGCCTGAAATTGCTTATGTCGTCGGCTTGGTCGCGACCGACGGAAACCTGTCCCGAAGCCGGTACGGGTTGACGTTGTCGTCGAACGACATCGACTTGCTTGAAACGGCCCGCCGCTGTCTTCAGCTGACGAATGCGATCACTCGCTACACCAACGGCCGCTGCTATCACATCCAGTGGCGGGATCGCCGTTTCTATGAGTGGCTCGTAGATATCGGCCTCACCCCAGCGAAGAGCTTGACGCTCGGCTCCTTAGCGGTGCCGGACGAATACTTCGCCGACTTCTTCCGTGGCTGCGTCGACGGCGATGGAACCGTCCTCGTGTACACGGACCGATATCACACAGCCAAGAACGAACGCTATGTGTATGAGCGTCTCTATGTGTCACTCGTCTCAGCGAGTCGGTTGTTCCTGGATTGGATGCGCGCCAGAATTCGAACGGTGGCGAGAGTCGACGGAGTCATCGACGAACGGCGAAAGGAAGGAGGGCGATCGCTCTGGCGACTCCGCTACGCCAAAGCGGATTCGATCCGGTTAATCGGCTGGATGTACTACGCGCCCGACGTTCCTTGCCTTGCGCGGAAGCGCGCGAAGGCTGAACGTTTCCTCTCGCCTCTGGGCTACAGCCCGCTACGCCCAACGGGTAGGCCGAGGGTTGGATGGCTGTACAATAAGCCCCGTCCGCAAGGGCGCCCTGAGGACGTACGCGGACCGGTAAAGGCGCCGGGGTGGAGTAACGGCAGCCTCGTGGCGCTCAAAACGCCATGCCCGTAAGGGCGTGCGGGTTCGAATCCCGCCCCCGGTACCAAAATCAGCCGCATCCTTGACAATCTTCCGCGCCGCCCGGTAACGTGATCCCTCGCGTGGGGCTGTAGCTCAGCTGGGAGAGCACAAGGCTGGCAGTCTTGGGGTCAGGGGTTCGAATCCCCTCAGCTCCACCATCTTCTGATCCGCACTTCGCACGCACCCGCGCCTCGACATCTCCGCGCAGCAGGAACCGCAGTGCCGGTCGCTCTGGCGCGCCACCGAAGGCTAACTCCCGTCGGGAGGTGTAAGCTCAAAACAGTAGGCGTTTATGGTCCGCACGCAAGAAGCCGAATGCTGCGGTGCGGCAGTTATCAGCCCATGGGGCTGGTCTCCTCTGCCGAACGCTCGAAGACGCCTCCCGAGTAGTTTTCGGGAAGGAGCTCGAGCGAGCAGGCTGGTTCAACTGATGAGCAGCAAAGAAGGACGTAGGATCTTCATCTGTCCCGCAACCGGCCACGCTGTCAAGGATCCAGTCGGACCCTTCTGTGGCGACCACGGAGCGAAGATGTTCGCCGACTGCCCGGTCTGCGGAAGTGAGTGGCCTCTCACCTGGGACCCACGAGGGAAGGGGACTGACTTCTGTGCTCACTGTGGCAATCCCGCCCCGTGGCTCTCACGCAAAGAGCTGATCCAATGGCTCAAGGCCGGCGTTCAGGCGACCGACCTTGAGCCCGCGAAGCGACGCGAACTTCAGGAGGCGCTCGACCGCATCGCTGAGCTGGCGCCAGACGACTCGAAGACGGCCGCGGGATGGGACAAGCTCCGAGCCGTGGCGCCAAGAGTATGGGAGCTGGCGAAGCCGGTGATCAACGTACTCATCGGCGAGGGAGTGAGGAAGATACTCAGGCTTTAGGCGCCGGGGCGCTCGAAAACCTTGACCGGCGACGGGCAGAGAGGATAATCGGGGAGAGACCAGAGGGCGATGGGGTTCGCCTGAAACCGCCTCGCGGCTCGCGAGGCTGATGACCCCTACCGGCTGCGCACCGGTAGGGGTTTTTTATCGGTGGCGAGAAGCTGAAGAAGACCATCGGCGCTACGTCCAGTGGGGATGCGACTGAGCCAGAGGTCGGGGTGAACGAGCTGTACGACGGGGGGCCGGATGGAAACTCTCCTCATCGCGGTAATCGCGGGCCTCCTCATCCTCCTGGCGAGCGTGGCCTCGGTCGAGCTCGGCGTCTCGGTGGCGCTGATCGAGATCAGCTTCGGCGTCGTCGCCGGGAACTTCCTCGGCCTGACGAGCCCGCCGTGGATGGACTTCCTCGCATCGTTCGGGAGCATTCTCCTGACATTTCTCGCCGGCGCGGAGGTCGATCCGCGGGTGATGAGGGAGAGGCTCAAGGAGAGCGTCCTGATCGGCAGCCTCTCCTTCGCCGCCCCGTTTTTCGGCGCCTGGCTCGTTTGCGTCTGGGTCCTTGGCTGGCCGACGCCCGCGGCGCAGATCGCCGGGGTCGCGCTCTCGACGACGTCGCTCGCCGTCGTCTACGCCGTGCTGGTGGAGACGGGGCTGACGCTGACGCCGCTGGGCAAGCTCATCATGGCCTCCACCTTCGTGACCGACTTCGGCACCGCGCTCGCGCTCGCGCTCCTCTTCGTCCGGCCGACGTGGTGGCTCGTGCCGTTCCTTGGCGTCTCGGTGCTGGTCATCTGGGCCATGCTCGCGCTCCAGCCTTGGTTCTTCTCGCGCTACGGCGAGCGGGTGATCGAGCCCGAGATCAAGGGCGCCGTGGCGGCTCTCCTCGTGCTGATGTTCTTCGCGGAGAAGGCTCAGAGCCACGCAATCCTCCCCGCGTTCGTCCTCGGCCTGGCGCTCGCCCACATCTTCCATGCGTATCCGGAGCTGACGCGGAGGTTCCGGGTGGTCGCGTTCGCCCTGCTCACCCCGTTCTTCTTCCTCAAGGGCGGGATGAACGTCTCGCTGAAGCTCGTCTGGGCGAACTTCGGCCTGCTGCTGCTCCTGTTCACCGTCAAGCAAGTGACCAAGATCGCGGGCGTGTACCCGCTCGCGAAGCGCTGGGTGCCAGTCAACGCGATGTTCACCACCCTGCTCATGTCCACCGGGCTGACCTTCGGGACGATCTCCTCGCTCTACGGCCTCAACGCGGGGATCCTCGACCGGGCGCAGTTCTCGGTGCTCGTGACCGTGGTCGTGGCGAGCGCGGTGATTCCGACGATCATCGCCCAGCGCTGGTTCCATCCGGAGAAGGCTCCTCGATCCGCGCGCGTGCGGCCGGAGGCCGCGCGGGAATGACGAACACTCGGATGCGCCTGGCAGTCTTTGGGGCAGGGGTTCGAATCCCCTCAACTCCACCAATCCTCACCACCGAGCGCCCCAGCACTCGGGCTCATCGCGGAGGGTTCGCCCGCTGCTTCATGCACTCGATGACACGGTTGGCTTCCGTCTGCGTCTGCGAGGCTTCGATGTACATCTGACCGTCCGGAGTGACGCGCGTCAGTTTCGCGTTGATCGCATTCGTCTCGCGCTTGCACTCCTCGAAGTTCTTCATCGCCCACTCCTGCTGCGGCGTGAGCTCTGCCGCGCAGCCACAGAGGGCGAGCGCCAGAGCGCCAAGGCGCACGGAGAGACGAGCGAGCCTCATGTTCGGCTCCCAGCTCAAGAGGGCCGTACCACGCCGTTCAGGTACACAGCCGGTCAGGTCCACAGTATGATACTCGGGACCGAGACGCCCGATGACCATCCTCTACAACAAGAACGGCTGACCCACCTGCGCCAGGGCGAGAGAGGATCTCTCGCGGCGTGGCGTCGAATACGAGAACCGGGTTGTCGAAGGGGCGCCGGTGGACCGCGAGGCGACGCTGGCGCTGGCACGCGGCGCGCGCCGGCTCCTCGTGAAGTCGGGCGACGGCGTCCTGAGCCTCG
>QHTD01000268.1 GCA_003220675.1 Candidatus Rokuibacteriota bacterium | reverse complement strand
CCGCGGCGCACCTGCCCCGGCCCCTCGCGCGGCTTAAGCACGAAGGCGGGGTCGGGCGACGGCTGGCTGGCGATCACGGTGTCGTGGTAGACGACGCGGAGGTGGCCGTCGAGGCGTTCATGGACCTGGACGTGACAGCCGGCATAGGAGCGCCCACGAGGGCCGCGCGGAATCTGCACCCAGCGCGCCCCAAGGTGCACGGTGTTGTCGCGGGCCACGGTGCGGTGATACCGACAGCTCAAGAGGTCCGCGAGATCGCGCGGCACCGGCCGCCAGGCGGGGGTGGCGTCCGCGGGCGGCCGCGCAAAGCGACGAGTGAAGTCCGCGAGGAACTCGGGCAGGAAGGCGTTGCCGCCCTCGAGCGTGCTGATGCCGCGGAGCCGCAATTCGCTGGTGAGGCGATCTTGGAGTGTGCCCCAGAGCCGTTCGATGCGTCCCTTCGCTTGAGGCGAGTGGGCCCGGATGAAGCCAATGCCAAGGGCCTGCAGCATGCGGCCGAAGTGCGTGGGGTCCTGGTGGCCCTGGAGCTCTTCGGCCAGCGTCCAGTGGGGATCATTGCGGGCGAACACGTTGAGGCGATCGCCGTAGAGCTCCAGCGGCAGGCCATAGGTCCGGCAGGTGCGCTCGAGCACGGCGACGTAGCCATGCAGATCCTCATGGGGACGGAACCACAGGGCGAGCGGTGTGGAGGTCGCATCATCGATCACCCCATGCAGGGTCGCCAGGGGGCCGCGGTCCTCGAACCAGGCGAACGGGCTGGCGTCGAGCTGGGCCAGTTGGCCGAGCGCCGGTTTGCGAGGGCGCCGGCTGCGATGCTGCGGGGCCGACCGCCGGCGCGTGGCCGGGCGCCCGAGAGCCAGGCGGATGGAGCGCATCGAGGAGCGACTGACGGCGAGCTGATGGACCTCGCGCAGCTTCTCCGTGAGATGGACGTCATTGAAGCCGGCGTAGGTCGTGGTCATGAGCACGCCGACCTGCTCCCGGGCCTGCGGGGCCAGCCGTCGGTTACCGGGCCGCCCGCGCAGGGCGTGGAGCAGGCCGCGGGCGCCTCCCTCCCGGAAGCGCCTCTTCAGTCGTCGGAACTGCCGTACGCTCAACCTCAGCGCCCTCGCTCCTTGCGCATTCGTGATGCGTCCGACCAGCGCGGCCTTGAGCAGCCCGGCCCGCGGCACTTCCTTTCTGCTCATCGAGAAGGTCTCCATAAGGGGACACTTCTATCGAACAGATAGGGAGGACAGTTCTATTTAGCAGCGGCAGCTGGCCGAAGGTCACTTGACCGGGAGCCTCTTTCGGCAGATCCTCGGGCGCATCGGGCGACTCACGTGGCATCCCACGTGAGGACGGTGCATAGGGCTGACACCGGGATCTGGATCATCATGGGCAGCGGTGTCTCCGAGGAGGACAGTCACCAGCGGCAGCCCTTCGGAACATGCAGCGTCAGCGGCGTTGGTGTGGCGAAAGCGGTCAGTGTGATGTGTTGCGAAAGGGTAGAACGGGTGGTGGAGCATCACGTGGTCCACTCAGCAGCACGAGAGGAACGAAGCACTGATCTATCTCGGAAATCCCGGTTAATCCCGTATATGGCCCGTTGGGAGGTGTTGACGAGCTGACCGATCGGGGCGGGCGGCTCCATGGACGCCGTCATGGGGGCGGCAATCAGTCCATATTGGGAATCCCCGTTTAGCGGTTGAGCGCCACATATTCGGCGAGCGGCAACACCCGCCGAATTCGCCTGCCGGTCCCGGATCGGCGGCCGAAAACATACAGGCGCTTGCCGCACAGGGAGGAAGGGATGAAAAAGATAGATCGACGCTCGGCATTGGCGTTTGGGTTGGCCGCCGCTTCGGCCGCCATGATCAAGCCTGCAGCTGCGCAAACCGCCGCTGCAATCGGCTGGAAGGACGCCAACCCCTACCCAGGGGTCACCGTGCGCAATTATGGCGACCCGGCGACCGCGTCGCTCATTCCCGGATTCAAGACGGTGTCGATGCGCGACATCATCATGCAACCCGGCTCGAAGACTGCCGGCCCACCCATGATGAATCCGATGGTCTGCCACATCCTCGAAGGGGAGATGCGGATCGAGCAGGAGGGAAAGAGCTGGACGGCGAAGAAGAATTACGTGTGGACCTGCAACAAGGACACGAAAGAGCAGGCATACAATGAGAGCAATGCCGTCGCAATTATGAGGATAACGGACCTGAAGGCCTGAGGACGGCTCGTGGCGGGCGAGCTCGAGACGAAGGAGTAGCGCACACAGCGCGTGCAGTTCGAGGTCCTGCCGGTCTCCGATGCGCGACGCGTGCGCGAGTCGCTCGCGACGCTGACAGTGTTCGCCATCGACGTCTTTGTTTGTCCGCGCTGCGGCGGACGGCGGCGGCTCGTGGGAGTGCACCCCGGGGGCGAGCATCTTCAGAGCTTGCTTGAGCGGCTGGGGCTCGGGAGCGCGTCGCCGGGAGCGGAGCCGTCGCGGTCGCCGCCGCGCGCGTCGCAGCAAACCGGACAGGCCCCTCCGTCGCGCCGCCCTCGGAAGGGCGCACTTCCGCGGCGTGGAGCATCAGGCGGCGCACGGCGTCGAAGATCCGGGCTTAAGCCGTGTGCCTGCCTGCGCAACGGCCGTTCTCAACCCGCGCTCCTCACTTTCCGGCGAGCAGCTCGTCGACGTTGAGCTCGTACATGATGGCGCCCGGGTTCCACCTGGGGACGCGCTTCGAGGTCGCGTACGGCGTGTGGTAGTAGACGAGCGGCAGCCCCAGGTGCTCGGAGCGGAGGCGGTTGAAGATCGAGCGCATCAGCGCGTACGTCTTCTCGCGGTCGGCCTGGTGGATGACCGCGTCCATCAGGCTGTCGAGCTCGGGGTCGCGGATGGACGCCGACTTCGCGGTCGGCGCCGCGTACTTGTCGATCAGCG
>QHTD01000059.1 GCA_003220675.1 Candidatus Rokuibacteriota bacterium | reverse complement strand
CGTCTTCTCGGTGCAGTTCAACCTGCTGCCCTCGTCCGGGCGCGGCGGGCTCGCGCATCTGATCCTGCCCGCGATCACGCTCGGCCTCTTCACGACCGCGCGTATCACGCGGCTCACGCGGTCGGGAATGCTCGAGGCGCTGAACCAGGACTACATCCGGACGGCGCGGGCGAAGGGCGTCGGCGGCCCACCGGTCATCTGGAAGCACGCGCTCAAGAACGCAGCGATCCCGATCGTGACGATCGTCGGCATCGAGCTGGGGACGCTGCTCGGCGGCTCGGTGATCACCGAGACGATCTTCGCGTGGCCGGGTGTCGGGCGCCTGTCGGTGCAGGCGATCTACAACCGCGATTACCCCGTGGTGCAGGCGGCGGTGTTTTTGCTCTCGAGCACGTTCGTGCTCGTGAACCTGGCGGTGGACGTGCTGTACACGTACCTGGACCCCCGGATCCGTCTGCGATGAGGGCCGCTGCGTTCGCGCGCTGTGGAATGAACGGCGACAGGCGGACCGGAGCCGCGCCGCGCCTTGTCTCAGGCCACCCACCGAGGGCGCCGGCCTCGCGGCACTCGTTACAATAGCCGTGCCCGCCACGACGCTCGCGATCCCCGCCGAGCGGTTCGCCGCACGGCGCGAGTGGCTGACGTTCGTCCGACGGCTCGCCCGCCGGCGGACGGCGCTGTTCGGTCTCGTCGTCGTCGCGCTCGTGTTCGCCGCCTCGCTCGGGGCCCCGTGGCTCAGCCCCTGGGACCCGATCGAGCAGGACATCAGCAATCGCCTCAAGCCACCCGGGTCGCATGGCCCGTCGGGCCGCGTGCACGTGCTCGGCACCGACCACCTCGGTCGCGACCTCCTGGCCCGCGTGATCCTCGGCGCGCGCCCTGCGCTGATGGTCGGCTTCGCGGCGGTGGCGATCTCGGGGATCATCGGGATGGTCGTCGGGCTCGTCTCGGGCTACTTCGGCGGCCGCGTCGACGATGTCTTCATGCGGCTCGCGGACATCCAGCTCGCCTTCCCGTTCATTCTGCTCGCGATCGCCGTGATCGGTGTCCTGGGGCCGAGCCTGCCCGTGATCATCGTCGTCATCGGGGTCTCGAGCTGGGTCGTGTACGCGCGCGTCGTGCGCGGCGCGGTGCTCTCACTACGCGAGCGGGAGTTCGTGCAGGCGGCGCTGGCGCTCGGGAGCCGCGACGGCCGGATCCTGCTACGCCACATCCTGCCGAACGCGTTCACGCCGTGGCTCGTCGTCGCGACGCTCGACATGGCGCGTGTCATCGTGATCGAGTCGGCGCTCTCGTTCCTCGGGCTGGGGGTGCAGCCGCCCACGCCGACGTGGGGCGGGATGCTCGCGGACGGGCGCGTCTACATCTCGACGGCGTGGTGGCTTGCGACCTTCCCCGGGCTCGCGATTCTGGTGACCGTGCTTGGGATCAACCTGTTCGGCGACGGCCTGCGCGACACGCTCGACCCCCGTCTCAAAGTCTGACGCGACCCGCGGAAGCGGGGGCGGCCTCGGGCGGGAGGCCCTCCTCGACCACGCTAGCACTCGTTGCGCGGGCTTCAGGCCATCCGCTCGGCGGTGAGACAACGCCCAGAAGCTACGGGTCTCGGAGGGCCTCCCGCCCCCCGCCGTCCCCGCTTCCACTCGCGTCACGCTTCAGGCGGCGGAGTCGAGAGCGCGCGAGCAACAGGAGGCCGGCGGCGGGCGTCGTGACCCAGAGCGTTCCCGAGGGCACGCCGGTCCACGCGTTCATCGCGATCACGGCGGCCCCGCCCACCGCTGCGAGCCACAAAAGGATGGCGGTCGCGCCGTCGAGCATCCCGCGCCAGGCCCGCCAGTCCACGACGAGGGCGAGCGCGGCCCCCGCGCCGTCGAGCGCGACATCCATCGCGCTACTCGTCCGGGACGGCAGGAAGGACTGGTGCCATTCGTCGAGGGCGGCCCAGGCAAGGCTGATCGCGAAGGCGGTCCACGAGGCGGCGCGCGCGGAGAGGTTCCGCTCGCGCGTGAACGCGCGGTACCAGAGCGCGGCGAGGATCGCGTACTCGGTGAGATGCGCGCCCTTGCGCAGGAGCCTGTGGACGGTGTGGAGCTGGCCGGGCGTCGCCCACGGCAAGAGCCAGCGGAGCGCGGGCAAGAGGAGCTGGCTCGTGTGCTCCCCGCTGGCGATGTCGGTCGAAAGCCACGCGGTGACCGCCATCCAGAGCACCGGGGGAAGCCAGGGGGCGAGACGCATCGCCTGCTATGATACCGGGCGTGGCCAGGGTGGACTGGAGCTATCACCGCAAGGGCTGAAGCTCCTGCGCCCGCGCGCAAGAGTTTCTTGCGAAGCAGAAGATCGGCGTCGTGGAGCAGGTGGACACACGGAAGTCGCCGATCTCCGGCGAGGCCGCGCTGGCCGTGGCGAGGGACGTCGACGAGATCTGGGTCGCCAGAGGCAAGACGGCTGTCCACGTGGATCTCAAGACGTCCCGGCCACCCAGGGCGGAGCTGCTCGCGCTCCTGCTGGGGCCCACTGGCGCCCTCCGGGCGCCGACGCTCCGGGTTGGCCGGACGCTGCTCGTCGGGTTCAACGCGGAGGCGTACACGAAAACCTTGAAGTAGAGGTCGGTCGGGGTCTGCCCGCCGTGGTAGAGTTGGCGCGATGCTCGGCGAGCTCCTCGACGATCTGCTGACCTCACCGTCGACGGGGCCGTGCATCACGGCGACCCGTCACTTCGCTCCCCGGCCTCCCGTGCTCGTGCCGTTCCCGCCCTCGCTCGACCCGCGGATCGCGGACGCGCTGCGCGCGCGGGGGATCCACGAGCTCTACTCGCATCAGGCGCAGTCGTGGGAGCTGATCGAGAAGGGCCACCACGTCGTCGTCGTCACGCCGACCGCCTCGGGCAAGACGCTTTGCTACAACCTGCCCGCGCTGCAGGCCCTGCTCCTCCAGCCCGACGCGCGCGTCCTCTATCTCTTTCCGACGAAGGCGCTCGCCCAGGACCAGCTCGCGGAGCTCGAGGCGCTCGCGAAGACCCTGCCCGAGATGAGGATGTTCACGTACGACGGCGACACGCCGCAGGACGCGCGGCGTGCCGTCCGCGCGCGGGCGAACCTCGTGCTGACGAACCCCGATATGCTCCACTCCGGGATCCTGCCGCACCACACCAAGTGGGCCACCCTCTTTCAGAACCTTCGCTACGTCGTCATCGACGAGCTCCACGCGTACCGTGGAGTCTTCGGTAGCCATCTCGCCAACCTCCTCCGGCGCCTGCACCGCATCTGCCGCCACTACGGCTCGGCGCCGCAGTTCATCATGGCCTCCGCCACCATCGCCAACCCGGGCGAGCTGGCCCGGCGGCTCGTGGGGGAGCACGTGGAGGAGATCGCCGAGAGTGGCGCGCCGACGGGCGACAAGACGTTCATCTGCTACAACCCGCCTGTCGTGAACCCCGACCTCGGCATCCGCGCACCCTACCTGGGCGAGGCGGCGAAGCTCGCGATTCGGCTCCTCAGGGCGCGGATCGCGACGATCGTCTTCGCCCAGAGCCGCCTCGCGACCGAGGTGTTGCTGACATCGATCAAGAACGGCGTCGCCGACAAGACCGGCGACAGCGGGATCGTCCGCGGCTACCGAGGCGGCTATCTCCCGACGCGCCGGCGGGCGGTCGAGAAAGGTCTGCGCGAGGGCGAGGTGCTGGGCGTCGTCTCGACGAACGCGCTCGAGCTCGGCGTCGACATCGGCCATCTCGACGTCGCGGTCCTCGCCGGGTACCCCGGAGCGATCGCCTCGCTCTGGCAGCAGGCGGGGCGCGCGGGGCGCCGGTCGGGCTCCTCCGCGGCGATCTTTGTCGCGACGAGCGCGCCGCTCGATCAATTCATGGTCACGCACCCGGAGTATCTCTTCGGCACACCTCCCGAGCACGCGCGGGTGAACCCCGACAACCCGTTCATCCTGGTGAATCACCTCAAGTGCGCCGCCTTCGAGCTGCCCATCGGCCCTGGCGCCGCGGGCGGGGAGATCGAGAAGTTCGGAGACGTCGATGTCCGCCGCTTCCTCGCGGCGCTCGAAGACGAGGGCGTCCTCCACCACGCGGGCTCCCGCTGGCACTGGGCGGCCGAGACCTACCCCGCCGACCACGTCTCGCTCCGGACGGTGACGAGCGACAACTTCGTGGTCATCGACACGGGGGCGCGCGACGCGACACAGACGAAGCGGCGGCAGATCATCGCCGAGGTGGACTGGGGGAGCGCGTTCGCGACGATCCACCCGAAGGCGATCTACCTCGTGGAGAGCGAGCCGTACGAGGTGCAGGAGCTCTGCTGGCGCGAGGACGAGGAGAAGGTCGCCTACGTCAAGCGCGTCCAGGTGGACTACTTCACCGACGCGATCAGCGCCAAGGGCGTCTGGATCCTCCAGCGGCTGGCCGACCAGGCTCACCCCGTGTACCTCGCGGAGCAGGGCGAGGTGCTCGTCGCCGAGAAGGTCGTCGGCTTCAAGAAGATCAAGATGGGGACGCTCGAGAACGTCGGCTCGGGCGAGGTCGAGCTGCCGCAGCAGGAGATGCAGACGACGGCGGCCTGGCTCACGGTGACGCCGGAGGCGCTCGCGCGCGTCAGCGCCTCGCGTGAGGAGCTGATCGACGGGCTGCGCGCGGTGACGTACCTGCTGCACCATCTGGCGCCGATCTTCCTCCTCTGCGACATTCGCGACGTGGGCTCGTGGCTCGGCGACACGACGCCCGCCGAGCCGGGCGCCGTCGCGACGCGCGAGTCCACGAAGCGACGGCTCATGAGCGCCGAGCGCTTCAACCCGACGATCTACCTCTACGACTCCCACGCGGGCGGAATCGGTCTCGCCGAGCGGCTGTTCGAGATCCTCCCGGACCTCCTCCGGCGCGGCCTCGAGACGCTTCACGCATGCCCGTGCCGGTTTGGCTGTCCGTCGTGCGTCGGGCCTGTCAACGAGGTCGGCCGCAAGGCCAAGGCGACGGCGCAGGGGCTCCTGCGTACCCTCGTCGGCTGACGGGCGGCGATGCAGTCGCTCGACGAGCTTCGCCGCGTGATCCGGCGCATCGAGACCCGGCGGCCGCCGCACCCCGCCGCCCCCCCCGCCCACGAGGTGCTTGGGGGCGAGGTCGTCGAGACGGGCGCGGGGCCGCTCCTCGTCGTGCGGCGTGAGTACCCGCTGACGCACATCCATGGCCGCCAGCCGCTGGCGCCGGCGTTCGCGGCGCCGCTCGCTCTCCTCTCCGCCGTGGCGCGCGCCGCGGCGCCGGCCCGCGATCCGCGCGGGCTGCTCTTCCTCGACACGGAGGCGACGGGCCTCGCGGGGGGTACGGGCACCTACGCCTTCCTCGTCGGCGTGGGGCACCTCGACGGCGATCGGGTTGTCGTGGCGCAGTACTTCATGCGCGACTTCGACGAGGAGCCGGCGCTGCTCGCCGCGCTGGTGCCCCTCCTCGAGCAGGCCGCGGGCGTCGTCACCTTCAACGGCTCGGGCTTCGACCTACCGCTCCTCGAGACGCGCTTCGTCCTCGCGCGCCGCCGCTGGCCGGCTCTGCTGCCCCATCTCGACCTCCTCCGGCCGGCCCGCCGCGTCTTCACGGTCCGCTGCGCCGACTGCCGGCTCACGACGCTCGAGCGCGAGGTCATCGGGCTCGAGCGCGAGGACGACGTGCCGGGCGCCCTGATCCCGGCGCTCTACTTCGACTTCCTCCGCTCCCGGCGGGCCGCGCCGCTGGCGCGGGTCTTCGACCACAACCGCCACGACGTCCTCTCGCTCGTCGCGCTCCTCGGCTGGTTCGGCCGCGCCCTCGCGGCGCACGACCACCTGGGCGCCGAGGACCTCGCGGGGCTGGGCCGCCTCTGGGAGCCGGTGGATCTCGAGCGGGCACTCGCGTGCTACCGGGCCGCGCTCACCGCGGACCTCGCGGGCCCCGCCGCCCACCGGGTGCGCCTGCGCCTGGCGCGCTGGGAGAAGCGGGCGGCGCGCTGGGACGCGGCGTGCGCGCTCTGGGAGGCCGCCAGGGACCACGACGCATTCGATCGGGAGCCCTGGGAGGAGATCGCGAAGTTCCACGAGCACCGCCGGCGCGACCTCCCCGCGGCGCGCGCGATCGTCGCGCAGGCGCTCGAGGTCGCCGACACCGCCGGCGCGGCGCCGCGGGTGCTGGACGCCTTCACGCACCGGCTGTCGCGCTTGGAGCGTCGTCTCCGCCGACACCGCTGAGGCGGCGTCGACGCGCTCGGTCGCGACCCTGGGGGCCGGGAGCGGCGTCAGGCCACGGGGGTGATCGGGGCCTTCCCCTCGAGGACGGCCACACAGTTGCGGACGGCCAGGGTGGCCATCGCGATGCGCGTGTCGCGCGAGGCGCTCGCGATGTGGGGGGCGAGCACGACGTTCTGCAGCGGGAGCAGGTCGGGGTGGATCCTCGGCTCCTCCTCGAAGACGTCGAGCCCGGCGCCGGCGATCCAGCCCTCCCTGAGTGCGCGCGCCAGCGCGGCCTCGTCCACGATGGGCCCGCGGGCCGCATTCACGACGATCGCGGACTTCCGCATCAGGCGGAGCGTGCGCTCACCGATGAGGTGGCGGGTCTCGGGCGTGAGGTTCGTGTGGAGCGTCACGAAGTCGGCCTCGCGCAGGAGCGTCTCAAGGTCGGTCGCGGTCGCGGAGAGCTCCCGCTCGACGGCAGCGTCGGCCCGCACGGCGTCGTGGTAGAGGACGCGCATGTTGAAGCCGAGGGCGCGCCGGGCGACGGCGCGCCCGATCCGCCCGAACCCCACGATGCCGAGCGTCGTGCCGTGGACGTCGGCGCCCCAGAGGAGGTCCCACTTCCAGGCCGTCCACCGCCCGGAGCGGGCGTAGTGGTCGGCCTCCACGACGCGGCGCGCCGTCGCCATGAGGAGCGTCCACGCGAAGTCGGCGGTCGTTTCCGTGAGGACGTCCGGCGTGTTCGTGACGATCACGCCCCGGCGCCTGGCCGCGGCGACGTCGATGTTGTTGTAGCCGACCGCGACGTTCGCGACGACCTTGAGTGTCGGGGCGGAGGCCAGCACCTCCTCGTCGATCGTGCTGATGATGTGGCAGATCAGGCCGTCCTTGCCATTCAATCGGGAAACCAGCTCCGCTTTCGACAGGGGCACTTCGCTGTTGTTGTAGTCGAGCGTGAAGTCCCCGGGGATCAGGCCCACGGCCTCTCGAGGCAAAGTGCTTGAAATAAAAACGCTTTTTGCCATTGACTCCCTCCGAATTTTTCGCTTGATTCATCCCGGCCACCCCGCTATATTAGCGCTCGCCTCTGTCGAGTGCTAACACCGTGCGCTATACAGAGAACTGAGAGGACAAAGATGAGCGTCACAACCCGGCCGTCGCGAAAACCGGATCGGGATCAACACCAACACGAAGGAGGCAGAGGAGCGATGAAGATTCGTCCGTTGCACGACCGCATTCTCGTCGAGCGACTCGAGGAGAAGGAAGTGAAAAAGGGCGGCATCATCATCCCGGACACGGCGAAGGAGAAGCCTCAGGAGGGCAAGGTCATCGCCGTCGGCAATGGCAAGGTGACCGAGGACGGGAAGAAGATCCCTCTCGACGTCAAGGGTGGCGACAAGATCCTCTTCGGGAAGTACTCCGGCTCCGAAGTGAAGCTCGACGACAAGGAGTACCTGATCCTGCGCGAGGAAGACGTCCTCGCCATTCTCGAATAGCCCGACCACAACATCGCTAAGGAGGGAACCGATCAATGCCGAAGCAGCTGAAGTTCGACGAGGACGCCCGAGCGAGCCTGCTCAAGGGCATCAACATCATGGCCGAGGCCGTCAAGGCGACGCTGGGCCCGAAGGGCCGCAACGTCGTCATCGACAAGAAGTTTGGTAGCCCCACGATCACCAAGGACGGCGTGACGGTCGCCAAGGAGATCGAGCTGAAGGATCCGTACGAGGACATGGGCGCCCAGATGCTGAAGGAGGTCGCCTCGAAGACCTCGGACATCGCGGGTGACGGCACGACCACCGCGACCGTGCTCGCGCAGGCGATCTTCCGGGAGGGGCTCCGCAACGTGACCGCGGGCGCCAACCCGATGGGGCTCAGGCGCGGCATCGCGGCGGCGGTGGAGGCGGTGACCGAGGAGCTGAAGAGGCTCTCCAAGTCGACGAAGGACAAGAAGGAGATCGCCCAGGTTGCGACGATCGCCTCGAACAACGACAAGACGATCGGCAACCTGATCGCCGAGGCGATGGAGAAGGTCGGCAAGGACGGGGTCATCACGGTCGAAGAGTCCAAGTCGGCCGACACGGTCCTGGACGTGGTCGAAGGGATGCAGTTCGACCGCGGCTACCTCTCGCCGTACTTCGTGACGGACGCCGAGCGGATGGAGGTCGTGCTCGAGGACGCGATCGTGTTGATCCACGAGAAGAAGATCAGCGTGATGAAGGACATGCTGCCGCTGCTCGAGCAGGTGGCGCGGGCGGGCAAGCCGCTCCTGATCATCGCCGAGGACGTCGAGGGTGAGGCGCTGGCCACGCTCGTGGTCAACAAGCTCCGCGGGACGCTGCACTGCGCCGCGGTCAAGGCGCCGGGCTTCGGCGACCGCCGCAAGGCGATGCTCGAGGACATCGCGACCCTGACGGGCGGCAAGGCGATCACCGAGGACCTCGGGATCAAGCTGGAGAACATCAAGCTGGAGGACCTCGGGAAGGCCAAGAAGGTGGTCGTGGACAAGGACAACACCACGATCGTCGAGGGGGCGGGCAAGGCCAGCACGATCGAGGGGCGCATCAAGCAGATCCGGGCGCAGATCGAGGAGACGACCTCCGACTACGACAAGGAGAAGCTGCAGGAGCGCCTGGCCAAGCTGGCGGGCGGCGTGGCCGTGATCAAGGTCGGCGCCGCGACCGAGACGGCGATGAAGGAGAAGAAGGCGCGGGTGGAGGACGCGCTCAACGCGACCCGCGCGGCGGTGGAGGAGGGCATCGTGCCGGGCGGCGGCGTCGCGCTGTTGCGGTGCCAGAAGGCCCTCGACAGGCTGAAGGTCGAGGGTGACGAGAAGGTGGGCGCCCACATCGTCAGGAGGGCGCTCGAGGAACCGATCCGCCGGATCGTCGAGAACGCCGGCCTCGAGGGGAGCGTCGTGGTGGAGAAGGTCAAGGCCGAGACGGTGCCGACCCGGGGCTTCGACGCCGAGAGCATGGAGTTCGTGGACATGCTGCAGGTGGGCATCATCGACCCGACGAAGGTCGAGCGCGTGGCGCTGCAGAACGCCGCGGAGATCGCCTCGCTGCTGCTGACGACCGAGGCGCTGATCACCGACATTCCGGAGGAGAAGTCGGCGGCCGCGCCGCCGATGCCGCATGGCGACATGTATTAGACCCGGAGGGGGGCTTCGCCCCCCTTCCGGCGCCTCCCCCCAGGAGGGATTGCGGCGGCAAAGCCGCCGCTCGAACAAGAGGCAGTGATTCCTGCCCGCGCGATGCGCGGGCGACGGCCCGGGTCGTGGCGATTGCCATGGCCCGGGCCGTATCTGTTTTGCGGCGTTGACGTTGCAGGGGCTTAGGATGTTTGATACCGTTAGGCGCTCAGTTCAACCCCTGGGGAGGTGAGGCAACTGCGGCCATACGAAATTCTGGTGATCATCGATCCGCGCCCGACGGACGAAGAAGTCGCCACGCTGCTCGAGCAGCTGGGCGGGCAGCTCAAGGCGCTGGGCGCCGAGGTGATCAAGGTCGACAATTGGGGGAAGCGCCGGCTCGCGTACGACATCCGCAAGCAACGGGAGGGCACGTACGCGGTCTTCGAGGTTTCTGCCGAGCCGTCGATGGTGAAGGAGTTCGAGCGACAGCTCCGCCTCAACGAGAACGTGCTGCGCTTCCTCTCGACGAGAGTCCCGATCCGCAAGAAGGCTCGGCCGGCGAAAACTCCAGAGGTGCTTGAGGAGGTCGGTTGATGGCGAGCCTCAACAAGGTCTTCCTGATCGGCAACCTGACCCGCCCCCCGGAGCTGCGCTACACGCCGAGCGGCACCGCCGTGGCCGACCTACGGCTGGCGGTCAACCGCAACTACACGACGCAGGGGGGCGACAAGCGCGAAGAGACTTCGTTCCTCACGGTCGTCGCCTGGGGCAAGCAGGCGGAGAGCTGCGGCGAGTACCTCGACAAGGGCAGTCCGATCCTGATCGAGGGCCGGCTCCAGACGCGTGAGTGGGAAGGTAAGGACGGCCAGAAGCGGAACGTGGTGGAGGTGGTGGCCGAGCGCGTCCAGTTCATGGGACGCGGCAAGCCCGCGGCGCCGGCCGCCGTGCCGGCGGCCGAGTCGTTTGCGGAGGAAACGCGGCCCTCGGAGAACGACGACGTCCCGTTCTAGCGGGGCGCAAGGGAGGGCGACCGATTCCGACAATCCAGAAGCCCGTGAAGCGCCGCCGGTTCGGCCGGCGGAAGGTCTGCAAGTTCTGCGCTGACAAGGTCGACCTCGTCGACTACAAGGACGTGCGCCGGCTCAGGACCTTCGTCAGTGAGCGCGGCAAGATCATCCCGCGCCGCATCTCGGGGAGTTGCGCGCGCCACCAGCGCCAGCTGACCCACGCGATCAAGCGCGCACGCACGGTGGCCCTGCTGCCGTACCTGGCGACGGAGTAGGACGGCGAGCGATGCGAATCATCCTGCTGGATGACGTGCCCAAGGTCGGGCGCCGCGGCGAGGTCCGCGAGGTGTCGAAGGGCTACGCGCGCAACTATCTGATCCCGAAGAAGCTGGCGCTCAGCGCCACCGCCGGCAACCTCAAGAACCTTGGGCAGATCAAGACACAGCAGGACGCCAAGGCGGGCCGCATCAAGAGCGTGGCCGAAGCGCTGCGCGACCAGATCGAGGCCCTCGCGTACGAGGTGCGCCGGCAGGCCTCCGAGGAGGGCAAGCTCTTCGGTTCGGTGACCTCACAGGACATCGTGGAGTTCCTGGAGCAGCACACGATCAAGGTCGAGCGCCGGCGGGTCGGCCTGGACGAGCCGATCAAGACGCTCGGCGAGACCGTGGTCCCGCTCCGGCTGCACCAGGACGTCGTGGCGCAGCTCAAAGTCAACGTCGCGCGCGAATAGCCCGCCGGTGGACTTGCCGTCCAGGATCCCGCCGCACAACCTGGACGCCGAACGCGCGGTCCTCGGCGCCCTCCTCCTGGAAGGTCGTGAGACGCTCCCGCGCGTGATCGAGGTACTCCGGCCCCCCGATTTCTATACGGAGGCCCACCGCGTGATGTACGCGACGATGCTGCGCCTGTTCGACCGGGGTGAGCCCGTCGACCTCATCACGCTCAGCGAGGAGCTCCGCCGCGCGGAGCAGCTCGAGTTCGTCGGGGGGCCCGCCGCGCTCGCGCTCCTGGTCGAGCAGGCGTCGATCGCCGCCCACCTCATCGCCTACGCGCAGATCGTCCGCGACATGGGGACGCTCCGTGAGCTCATTCAAACGTCGACTCAGCTCATCACGGAAGCGTTCGAGGCCAAACAGGACGTCCAGACCTTGATCGACGATGCCGAGCGCAAGATTTTTGCCCTTGCCGAGCGTCGTCTTCAGGGGAGTGCGGTTGCGCTCAAGGTGATTCTCCACGACACGTTCAAGTACATCGAGCATCTGTATCAGCGACAGGAGCGCATCACCGGTATTGCCACGGGCATCACCGAGCTTGACGAGAAGACGGCGGGTCTTCAGGCCTCGGACCTTATCCTCATTGCCGGCCGTCCGAGCATGGGCAAGACAGCGTTCGCGCTCTCGATCGCCCAATACGTCGGCATCCAGCTGCGGCGCAAGGTGCTGCTCCTCAGCCTCGAGATGTCCGCGCAGCAGCTGGTGCAGCGAATGTTGTCCTCGGAAGGCAAGGTTGACTCTCTGGCCGTGCGGACTGGGAAGCTGGTCGCATCGGACTGGCACCGTCTCACTGCTGCGGCGGGTCGGCTCACGGAAGCGCCGATTTTCATCGACGACAGTCCCGGGTTGTCGGTTCTCGAAGTGCGGGCAAAGGCGCGTCGCATGAAGGCCGAGCATGGGCTCGATCTCGTCATCGTCGACTACCTGCAGCTCATGCGTGGGCGAGAAGCGCTCGACAATCGACAGCAGGAGATTTCGGAAATATCACGCTCACTCAAAGCGCTTGCGAAGGAGCTCAACGTGCCTGTCGTCGCGCTCTCCCAGCTATCCCGGGCGATCGAAGCCCGAGGCGATAATACGCCGCGGCTCTCGGATCTCCGCGAATCCGGCGCCCTTGAGCAAGACGCCGACGTCATCATGTTCCTCCATCGGCCTTCGTTGTACACGAAGGACCCACCGGAAAAGACCGCCGAGGTGCACATCGGGAAGCAACGGAATGGCCCCACCGGCAAGATCGAGGTGTCGTTTCTCGCCCAATACGCGCGATTCGAGAACCTCGCGAGCTTCGATCGACAGCCACCGTTCTGAGTGCGGCTTTTTCGTTTGAGGTGCCGGCCGGCGTACTATTGACCCTGTGCGCCTGCACCGTCTGAAGCGGCTCTTCGTCGGCACCCCGCTCCCGACCGCGCAACAACGGCACGAGCGCCTCGGCAAGACCACGGCGCTCGCCGTCTTCGCCTCCGACGCGCTCTCCTCGGTGGCGTACGCGACCGAGGAAATCCTCCTGGTCCTGATTCTCGCCGGGAGCGTCGCGCTGAGCTACTCGCTCCCCATCGCCGTCGCCATCGCGGTCCTGATCGCGATCGTCGTGAGCTCCTACCGGCAGACGATCCACGCGTACCCCCAGGGGGGCGGCGCGTACATCGTCAGCAAGGACAACCTGGGCACCTGCGCGGGGCTCGTCGCCGGCGCGGCGCTCCTCATCGACTACGTGCTCACCGTCGCCGTGTCGGTCGCGGCGGGTGTCGCGGCGGTGACCTCGGCGGTGCCGGTCCTCTTCCGATACCGTGTGTGGCTCTGCGTCGCCGCGGTCGTGGTGGTCGCAGTCGCCAACCTGCGAGGCATCCGCGAGTCGGGCAACCTCGTCGCCGCGCCGACGTATCTCTTCATCGGGAGCCTCGGCGTGCTTCTCGTGTACGGGGGGCTGGGCGCGATCTTCGACTTCATCCCCGAGGCGCCATACCCGCAACACCCGCCGGGGCTCGAGGGCGTCGGGCTCTTTCTGATCCTTCGCGCGTTCTCCTCGGGCTGCACGGCACTCACCGGGGTGGAGGCGGTCTCCGACGGCGTGCCAGCGTTCAAGCGGCCCGAGGCCCAGAACGCCCGCGTCGTCCTGACGTGGCTCGGCGCGATTCTGATCACCCTGTTCCTCGGGATCACGGTGCTCACGTACGACTTCGGGATCCTCCCGCGCCCTGAGGAGACCGTCATCTCCCAAGTCGCGCGCCACGTCTTTGGCCGGAGCGCGTTCTACTATGTGATCCAGGCGGGGACGATGCTGATCCTCTTGCTGGCAGCGAACACGTCGTTCGCCGACTTCCCGCGTCTGAGCTTCTTCCTCGCGCGCGACCGGTTCATCCCGAGACAATTCGCGGCGCAGGGTGACCGGCTCGTCTTCTCCAACGGCATCGTGATCCTCGCCGGCCTCGCCACCCTGCTGCTCGTCGTGTTCGGCGGCGACACGCACGCCCTGATCCCGCTCTACGCGGTCGGCGTCTTCCTCTCGTTCACGCTCTCGCAGGCGAGCATGGTCCGCCGGTGGCTCCGCCTCAGGGAGGAGGGCTGGTGGTGGCGGTCGTGGTTCAACGGCCTCGGCGCGCTCGTGACGGGCCTCGTGATGCTCACGATCGCGGCGACCAAGTTCACGCACGGCGCCTGGATCGTGGTCTTCCTCATCCCGACGCTCGTGGTCATGTTCCTCAGCGTGCACCGCCACTACGAGAAGGTCGCCGAACAGCTCTCGCTCGAGGGCTTCGCGCCGCCCCCGCCCATGACGACCACCGTGCTCGTGCTCGTGGGCGACCTCCACCGCGGCGTGATCAAGGCCATCCAGTACGCACAGGCGCTCTCGCCCAACGCCAAGGCCGTGTTCGTCGAGACGGACCCCGAGCGGACGCGGAAGCTCGAGGAGAAGTGGCGCAAGATGGGGATGGGCGTGCCGCTGATCGTCCTGACGTCGCCCTACCGTTCGCTGCTGGGGCCGCTGCTCGAGTACATCGACCACCTGCAGACGGACGAGAACCACGTCGTGACGATCGTGCTCCCGGAGTTCATTCCCGCCCGCTGGTGGCAGCTCGGCCTGCACAACCAGACGGCGCTGCTCATCAAGGGCGCGATGCTCTTCCGCAAGAACGTCATCGTCACCGACGTCCCCTTCCACCTCAAGCATTAGGCCCCGCGCGTGCGGGCGCCCGGCGCGAACGCCGCGCGCGACAACTCTGGTACACTTGATCGCCGCGTGACCACCCGATGAACATCGTTCTCGCTCCGGACGGACCGCTCCACGCCGGCGCGACGCTCGCGCGCTACCACCTGTGGGGAGAAGATCCCGCGAACCGCCTCGCGGACGGCGCCCTGCTGCGTGTGCTCCGGTACCACGGCCGGCTCGTGCCCTACGCGGTCCGTGCGACCGGCCCGGTGGACGACGCGCGTCTCGTGATGCGCATCCCGGGCGTCCGCGACGCGTCGACGGGCGAGGCGGTCGCGGCGGAGGTGCGCCGGATCTTCGGTCTCCACTTCGATCTCTCCGGCTTCTACCGGATGGCGAAGAGCGATGCTGTGCTCGCCGCACTCGTCGAGCCGCTCTACGGGATGCGGCCGACGCTCGCGCCGACGCCGCTCGAGATGCTGGTGGGGTCGATCAGCGCTCAGCAGGTCAATCTCCAGTTCGCTTTCGCGTGCCGGGCCCGCCTCGTGCGTCGGTGGGGGACGCCGCTGACGCTCGGCCGCCACACCGTCTGGGCGTTCCCCGACGGCGCGGCCCTCGCGCAGGCGCGGTTGAGGGAGTTCCGCGCGATGAAGTTCTCGCGCCGCAAGGGCGAGTACATCCGCGACCTCGCGCGGGCCGTCGTCTCCGGTCGGCTCGACCTCGACGCGCTGGCGGCGACGCCGAGCGAGGCCGTGATCGAGCGGCTGACGCAACAGCGCGGGTTCGGCCGCTGGACCGCGGACTGGTTCCTCGCCCGCTGTCTCGGGCGCGGCGACGTCTGCGCGGCGGGCGACCTCGGGGTGCGCCGGGCCTTCGAGCACTTCTACGGCCGTGGGCGGACGCGCAGCGAGGAGGCGATCCGCCGCCGGGCGCGCGCGTGGGGCGAGTACCAGAACCTCGCCGTCCACTACTTGCTCGCGGGGATGCGCCTCGCGCGGCGCGCGGCGGGCGGCGGATGACCACGAAGGTCGGCCTCAGGATTCTCGGCCAGCCCGACCCGAACGTCCCGAAGGACGTGCACCTGGTCGGGCGCTACGCCCTCGGCGTGGACTGGGCGGACAACCACGGGTCCATCTACCCCTTCGACCGCCTGCGGCGCGACTGCGCGTGCGGCGCGTGCGCAGCGCTCGATTCACTCACGCAGGCGATGGCGTGGCCGCAGGAGATCAAGCGGACCGACGACGGGCTCCGGGTGACGTGGGGCGACGCGCACGTGAGCCTCTACCCCTACCCGGCGCTGCGCGGGCTGTGCCGCTGCGCGAGCTGCACCGGCGGCCACTGATGGAGGAGCGTGCAAAGCGGCGCGTCCTCGTCGGGATCATGCTGTCCATCTTTCTCGCGGCGATGGAGTCGACCGTGGTGGCGACGGCGATGCCGACCGTCGTCGCGAGCCTCGGCGGGATCCAGATCTACTCGTGGGTCTTCTCGGGCTTCCTGCTCACCCAGACGGTCACGATGCCGCTCTGGGGGCGGGTCTCGGACCTCTACGGCCGCCGTCCGGTCTTCCTGATCGGGCTCGCGACGTTCCTCGGGGGCTCGGCGCTCTCGGGCACGGCCCAGAGCATGGTGCAGCTGATCGTGTTCCGGATGGTGCAGGGGCTCGGCGCCGGCTCGCTGATGACGCTCGGCTACACGCTCATCGGCGAGCTCTTCGGACTCGAGCGCCGCGCGAAGCTCCAGGGGTGGATCTCGGGCGTCTGGGGCGTCGCCTCGCTCGTAGGCCCCTGGCTCGGTGGCGTGCTCTCCGACCACGTCTCATGGCGCTGGGTGTTCTACATCAATCTGCCGTTCGGAGCGGTCGCGATGGCGCTGATCGCCTCGGGGCTCGTCGAGGAGGCGCGCCCGGCGCGCCGACCCGTCATGGACTACGCGGGCGTGGCGCTCTTCGCGGCGGGCGTGTCCGCGCTCCTGCTCGGCTTCGTGGAGGCGGGACGCGCCGGGTCCTGGTCTGGCGGCGACGTTCTGGCCCCGCTCGGACTGGGCCTGACCGCGCTCGTCCTGTTCGTGGCGGTCGAGCAGCGGGCGGCCGAGCCGATCGTGCCGTTCCGGCTGTTCGGCAGCCGCATGGTCGTCGCCGCCGTCGTCACCCGCTTCCTCGCGGGCATGGCGATGTTCGGCGCGATCTCGTTCGTCCCACTCTTCCTCCAGTCGGTCACGGGCACCACGGCGACGGGCGCGGGCATGGTCCTGACGCCGTTCATCCTCGGCTGGGTGGCGATGTCGGTGACGAGCGCGCGGCTGGTTCTCCGGATCGGCTACCGCACGGTCGTGACGGCGGGCATGGCGTGCCTGATGGGCGCGTTCCTTCTGTTCGCGCGCTGGTCGGCCACGCTGACCCAGGGCGTGGCGATGCGCGACGTCCTGCTCGCCGGTGTTGGGATGGGCATGGTCGTGGTGCCGATGCTGATCGCGGTTCAGAGCGCCGTGCCGCGAAGCGATCTGGGCGCCGCCACGGCGATGACGCAGTTCTTCATGTCGATCGGCGGCGCCGTGGGGCTCTCGGTCATGGGCGCCGTCATGGCCCAGCGGCTCCACGCGGGGCTCCCGATGGCCGAGGCGCTGCACGGCGTGTTTCGGGTCGGCTTCACGGTCTGCGTCCTCGCCGTCGCCTCCGCGCTGCTCGTGCCGGCGGGACGCGCCCGGGATCTTGCACGCGCGGAGCCGACGCGGGTGGGAGGGTGAACCATGGCTGGTGACGTGCCGCTGCTCGAGCGTCTTGCCCAGTTGCCGCCGTTGCCCGCCGCCGAGGTGGCGGCGCTCGTCGAGCGGCTCGTGGCGCCCCAGGGTGATCCCGTGGTCGGCCCGCTGTTTGGCGTCGACGAGGAGGGCGACCTCGTCGTCAATCCGCTCGTCCCCGCCGTGCTCAAGTCGTTCCAGGAGAAGGCCGAGCTCACGTGCTACGCGGCGCTGCTCGAGGGGCTGACGGGGATCTGGAACGCCGCGGTGCGCGCCGCCGTCGTGGCCCGGTTGCGCGCGTCGGGGCTGCCGCTCGACGACCTGCTGCTGCGGCTCGGGGCGCTGTCGCCGACGCTCGGGTTCGCGGCGGAGACGCCGGAGTGGGCTCGCGAGTGGCTCGCGGACCCGTTCACGCAGGACGCACTGCTCGTCCAGCAGTGCGTGGTGCGCATGCTCCTGGCGCTCCGCGCCATGGCCGAGGCGCGGGCGGCTGAGCTGACGACGAAGCTCGGGTAACGTCGGACGTCGAGGAGCTGACGGCGCTGTCTTCGGTGCTCGAACAGCTCAAAGCGACACAGGGGGAGTGACGATGGCGACGATTCCGGAGACCTACCGCGACCTCTTCACGAAGAAGGCATTTGCCCACCTGGCGACCGTCGGGGCCAACAACGCGCCCCAGGTCACACCGGTCTGGTGCGACTGGGACGGCACCTACGTGAGGATTAACACGGCGCGCGGCCGGGTGAAGGAAAAGAACCTCAGGAAGAATCCGAAGGTGGCGCTCTCGATCCAGGACCCGGACAATCCGTACCGGTACATCCAGGTCCGCGGACGCGTGGCCGAGATGACGGAGCAGGGCGCCGACGCGCACATCGATGCGCTCGCCAAGAAGTACCTCGGCAAGGACACGTACCCGTACCGCCAGCCCGGCGAAGTCCGCGTGCTCGTAAAGATCCTGCCCGAGAAGGTCCAGACCTCGGGGTAGCCCGGACCCAAGGGGCGGGTCGGGCGCTCGCATGATCCAAGTCGAGGACATCGCAAAGGCGTACGCGGGGCAGCGGCTCTTCCGTGAGCTGTCGTGGCGGATTCCCGACGGCGCGCGGATCGGGCTCGTCGGCCCGAACGGGGTGGGCAAGACGACGCTCTGCCGGCTCCTTGCCGGGCTCGAGGAGCCCGACGCCGGGCGCATCAGCCGCCCGCGCGAGACGACGGTCGGCTATCTGTCCCAAGAGGTCGCCGGCGGCGTCGGCGGCTCGGTCCTCGCCGCGGCGCTCTCTGGCTTCGACGAGGTCTGGCGGATCGAGTACCAGATGGAGGAGGTGGCCGCGGCGCTGAGCGGCGCCCCGAACGGAGCGCAGAGCGACGCGCTGACGGCGCGCTACGGTGACCTCCAGCACCGGTTCGAGGCGCTCGGCGGCTACCGGCTCGAGACCGCCGCCAAGGCGATCCTTGGCGGCCTCGGCTTCCGCGACGCCGACTTCGGCCGCCCGCTGGCCGAGTTCTCGGGAGGCTGGCGCATGCGTGCGGCCCTCGCGCGCCTGCTGCTCCTGCGGCCTGCGCTCCTGCTGCTCGACGAGCCGACCAACCACCTCGACATCGAGTCGCTCGAGTGGCTCGAGGGATTCCTCGTCGACTACGACGGCACCGTGGTGCTCGTGTCGCACGACCGGTATTTCCTGAACCGCATGGTCACGTCGATCGCCGAGCTCGGGCCGTCGGGCATCACCGTGTACCCGGGCGACTACGACGACTACCTCGTCGAGCGCGCGGCGCGCCGCGAGCTCCTCGAGGCGCAGGCGCGGAACCAGGCGAAGCGCATCGCCGAGATCGAGCGGTTCATCGAGCGCTTCCGCTACCAGGCGACCAAGGCCCGGCAGGTGCAGAGCCGCATCAAGATGCTCGAACGCGTGGAGCGCGTCGAGGTCGAGCGCCGGACGCGCGGGATCCGATTCGCGTTCCCCACGCCGCCGCGCACCGGCCGTCGGGTCGCGATGCTTCGCGCCGCCCGCAAGGCGTACGGCGACAATGTCGTCTACGCCGGCGTCGACTTCGAGGTCGAGCGCGGCGAGCGTGTGGCGCTGGTGGGTCCGAACGGCGCGGGGAAGTCGACGCTCCTCCGCCTGCTGGCGGGGGTGCTGCCTCTGGACGGGGGAGAGCGCGCGCTCGGCGCCCACGTCGCCGCGCACTACTACGCCCAGCACCAGCTCGACGCCTTGACGCCCACGCTGGCGGTGCTCGAAGAACTGGAGAGGGCGGCGCCGGAACTCGGCCTGACGCGGCTCAGGACGATCCTCGGCGCGTTCCTCTTCTCGGGCGACGCGGTCGACAAGAAGATCGCCGTGCTCTCGGGCGGCGAGAAGGCGCGTGTCGCGCTCGCGAAGATGCTGGTGCGCCCGGCCGCGCTGCTGTGCATGGACGAGCCGACCAACCATCTCGATCTCGCGGCGCGCGAGGTGCTGGAGGAGGCGCTCGCCGGGTTCCCTGGCACCATCGTCTTCATCTCGCACGACCGCTACTTCATCAACCGCCTCGCCACGACTGTCGTCGAGATCATTCGTGGGACCCTCACCCGGCATCCCGGGAACTACGACGACTATCTCGCCGCGAAATCCCGAGGAGCCCTCGAGTCAACGCCTGCGATGAAGCCGGGGCGGCGCCTCCGCTCGGAACGACGCTCGCTCGGGACCCCGCCGACCTCCTCCCCGGCGCGGCGCGAGCAGAGCCAGCGGGCGTCGCGCAAGGAGGCCTCCAAGGGCGGAAGAGTGACGCAGGCGGTGCGCGAGCTCCGCACGCGGCTCGAGGAGGTGGAGAAGCAGATCCACGCGCTCGAGGGGCGGCTCCGGGAGCTCGGCGTGGCGCTCGGCGATCCCGCGCTCTATGCCGACGGCGCGCGCGCGCGCGCCGTCACGGCCGAGCGCCGCCGCGCGGAGGAGCGGGTCGCCTGGCTCATGCACGAGTGGGAGGAGCTGTCGGCAGCGCTCGCGGCCCATGAGTGAGCCCTGGGTACCGATCGACCCCGGCGCGCTCCGGCGCGAGCGCGCGAAAGCGCGCGAGCTGCGCCAGAGCCAGTGGTGGAAGCGTCGGATCGCCGACGGCGCCTGCTACTACTGCCGACGCAGCGTCGGACCCAGGAACCTCACGATGGATCACATCGTCCCGATGGGCCGCGGCGGCCGGTCCACGCGCGCGAACGTCGTGCCCGCCTGCAAGGACTGCAACTCGAAGAAGAAGTCGATGGTGCCGGTCGAGTGGCAGGAGTACCTGGGCTCGCTTGGCTCCGTCTCCGATGACTGACAGCACGCTGTCTGAATCATTGGACGTTGACGCGTTCCACGGGGTGCCTGTTCAATGGCATCGCTCGCGAGCACTGGAGTGACTGTCGTGAACGTCGAGATCGTGAACCCGAACCCCGAGGAGGAACGCGAATGATCCGTCGCAGCGCACTCGTCGTCTGGTTCGTCGCCGTGGTGAGCGTCGCGTCGTGGCCGGCCGCGGCCGCGCAGCACGGCCGGTCGGAGGTTGTGAACGCGGCCGAGACGGCCGGCGACCCCGTCAACATCAACACGGCGGACGTCAAGGAGCTGATGAAGCTCGAGGGCGTCGGTCGGAAGGTCGCCGAGAAGATCGTCGAGTACCGTGAGCACCACGGCCTGTTCCAGAAACCCGAGGCAATCCGGAAGGTCGAGGGTATCGGCAGCGGCCTTTGGGAGCGGAATCGCGCCCGCATCGTCGTCAAGTAGCAACGGCCGCAGTTTTTCATTTGGCACCCTGGGAGCCCGGTGTAGGATGGGGTCAAATCGATCGGAACGTCACAGCGTTCCTTCAGCGTCCCCGCTGGCAATTCCGCCAGCGGCTGCCGTGGTCGAGCCCCGGGCCGGGAGTCGGCATCCGGTTCTGGGTGGGTGGGAACCTGGGCCTGCGTGGCGCCCTTGCCGAGATAGGAGGTGATCCAGCCGATGTGTACCCCTACGGTGATCTGTGAGGTGGTTGCCTCCTAGGCAGGATCCACGCTAGCTCGAGGTGGAATGCCTGTGGGTGTCCCAGGCACCACCGGCCCCGACGGTCCCGCTCTCACCAGCGGGGCGGCGCGACGCGCCGTGAGTGATGTCACCACGCGCCGCAGCCTCCGTCGGGGCTTTTCATTTTTGGAGGCGAGCGAAAGATCCGCGAATGAGTGGACCACGAGCGTCTGAACCGTTCGGGCTGGTTGTTGAGTTGACCGCCCGGGCCCGTCAGCGGGCCCGGGCGGGAGCGAACGCGGGCTACTGAACCTTCCTGACGTTGGCTGCCTGAAGACCCTTCGGGCCGCGGGTGACTTCGAACTCGACCTTGTCACCTTCGGCGAGGCTCTTGAAGCCTTGAGACTGGATGGCGCTGTAGTGGACGAAGACGTCCTCACCGCCCTCCTGCGTGATGAACCCGTAGCCCTTTGCGTCGTTGAACCACTTCACCTGTCCTGTCGCCATACTTCGAACCTCTCCTTAGGGCGTCTTCAGGCCCCTGGGTGCTCCCGCCGAGCCGGCGGGGTTGCCTTCCGGAATTGAAAGGCAAACAAAAACGCCGCGCGAACTGGGTCCGCGCGGCGTGTGTCTCTATCTCTTAATCGGTACTCGACTCCGTGTGCACCAGAACCAGGGCACAGCATGACACGGCGCTCTAGCCAAGTCAATCGAATTCTACGGGCCGGGTGACGGGCGTCGAGCCGTTCTTCGTGCCGAGCCAGCCCGGGATCGCCACCGAGAACCGCCCCGCCGTGCCCCCGGCGACGACGATGTGGATCTCCTCTGGCGACGGGAACTTGGGGATCAGCGCGTCGGGGGCCGGAGGGGTCTTTCCGTACCTCAAGTTCGTACCCTCGCCGTGGTCGTCGTCGGGCAGGAGGCTGCGGTAGGGCATACGCACACTCTCGTAGAGATGACGCGCGAGCCGCTCTCGGGTCCAGCCGTCGTCCGCGAACGTGCGCGCGTGCTCGGGCCCCACGACCAGCATCGTGTGCGAGTAGAGCGGGAAGTGTTTGCTGTTCCAGACGCCGGCCATCGACCAGCCGAGCGAGCCCGCGAGTGCTTTCGCCGTGCGGCTCGCGTGGTCCGAGATGCCGTGCGGCGCCTCGCCGGCGAAGAGCGTCACGGCGCTGATCTCGGGGGCGAAGCCGCGGCTCACGTGGTAGGGCTCCCAGGGGCTGGCTTCCTCATGCTCCGCGATGCAGTAGGTGTAGCGCCCGGGATGGCCGAAGGTGGACATGGACGTCTCGCCGGCCCGGGCGCCGCCGATGTTGATCATGAGCAGCCGGAGCGCGCGCCCGATGGTGGCGTTCGCGCGGTAGCCCGGGCCGAAGACGCCGAACGAGCTGTTGAGAGCGATCCGGGAGCGGATCGGGCCGTTCACGACGATGAGCGGCGCGGAGAAGTGCGTGGAGGCGGACATGCCGTGCAGGTTGAATGTCGGGTCGCACGCGCACTCCGCGGCGGCGAGCAGGACCGCGAGGTACTCGGGCCGGCAACCCGCCATCACCGCGTTGACCGCGGCCTTCTCCACCGTGAGGCGGCCGTAGTTCGGCGGCATCTCGCCGATGAGCATGTCGCGGCTGCGACGCGTCCCAGCGAGCATCAGCTGGACGCGCTCGCGCGTCGGAGGCACGACCGGCAGCCCATCGGTCACGCCCTTCTCGAACCACGTCTCGAACTCGTCGCTTGTCATCTGAGCGCGGGAAATGCTATCCCTGAACGGCGGTTCGCGCCAATCCTCCGATCCGCACGATCCGAAGAGGAGCCCATGCGTGACTGGATGACCGAACGACGTCACGCCGGGTGCCATCGACGTCACGACGGTGCCATCCTGGACGTCGCGAGCGGCAAGACGTCGCGGCCTCACTCCGTCCCGCCCGCTCCCAAGGCGATCGGCGAGGACGGGGGCCTCGGGCCCCGATTCCGATAATGCCTCGATGCGGGAACCCGCGAAAACCCTTGGCTTTTCTCTACGACCCGTGCTCTCCTGGCCGACGCGGCGCCAGGCCCAGAGCCCTAAAGCCCTGGAAAGACGGACTTTTCGTTTTCCTCTGGCACGGACTGTGCTACCGTGACCCCTGGGTTCGACTCTCACTCTGCCTGAATGATGGAGCGATGATGTTCTACAACCTGCTGGCCGGAATGTTCTCGAACGATCTCGCCATCGACCTCGGCACGGCGAACACGCTCGTCTACGTGCGCGGTGAGGGCATCGTCCTCAACGAACCGTCGATCGTCGCGATCCATCAGGCGGACCACTCGGTACTGGCCGTCGGCCGCGAAGCCAAGGCGATGCTCGGGCGCACGCCGGGCAACATCGTCGCGATCCGGCCGCTGAAGGACGGCGTCATCGCAGACTTCGACGTGACCGAGAAGATGCTCCACTACTTCATCTCGAAGGTGCACCGCCGCCGGACGCTCGTGCGGCCGCGCATCGTCATCGGCGTGCCGTCGGGGATCACCCAGGTCGAGAAACGCGCCGTCCGCGACTCCGCGATGCAAGCGGGGGCGCGCGAGGTGTACCTGGTCGAGGAGCCGATGGCCGCGGCGATCGGCGCGGGGCTGCCGATCCAGGAGCCGGGCGGCAACATGATCGTGGACATCGGCGGCGGCACGACCGAGGTCGCGGTGATCTCGCTCTCCGGCATCGTCTACGCCAAGTCAGTCCGGATCGCGGGTGACGAGATGGACGAGGCGATCGTCCAGTACATCCGCAAGCACTACAACCTGCTCGTCGGCGAGCGTCGGGCCGAAGAGATCAAGGTGACGCTCGGCTCCGCGTACCCGATGGGCGGCGAGCGGAGGACGATGGAGGTCAAGGGCCGTGACCTCATCGACGGCATCCCGAAAACCATCGTCATCACCGACGAGGAGATCCGCGAGGCGCTCCGCGAACCCGTCATGACGATCGTCGAGACGGTCCGGACGTGCCTCGAGCGGACGCCACCGGAGCTCGCGGCCGACATCGTCGACAAAGGCATCGTGATCACTGGCGGCGGCGCACTGCTCCTCGGCCTCGATCACCTGCTGCGCCAGGAAACGAACCTCCCGGTGACGCAGGGGGACGACCCACTGTCGTGCGTCGCGCTCGGCACAGGGAAAGTGCTCGACGAGCTCGATCTGCTGGAGAAGGTGGCGATCCCCGCCTAGGGCGCGTCGCCGCGTTCGGTAGTCGGAGGGCAGGGGTGAAGATTCGGAAGTTCGCGCTGCTCGTCTCGGTCGTGGGTGTCTGCCTGCTGCTCCTCACGCTCCAGGCCCGCGGCTACGGCGCCAGCGCCCGCGACCTCCTCGCGCTGGTGACCACGCCGGTCCAGGCCGGCGTCGCCCGGGCGCACCGCGCAGCCTTCGGCATCTGGGACACCTACCAAGACTGGAAGAACGTGCGCGCTGAGAACCGCCGCCTGCGCGACGACAACCAGCGACTGCGCGTCGAGGCGCTCCGCGTGGGCGAGACCACGGACGAGAACCGCCGCCTGCGTCGCCTCCTGGCGTTCCAAGAGCGGCTACCGCTCAAGACGCTGTCGGGGGAGGTCATCGCGCGCGACTGGGGCGGCTGGATCCGCTCGCTCACCGTGAACCGCGGGCGCGGCGACCATGTGCCCCGTCTCGCGGCCGTAATTTCGCCGGACGGATTGATCGGGCGGATCGTGGACGTCCGGCCTGGCGCCGCGATCGTCCAGGTCCTCACCGATCCGGCCTCGACGGTCGGCGCTCACATCGTGCGGACGCGCGCGTCCGGCATCGTCGAGGGCGACCCCCGCGGCACGCTCCGGTTCAAGTACCTGGCGCGCGGCGGCACCGGGATCGAGGTCGGGGACGTCCTCGTCACGTCGGGCCAGGGCGCGCTGTTCCCGCGCGGCATCCCGATCGGACGGGTCCGCGCGATCGACGACCGCGGGTCCGCGCTCTTCCACTACGCCGTGCTCGAGCCCGCGGTGAACTTCGCGCGGGTCGACGAGGTGCTGCTCGTGACCGGTGATACGCGGCACGACCTCGCCACGTATTTCCCGACCGACGACTGATGCGCGTACTGCTGGCGCTCACCGTGTTCGGCGGCAGCGTCGCCCACGCGACGCTCGCCCCGGCGCTCGGCATCGGCGGCGTGACGCCCGACCTGCCCCTCATCGTCGTCGTGCTCCTGGCGCTCCGGCGGGGCCCTGAGTTCGGGTGCGTGGCGGGGTTCGGAGCGGGGCTTCTCCAGGACGCGGCGGGCGGCGGGCTGATCGGCGTCCAGGCGCTGACGAAGGCCGTGATCGGCTTCGCGATCGGGGCGGCGGGTAGCCGACTCTCGGTGACCCAGCCGCTCGTGCAGGTCCCCGGGCTCGTGCTCCTCACGGTCGCCGAGGGCCTCGTCCGGTTCGCGCTGCTGAAGGTCTTCCGCTTCCCGGCCGCGTTCGGCGACGTGATGCTCTACGTCGTCCTCCCGCAGGCGCTCTACAACGGCTTCCTGGGCGCCGCGCTCGTGATGGGCCTCGCGTGGTTCCAGTCGCTGCGCGCCCGCGCGTCGTGAGCCCGCGCCTGTGAGCCGTGTCTTCCGCCGCCGCCGGGTGGTCGGGCGTCCCGACGCCGCGCAGCGACGTGTCATGGCGATCGGGCTCGCCGTTACGGCGGCGTTTGTCGTCATTGTCGGGCAGCTCTGGTACCTCCAGGTGCTCGAGGGCGGGCGCTTCCTCGACGCCTCGGACAGAAACCGGATCCGCATCCGCCCGATCGCGGCGCCGCGCGGCATCCTCTTCGACCGCCACGGTGTGCCGCTCGTCGACAACCGCCCTGCGTTCACGCTCTCGCTGATTCCCCGCGAGCTGCCGCGCGACCCGGCGAGTCGTGACGCGGTGCTGGGCCGCGTCGCCGCGCTGCTGCGCATCCCCTACCAGGAGCTCCAGGACGCGGTCGCGCGCGTGCAGGCCGACTCGTTCCCGCCCGTCCGTGTGCGCCGCGGGCTCACGCTCGAGGATGTCGCGAAGGTGGAGGAGTGGAGGCTCGAGCTCCCGGGCGTAATCGCGGAGGTCGAGCCGAAGCGCGTGTACCCGACGAGCCGCTTTGCCGCGCACCTGCTCGGGTACGTCCGCGAGGCGAACGAAGACCAGCTCCGGCAGGGTCGCTACCGGCGCGGTGAAATGGTCGGCCAGAGCGGTCTCGAGCGGCTGCTCGACGAGCACCTGCGCGGTCAGGACGGCGGCGAGCGCATCGAGGTCGACGCGATGGGGCGTCCCGTGCGCCTGATTCAGCAGAGCGAGCCGCACTCGGGCGCGCAGGTGGTCACGACCGTGGACGGCCGGATCCAGGAGGCTGCGGAGCGGGCCATGGCGGGGCACGCGGGCGCGGTCGTGGTCATGGACCCGCGCAACGGCGACCTCCTGGCGATGGTCTCGACGCCCGCCTTCGAGATCGACCGCTTCACGGGGACGATCGACCGGAGCGCGTGGCTACGCCTGGTCCAGGACCCGCACTTCCCGTTACTGAACCGTGCGGTCCAGAGCCAGTACGCGCCGGCCTCGATCTTCAAGATCCTCGTCGCGGCCGCGGCGCTCCAGGAGGGCTCGCTCACGCCCGCCGACCGGACCCAGTGCGCCGGCGAGTTCCATCTGGGCACCGCGACGTTCAAAGACTGGAAGGAGGGCGGCCACGGCACGGTCGACCTCCAGCGCGCGATCGTGCAGTCGTGCAACATCTTCTTCTACCAGGCGGGCCTGAAGGTCGGCGGCGTGACGCTCGTGCGCTACGCGCGCGCCTTCGGCTTCGGCGCGCCGACCGGGATCGAGCTCCAGGGCGAGAAGTACGGCCTGATGCCGCGTCCCGACCGCCGCGGCTGGCCGGCGGGCGAGACGGTCAACTTGTCGATCGGCCAGGGCGCCGTGCTCGTCACGCCGACGCAGGTCGCGCGCTTCATGGCGACGGTGGCGAACGGCGGCGTGCTGTGGCGCCCGCGCCTCGTGCAGCGGATCGAGCGGTCTGACGGCGGCCTCGTCTACAGCGACGCCGGGCAGGTGAACGGCCACGTGGAGCTCTCCCCGGTCGTGTGGGAATTCCTGCGCCGGAGCCTCTGGGCGGCGGTGAACGACGGCACGGGGGCCGCGGCCCGTATCCCCGGGCTCGACATCGCGGGCAAGACCGGCACCGCGCAGATCATCGGGAAGTCGAAGGCCACGCTCGGCCAGGACCACGCCTGGTTCGCCGCGTTCGCGCCGGTGAAGAATCCCGAGGTCGTCGTGGTCGTGCTGGTGGAGCACGGCGGCAGGGGTGGGGAGGTCGCCGCGCCGATCGCGCGGAAGATCCTGAACGCGATCTTCTTCGAGAGGGTCGCGGCGATCGAGGTCCGCGGCTGATGCTGCGCGTCGACCGCCGCCTCCTCCAGAACGTCGACTGGGCGCTGTTCGCGACCGCCTGCGCGCTCGTCGTCGTGAGCGTGATGACGCTCGCGACCCTCAGCGTGGGGCGCGCCGGCGCCGCCGTCGCCCTGCGCCAGGCCGCGTGGTTCGTCGTCGGCCTGCTCGCGCTCGTCGTGGTCGCGTGCCTCGACTACCGGAGACTGGTCCGCGCCGCGCCTGCCCTGTACCTCCTGGGGCTCGCGGGCTTGACGCTCGTCTACATGCTCGGACGCTCCGTGTCCGGCGCGCGGCGATGGATCGTGCTCGGCCCGATCTCCGTCCAGCCGTCGGAGCTCTTCAAGGTCTTCTTCGTCCTCATGGCGGTCTGGGTGATCACGTCCCGCTGGGCGCAGCCCGTGGGCCGAACCACGCTCGTGATGACGTTGCCGATTGCCGCGGTGCCGTTCGCGCTGATCATCAAGCAGCCGGACCTCGGCACCGCGTTGCTGCTCTTCCCCGTGCTGATGATCCTTCTGGTCGGCGCCGGCCTCGGGCTCCGGCTCCTGGGCGGCGCCGTCGCCGCCGGGCTCGCCGCGCTGCCCTTGGCGTGGCTCGTGCTGAGGGACTACCAGCGGGAGCGCATCCTGGTGTTCCTGGACCCGTTCCGCGATCCCCTCGGGAGCGCGTACAACGTGATCCAGGCGAAGATCGCGATTGGCTCGGGTCAGCTCCTGGGCAAGGGCGTGGTCGGCGCGACGCAGAGCCGGCTCGCGTTCCTCCCGGAGCGTCATACGGATTTCGTCTTCGCCGTGTTCGCCGAGACGTGGGGGTTCGTCGGTTGTCTCGCACTGCTCATGTGCTACCTCCTGCTCCTCCTCCGCGGATTCGACATCGCGGGCTCGTCGCGGGAGCCGGTCGGCCGGCTCGTCGCGCTCGGGGTGACGTCGCTCCTGGCGGTGCAGGTGGTGATCAACCTGGGTATGGTGACCGGGCTCCTGCCCATCGTCGGGATCCCGCTGCCGCTCATGAGCTACGGCGGTTCCTCGATGCTCGCCTCCCTGGTAGCGATCGGGCTCCTCCTCTCGGTCCGGATGCGGCAGTTCCAATGAGACGCGGCACGCGCGCGCACCCGGCGCCGTTCGCCGCGTCAGCGAGGTGCTGCCGTGGGCAAACGGATCGTCGTCAACGCTGGCGTCACCGAAACTCGCGTCGGGGTTCAGGAGGGTAATCTCCTCACCGAGCTCTATCTCGAGCGCCATCGGCAGCGCTCGATCGTCGGGAGCGTGTACAAGGGGGTCGTGACGAACGTGCTGCCCGGCATGCAGGCGGCGTTCGTCGACATCGGGCTCCACAAGGACGGGTTCCTCTACGCCGGTGACTACACCATCAACCTGAGCGACTATGCTCGCGCCATGCTCGCGGGCGGCGACGAGGAGGGTGACGCGGACGTCGACGTCGAGGATCTCGGGACGCGGCCGGCGGCGGCCCCGATCGAGGACATGCTGCGGAAGGGCCAGGAGGTTCTCGTGCAGGTGTCCAAGGAGTCGCTCGGCACGAAGGGCGCGCGCATCACCTCCTTCATCTCCCTGCCGGGCCGCTACCTCGTCTACATGCCCCAGGCCCGTCACATCGGCGTCTCGCGCCGGATCCGTGACGAGCGCGAGCGCGATCGGCTCCGCGCCGCGCTCCGCGCCCTCCCGCTTCCGGCGGGCGGGTTCATCCTGCGAACGAATGCGGAAGGCAAGGGCGAGGCCGAGTTCGCGAACGACGTCGAGTTCCTGAGCCGCCTCTGGGCGCAGATCCAGGCACGCTTCGCGTCGGCCACGGCGCCGGCGGCGCTCCACGAGGAGGGGGACCTGACCTTTCGCGTCGTGCGCGACCTGCTCTCGCCGGACGTCGACGAGTTCGTCGTGGACGCGAAAGAGGTCTACGACAAGTGCCTCGGCTACGTCGAGGCGCTGGTGCCCGCGCTGGCGGACCGGGTGCGGCTCCATGAGGACCGCGCGCCCGTGTTCGAGGCGTTCAGCATCGAGAAGGACATCGAGAAGGCGCTCCGCCGGCGCGTCTGGCTCAAGTCGGGCGGCTACATCGTCATCGACCACACCGAGGCGCTCGTCTCGATCGACGTGAACACGGGCAAGTACGTCGGCAAGCGCGACTTCGAGCAGACCGTGCTCAAGATCAACCTCGAAGCGGTGGGCGAGGTCGTGCGCCAGATCCGCCTGCGCGATCTTGGCGGCATTATCATCATCGACTTCATCGACATGGAGCGCGAGGAGCATCGCGAGCAGGTCTTCAAGGCGCTCAAGCGCGCCCTCGCGGAGGACAAGGCGCGCACGAACGTGCTCCAGATCTCCGAGCTCGGCCTGGTCGAGATGACGCGGAAGCGTGTGCGTCAGGATCTCCGCTCGATCCTGTCCGTGCAGTGTCCCACGTGCCGGGGCGGGGGCGTCGTCAAGGCCGAGGCGCCGCTGGCCGAGGAGATCTTCCGCGCGGTCCGCGCGAAGGTCGCGGCCCCCGACGCGCCGGCCGGGCGCGAGGTCGTCGTGCGCGTGCATCCCGACGTCGCGCGCTACCTCGAGGGTGAGGGGCGCGAGGCGATCGAGCGGCTCGGCGCGCTGATCGACCGCAAGGTCACGGTCCACGCGATCCCGAACCAGCCCGACCGCGAGGCATACGAGGTCCGGGTGCGCGTGGGCGGTGCCGGCGCCGTCCAGTGACGCGCGGGCGGATGGCGTCCACGCCCCCCTCGCGCATCAACCAGGGGAAGATTCTCGCCAACCTCCGCCTCGCGGCGAGGCGGGGCGACCGCACGGCGCTCGCGCTCGCGCTCGACCAGATGCGCACGCTCGCCCACTCGCCGCGCTACTGGGAGCGGTACCTGACGCTCCTCGCGAGCCCGCTCGCGCGTCTCATCGATCTCCTCGTGATCAGGCAGGGTGACCGCATCGCCCACCAGAAGGGCTGGAAGCTCCCTAGGCCCGCAGCCGGCGCTGCCGCAAGGGCGAAGAAGGGGAAGAAGGGCGCCGCCAAGCCCCGCGGTCGCAAGCCCGCCTCGACCGCGGAGCAGCCGTCGCTCTTCGACCTGTGAGAGCTGCACCTCGACGGGTCTGACGCCGAACCCTAGGCGCGACCTCCGTCCGCCCCGCGTCGATTTGACTCGGCGGGCGCCGGGCGGGATACTACCCCAGGGGGGTATAAGGGCGTGATCAACCAGGAGACGAAGGCCAAGATCCTCGGGCGGATGCGCCGGATCGAGGGACAGGTGCAGGGGCTCCAGCGGATGGTCGACAACGAGGCGTACTGCGTCGACATCCTGATGCAGGTCGCCGCAGTGCAAGGGGCCCTCGAGCAGGTCGAGAAGCTCCTGCTCGGGCGCCACATCGAGTCGTGCGTGGCCGACGCGATGCGCTCGGGCTCGAGAGGCGAGCGGCAGCAGAAGATCGACGAGCTGCTCGACGTCTTCGCCCGCTTCAGAGGGAAGTGATGGAGCGGATGACCGCGCCCGTCCGCGGGATGCACTGCGCCGCGTGCGTCGGCAAGGTCGAGCGCGCGCTCGCCTCCGTGCCGGGCGTGGAGTCCGCGTCGGTGAACCTCGCGACGGAGCAGGCGGCGGTCGTCTTCGATCCCGCACGGACGGACCTCGCGCGCCTCCGCGCGGCGGTCGCCGCCGCCGGCTACGAGCTGGCCGAGGCGCGCCCGGACCGCGTGCCGGGCGAGGCGGTCGACGGCGAGCGCGCCGCGCGCGAGGCCGCGCAGCGCCGCGAGAAGCTGAAGTTCGTCGTCGGCGCCGTCCTGTCGGCGCCGGTGCTCCTCGGCGGTATGTCCCACGTCTTGCCGTGGGTGCCGGGCGTTCTCCAAAACCCCTGGGTCCAGCTCGTGCTCGCGACGCCCGTCCAGGTCTGGGTCGGCTGGCAGTTCCACCGCGGCTTCGTCCACGACCTCCGCTACCGCACGGCCAGCATGTCAACGCTCGTGTCCATCGGCACGAGCGCGGCCTACCTCTGGAGCGTCGCCGTGACGCTCTGGCCGCACGCCTTCATGCGGCACGGCGCGATGACGTACTACGACGTGAGCGCTGTGGTGATCACGCTGGTCGTCCTCGGCCGCTGGCTCGAAGCGCGAGCCCGCGGACGCACCTCCGAGGCGATCCGGCGGCTGATGAGCCTGGCGCCGCGCGCCGCGCGGGTCATCCGTGACGGCGTGGAGATGGACGTCCCCACGGCGGAGGTGCGGGTCGGCGACTTCGTCCGCATCCGGCCGGGCGAGCGCGTGCCGGTGGACGGCGTGGTCACCGAGGGCGCGTCCACGGTGGACGAATCGATGCTGACGGGGGAGAGCCTCCCGGCCGAGAAGGCGCCGGAGTCCAGCGTCTTCGCGGGAACCGTGAACCGG